>NZ_WOVC01000003.1:0-216405 GCF_011378635.1 Methylosinus sp. RM1
TTCTCGTTCATCTTCGGATCCTTCCAGAGACATGGCTGTCCCTCCGAAGAATCTCACATCCGAAAATCCTTCCGAACCCAAAGAATCAATGGGGTCGCGACGGCGCTTACGCAGAGACGCCGCGGGGTCGCGTGCAATTATTGGCGACGACGAGGGCTCGCGGCGACGTCGCCTCGCCCCAGGGCGGGGAGCACGGCGTCTCACTTTAGCCGCTTGGAGGCAGGGGCTAGGTTTGCAGTCGCGCGAGGTTGCGTGACAAGAGTGTAAGGGCAGGGGGCGTAAGAGCGCCTCTCGGCTCAACGTATCCGTTCGCGCGCGGCGGCCAAAAGCTTGTCGAGTTTGGCACCTTCTATCGTGGTGTTGTTCGGCCCAATGATCGCCCTCGGCTCGCCTTCACGCATATTCATTGCGGCCGCGCGACTTATCGCGCTCTCTTTGCTTTCCAGTTCTCGAGACGACACAACGTCTCGCAGATCGAAATCATAGTATCTGACAACCCATTCGCTCATTGGCTCGACCTTCCGCAGTTGGCCGTTCGAATACAACGTCGGCGCGTCTACGCCTTCACAACGAGGTCGGCATGTTATAGAACGAAGGCAGAACAGGCAAGGGGAGCCACGCCCATGGTCCGGCGTTCAACGCGCTCGACGCCTTTATAAACAAGGAAAAGGTGCTTCAGGCGATCGGCGCATGTCGTGAGATGTTGTGCCAAGAGACGGCGCGCGTCGAGTCGTTCGGCGTGCTCTATCACGCGATAGGGAAAGTCACGGTGGCGATTGACGCGCTGGCCTTTATGCTGACGGGCCGGCGCGACTATTTCCACGATAAAAGAATGGGCCATCGAAGTGGAAAAACGATTCATCTAGCGTACTCAGACTTCCCGTATAGAGCTTGGGTCAATGGTTCCGTCTGATTTCAACAACGTGCGCGTAACGTTCGTTATTCCGTTCGCCTTTAAAAAAATGATGAAATCATTTTCGTAATCTATGTTTCGTTCGAATGCTGCTGACAATGACAGTAGCTCTATTCCGAAACGAGAAAGAGGATAACAGGGAATATCTAATTCACGTTCTGTCGGTGATGTGATTGTTAAAAAAGTTCCGCTCATTTTAAAAAGAATGGGGGCCGGAGCTGCCGGTATTTTATAATTTGTGTGTAAGAACCCAGATGTTCCAGATAGAACGTTATTATCTTCGCATTCTATGAATATATTAATGTCTTTGAAATTAGGTGACGTGAAAATGAAATTCGATGATATGGTATATGATAACGCTTTGTGAATTATGTTTCCATCTCGTGTATCTATCATTGATAGTAAGTGAAGCGAGCGTAGGCTGAAACTTTGTGGGTTTCTGATTTTTCCAGACAGAATGCGAGCCCACAACATTTGAATGTCGGCAGACCCCTTTTTCTCCGATAGGTGGCTGTATTCATTTAACCAGTCGTCATCTATTTCTGTCGGCGCGTCGGTGGTTTGGTTGGGACATTTTTCGTGTAAATCAGTTATTGCTAGTCTGGCTATTTCCTCTCTATTTGTTTGTCTAAGTATGCTTTCCGATAGCGAAAATTCGAGTGCGCGTTCCGCGAGGTTGCTATTTGTTTCAAGCCGATTTGGGAGTCGTTTGGAAGCTTCTTCGATCAACCTAAGGTCGGCGCTTGTCTTTGCTTGACGGATAAGCGTGCCTCGTTCAAAACGACCCGTTAGATTGTCCGAGCCGGCGAGCAATAGACGGCTTACCGCTTTGTCGAGGTTTCTTGCCGTCTGAGGCAGCGGTATCGTCGGAATCTGGAAACCGAGTAACGTGGAAAGCTTGTCGCTCAACGTCGGAAGGGCAGGCGTTAGATTTTCTGGAATGTGATTGGTTTCATCGGACATTGAAGCGTCAACCTTTGATTGGTCACGAAAGGTTCAGTTCCCGCGGATTTCCCGGAAAAGATCGTAGGCGAGCTTCACAGCGCCAAGCGCACTAGCAAGCCTTTTCCAGTCAACGCGGCGATGCCACTCGACGAAACGCTTACACAGGTAGGCGGCGATTTTCATGGAGTCGGTCTCCTCAGCAAGAAAAGTTGAAAGGCTGTTCTTGCGAAGGCACGCTTTATGTCCGCCAACTCTCCGAGGGCGTCAAGAGGGTTACGTGGGACCGACGACCCTCTGTGCATAAGTTCTTAGTCTGGTCGATGGTTGTCGCTCGGCTGTTGGCTTGCTCAGAGCTTAACCGGAATACGCTTTCAGGTTTCGATCATTCGACGGCCTTGGTCGTGGGGCCTTGAAGAGTTTTGCCCGTTTGTCCAGTACGTCGCTATGCTCGTCCTCATACGCCGTAAGGTTATAGGGACGCCGGCGTCATGCTCCAATGGGTATGTGACATCGGCGGATTTGACCTGTCGACATCACACTTCGTTTCCGGCAGATTTTATTCTGCTATCGCTATACAGCTTGCGCTATTTTATTGCGTGTTTTGATGCCATGTCGAGCAGAGCCCAAACGCTTCTAATAAGTTGGGCTATAGCAGTGGCCAATCTTAAGAGCATACTCAAACGCTTCATGCTTTCACCTTTGTTGTTGCAAGCGCACGCGGATTTGATCGCGATTTGCTGACGAAGGCAAGCGTAACAATGTTGAATAAATTATCCGACAATATATTGTTAATCACGAAGAGGCGCTTTTGACTTCAGCATTCGAGGCTGCAAGTGCCTGATATTGCTAACTTCGCTTGCGAGGTTTGATAGCCGTGCGGGGTCGGGCGCTCGACGTTATCCGATGATGCGCGCCACGCGTTTCGCTAACAGCTCGACAACCTCGCGTTTCTCTTTGAGCATGTCGTAGCGATCATAAACCCCGGTAACGTCCGAGCGTGTGTGATTCAGAAGTGCGCTTACGGCGTCACGTTCGGCACCTTCGGCGCGTGCGAGCGTCGCACCTGTCCGCCGGAGATCATGAGGCGAGAATGGTTTCGCCGAGTCCGGCTTTGCCTCATTCATCGCGGCAATGATGCGTTTGACGGCTTGCGACATGCTGTGCCGCGCTATCGATTCGGCGGCCTCATATCGCGAACAGAAGACATAGACGCCACCGCCGATCTTATCGCTATGCGCCATTGCCTCTCGTATGCAGGCGACTGCCGTCGCAGAGAGCGGGACCACATGCAGGCGACCATTCTTCGTCCTGTCACCCGGTATCGTCCAGAGAGCGCCATCTTTGGCGTCGAGGTCTAATTCGTCCCGGCGCATGGCGGCGACCTCCCCAGGGCGCGCACAGGTCAATAGAATGGTCCGCAGGGCGAGCTTGATAGATGGCCCGACGCTCGTCTCTAGGGCTTCCCACAGAGCTTTGACCTCGGCGTCAGACAGGACGCGATCTTTCGACCGTTCCGTTCCGCCCCGTCGTTTGGCCCCGGCGAGCAAGTTCTCGCCTATGAGATCGTTCTCGACGGCGAAGCCGAGCATAGTCCGTAGGCAGGCCTGTATACGATTTGCGCTCACGGGGGACGTCGTCGCTATCCCGTCCAGAAAGCCGAACAGGTCGGGCCGCCGCATGGCGGACAGTCTCTTTTCGCCCAGTTCCGCTACTGCCCTCGTCAAGAGCGCCTTATCGGCCTCCCATGATTTCTTCCGCGGCTTGATCCAATCGACATATTTATTGACGAGTTCGGCGAACGTCTGACCCTCCCGGTCTCGCCCGGAGCTGGCGGACGCTCCCCCGCAATCACCTTGGCGCGCACGGCGGCGCAGGCGGCTTGTGCTTCCTTCAGCTTCATGTCGGGCCAGCGTCCGAGCTTCACGCGCTGGGGTTTGGTCGATCCTTTCGGAGCGCCGAAGAAATAGAACGTCCGATCGGTCGGGCTGATTCGCAGGCGCAACCCCCGGCACCCTTCGTCCGATATCTCGAGGCGATCTTTGCCGGACGGCAGAGCAAAGGCTTTGATGAATGCTTCCGATAGCTTTTCGCCCATGGCTTTAGGCCCCTTGTCGTATGTGGAGCAGATTTAACCCATGGGTTAGAAATCTCCAAACGACGACCGACGAAGGGAGGCTAGGCGTGCCGATTAATGGCTAAAAAACAGCATATTACGGCTGCTGTCGGCTGCGCTCGGGAGATTAAATGAGACTGGGAGACAAGGGGTCGTGGGTTCGAATCCCGCCACTCCGACCATTTAACTATAAGATTCGATGTTGCTACCGCTCGTTTCAGAGCTGCGACGCTTCGGGTCGTCGCTCGCCGAGGAACGCGTCGGCGGATGGCCGGCCGCTCGCTCCCGCGCGACGCTGGAATCTGTATCGAAGCGCCTTCGCTCGGGCGTCGAACAGCGGCGGATGCTTGCATTCGGCTTCGCTCACGCTACTCTTCCGCGCGTTGGGCGAGCAGTCATATTCTCGAAAGCCGTTTTATGACGTCGAATATTGCGGATCACCGAAAATGGCTCAAAGAGCGGACCATCGGCAGCCTCACGAGATTTTCGAAGTGGCGCAAAGGCATAAAGATCGGTCTCGTGATCGGCGGCGGCTTCATCGCGGCCATAATGGGGGCCTCGGCCAATCTCGTCGAAGCCGACCACAAATGGCTCTTGTATAGTTTTCAGATATTCGGCGGCGTTTTGGTTCTCGTCGGCGGCGGCGTGCTGGAAATCGTCGACGAAGGCGCGGCCGATGCGATAGAGCGCGCCGACGCGCTCGCCGATCTCGTCGATGAGAGAGATCGGCAGATCGCCGATCTCGGTGTCGATTTCGAGTGGTTTACGCGACTCTATTCGACGGCCGCCGCGCTGCGTGAGGTCGTGGAAAGCGTCCTCGTCGCCGGCGCCGGAGACGAAGACGAGCAGCGCCGACGATTCGGCATGATGCTGGACATCGTCGTATCCGAAAAGGACATCCTCTTCGGAATGAACGCCGATCGTTGGAACTTCGCGATCTATATCTATTCTTTTCAAAGAGAGCTTCTGCAATGCGCCGTCTGCCGCAGGCCGATGCGCGTCGAGGAGATGGCCCCGCATCGATCCTGGAAGCCGGGTGAGGGGCATGTCGGAATAGCTTTTCAGACGCGTCGAGAAATCGTCGCCGGCGATACGTCGGGGCCGGAGGCGAGGGCCTTGTTCGACGGTCCGGACCCGAATCGGCGCGAGGAAGACCTCGCGAGATATCGCTCGATCGCTTCCATTCCCATCGGGGCGAGCGCGGATGAAATCATCGGGGTCGTCGTCGCGACCAGCGATGTGCCCGGCCGGTTCTGGATTCGGCGAGGTGAGGACGAGCGGGCGAGCGATCCGGTCGAGCCGTTGTGGATTCTCGCGAACGCCCTTGCCATGGTCGCGAAAATTGCCGATCTTCAATGCGAGCGAACAGAGGCGATCGAGTCATGAAGAAACCATTGGCTCAGAATTGGCCGAAGCCGGACCTGGAAACACTCGACCGGGAAATCGGGAGCAGGATGCATCGGCTTTCGGCCGGCCGGGCGAGCGCGCAGGACGCCAGCGAGGCGAGCAAGCTCATTCGTGACCGCGCCGACTTCATGATGCCCGGGATTTTCCAGCGATTGAGCACAGGCGGACAGAAAAAGAAGGCGGGCTGAAAAGGCGCTGGGCGGCTCGGCGGCTGCGCCAGGGTTGATTATCTCCCGCCGCGCGCGAGTTCGTTACGGTCGTTAACCGTGGACGAAAGGCGCAGCCCATGTCGGAGACGCTCATCAATCTCATTATCCAGCTCTTCGCCGGCGCGGCCGGCGGCTCAGGCGTCGCCAAGGCCAATAAGAATTTCGATCTCGGCCCCATCGCGAACGCCATTGTCGGCGCGCTCGGCGGCGCGGGCGGCGGCTCCATACTCACCTCACTCGTTCCGGCGCTGGCCGGCGCGGCGGGCAATGGCGGCTTCGATATCGCCGTCTTCGCCGGACAGCTCGTCGGCGGCGGCGTGTCGGGCGCGATCGTCACCGCCATCGTCGGCCTCATCCGCAACGCTCTCGTTCAGAAGCAGCGGGCGTGACGCCGCTTCGCGCGGACCCGTAGACGCATCGGCCGAATATCGGCATACCGATTGCGTAGAACGCTTCCAAAAGACGCCCTCCTCGCGAGGGCGTCGGATGCGGGTTCGTGCGAAAGGGCGAAGACAGTGGCCGATGAAGCATCAGTCTTGAAAGCGCTGGAGAGCGTCGCCGGTCCAGACGGCAAATCGATTGTCGCGGCCGGCCTCGTCAGCGGAGTCAATGTGTCGGGGGCCAAGGCCTTCGTCTCGCTCACCGGCGATCCGGCGCGGGCCAAGGAGCTCGAGGTGCTGCGCGTCGCCGTGGAGGGCGCCGTGAAGACCGTGCCGGGGATAGAGTCGGCGATCGTGACGCTGACCGCCGAGCGGGCGCCGGCGCCCGCCGCTCCGCCTCCGGGTCAGGCGCCGCAGCGCAAGACGATCGCCGCGATCGAGAAGATCAAATATATCGTCGCGGTTTCCTCGGGCAAAGGCGGCGTCGGAAAATCGACAACCTCCGCCAATCTGGCGCTCGGCCTCGCGGCGCAGGGCTGGCGCGTCGGCCTTCTGGACGCCGATATCTACGGCCCCTCGGCGCCGCGGCTGTTCGGCCTCAAGGGCCAGCCGGAGGTCGTCGGCAACAAGATGATTCCGCTCGAGGCCTATGGGCTCAAGATCATGTCCATAGGATTTCTCGTCGAGGAGGACGTGCCCATGGTCTGGCGCGGGCCGATGGTGGCGCAGGCGCTCGGCCAGATGCTCGGCGAGGTCGCCTGGGGCGAGCTGGACGCGCTCGTCGTCGACATGCCGCCCGGCACCGGCGACGCGCAGCTGACCATGGCGCAGCAAGTGCCGCTCGCCGGCGCGGTCGTCGTCTCGACGCCGCAGGATCTGGCGCTGATCGACGCGCGCCGCGGCGTGGCCATGTTCCAGAAGGTCTCGACGCCCATTCTCGGCATCATCGAGAATATGAGCTATTTCCTCTGCCCGCATTGCGGCGGCCGCACCGACATCTTCTCGCATGGCGGAGCGCGGCAGGACGCCGAGGCGCTGGGCGTGCCTTTCCTCGGCGAGGTGCCGCTCGATCTCGCCATCCGCCAGACCTCGGACGCCGGCACGCCGGTCGTGGCCTCCGCGCCGGACGGGCCCCATGCGGCGATCTACAAGGAACTCGCCGCCAAGGTGAAGAATTTGCTGGAGACGCAGTCGCGTCGCGCGCCGCCGAAAATCGTCGTCGGCTGATCGCCCGAACAGAGGCTCCGTCCGCTGAGGCGGCGGAGCCTCGCGAGCCCCCTGTCAGAGATGGGTCGGGATGAAGGAATCGTCGCCGAGGTCGAACTTGTAGTTCCAGCCGATGGAGACTTCGGTTCCGCGGAGCCAGAGATTGACATTGGCGGCCTGATTATAGGCGCCGAACGGCGTCGATGGCGTCTGCGGCAGAGCCTCGCGCCCGCGGACGCTGTTCTTGAAGCCATAGACGAAGGCGAGATCGATCGTCGAATTCTTTGTGATGGCGTAGCTCAGGCCGGCGCTCGCATGATGCGCATTGATGATCGGCGCGAGCAGGTTGAGGGTCACGCTGTCCGTCGGGATCGGATTGGTCGCATAATGATAGCCGAGGCGCAGGGCGAGGCCGGGCTGGACGCGCCATTCGACGCCGAAGGACGCCGAATCCGTGTCCTTCCAGCCGAAGCCGGGGCCATTCGAAGAGCCGAGGGTCCGATAGAGAACCGGGAAGCTCGGATTGCTCACCGAGGAGACGCCCGAATAGAAGATATGGCGCCAATCGGCCATCACGGTGAGGTCGGGCGTCACGTCATAGGCGACGCCGGCGACGATCGACGCCGGAATGTCGAAGCGGCCGCCATCGGCGAAAAGCCCCGCATATTTGGCGAAGCGCGTCATGAACATCGGCGTCGAGGCGGCCGCGCCGATACGAAACTGATCGGTCACGCGCCATTGCATACCGAAGCGGACGCCGCCGCCGAAGGACCAGTCGTAGCCATTGTCGGACAGGCGATACATGTCGCTCGAATAGGGCGAGAAGGATTTGAGGCCCTGGAGATTGATCATCTGCACCGCGAGCGTCGGCGCTATGCCGATCGCCAGCGAGCCGAATTTCTGCGCATAGGCGAAGCTGGTGAAAGACTGTTCCAGATTGACGCCGGCGTAGCCGCCGCCGAAGGGGCCGCCCAACGGCGGGTGATAATGGCCGAAATCGAAAGAAGTGGCGATGCCGCCATTGCCGTAGGAGGCCGTGCCCCAGGACGAATTGGCGTCGATCGGCGAGACATAGGCGCTGTTGGGCACAGGGAAGATCGGCCGTCCGCTGCGAATGTCGCCGGGCGCCACCACTTTGGGCAGGCCTTCGGTCGAATAGCCCCGCTCCGGCATGACGGCGCTTATGCCCAGATGCATCTGGCGCTCGAGATCGACGATGCCGGCCGGATTGACGGAAAGCGCCATGGACTCGCGCGAATCGGCGACGCCGGCGCCGCCCAGCGCCTTTTGGCGCGGACCATAGCCGATCAGAAAATAGCCGTCCGCGGCGAGCGCCGGAGTCGCGAGCGAGGCTGTGAGAGCCGCCGTCGAGACGAGATTACGCCAGGAATATCCGCTCATTTATCGCCCCGCCCCAGATCGGTCGCCGTTCACACGCCATTTAGCAGCACTCGGCAACCCCGGCGGCGTTCGTATCCCACGACTCACTATTGTTTTCGACCCTATCAGAGCGAGGGGCTCGCGACAGCGCTATCGCCCGGACGCCCGTGAATATTTCGGGGCCTGTCACGTTTTTGCCACAGCCGCGGCCTGCGGGCTTGCCGCGATACGAGGCCGCGGATAAAATTGGCCGATGGCGAGGGGCGCCGCTCCGCTGAGGAGAGGCTGAGAAGCACCCATCGAACCTGATCCGGGTAATGCCGGCGCGAGGGAAGGCCAGCAGGACGCGTCATCCGATTTTTCGGAGCGGCGCGCCCGACTTCGTCGCCCGCCGCCCATCCGTCCAAGCAGGGAGCGCGACGATGAACGTGCAGGACAAACGCCCCACGACTCCTGAGAGCGTGACCACCGGGCCGATCGGCGCCTCGCGCAAGCTCTATTCCTCCCCGCGCGGCCGCGAGGATATTCGCGTCCCCGTGCGTGAAATCGCCCTTCATCCATCCGCCGGCGCCGCGCCTTTGCGCGTCTACGATCCTTCCGGCCCCTATAGCTGCGCCGGTTTCACGCCCGATCTTTCGGCCGGCCTGCCGGCGGCGCGCCGCTGGCTCGAGAGCCGCGCCGGGCTCGAGGCCTATGACGGCCGCGCGGTGAGGCCGGAGGACAATGGCTTCGTCGGCGAGGATCGGCTGGTTCCGCCTTGTCCCGCGCCGCGCGCCATCCGCCGCGCCGCCGGCTCGGCGCCGGCGACGCAGCTCGAATTCGCGCGCGCCGGAATCGTCACCGAGGAGATGATCTATGTCGCGCATCGCGAGAATCTCTGCCGCGAGCGCGCCTTCGCGCAGGCGGGGGAGCGGATCGAGGCGGGGGAGGGCTTCGGCGCCGCGCTTCCGGCTTTCGTGACGCCGGATTTCGTGCGCGAGGAGATCGCCCGCGGGCGCGCCATCATCCCTGCCAACATCAATCATCCGGAAGCCGAGCCGATGATCATCGGCCGCAATTTCCTGGTGAAGGTCAATGCCAATATCGGCAATTCGGCCATCACCTCTTCGGTCGCCGAGGAGGTGGAGAAGATGGTGTGGGCGATCCGCTGGGGCGCCGATACGGTGATGGACCTCTCCACCGGGCGCAATATTCACAATATCCGCGACTGGATCATCCGCAATTCGCCCGTGCCGATCGGCACAGTGCCGATCTATCAGGCGCTGGAGAAGGTCGGCGGCGACGCCACCAAGCTCGATTGGGAGGTGTTCAAGGACACGCTGATCGAGCAGGCGGAGCAGGGCGTCGATTACTTCACCATTCACGCCGGCGTGCGTCTCGCCCATGTGCCGCTCACAGCCGATCGCGTGACCGGCATCGTCTCGCGCGGCGGCTCGATCATGGCGCGCTGGTGCCTCTCGCGACATTCGGAGAGCTTCCTCTATGAGCGCTTCGACGAGATCTGCGACATCATGCGCCGCTATGACGTCTCCTTCTCGCTCGGCGATGGATTGCGTCCGGGCTGCATCGCCGACGCCAATGACGCAGCGCAATTCGCCGAGCTGGAGACGCTCGGCGAATTGACCAAGATCGCCTGGGACAAGGGCTGCCAAGTGATGATCGAAGGCCCCGGCCATGTGCCGATGCACAAGATCAAAGTGAATATGGAAAAGCAGCTGCGCGATTGCGGTGAGGCGCCCTTCTACACGCTCGGGCCGCTCGTCACCGACATAGCGCCCGGCTATGATCACATCACTTCCGCCATCGGCGCCGCGATGATCGGCTGGTTCGGCACGGCTATGCTCTGCTATGTGACGCCCAAGGAGCATCTCGGCCTGCCGGATCGCGAGGATGTGAAGACCGGCGTCATCACTTATCGCATCGCGGCTCATGCGGCCGATCTCGCCAAGGGCCATCCCGCAGCGCAAGAGCGCGACAATGCGATGAGCAGAGCGCGTTTCGACTTCCGCTGGGAGGATCAGTTCGACATCGGGCTCGATCCCGACACGGCGCGCCGCTATCATGACGAGACCCTGCCCAAGGAGGCGCATAAGCTCGCGCATTTCTGCTCCATGTGCGGGCCGAAATTCTGCTCCATGCAGATCACGCGCGATCTGCGCGAGGAGGCAGCCGCCATCGCCGAGCGCGACAAGGGCTTTGCCGAGAAGAGCGCGGAGTTTCTCGAGAAAGGCGCAAAAATCTACGTGGCGGAATGAGCTTGTCGCGCGCTTCGTTCGATTCTACGGTCGCGGCGGCGGGCGGCGTTTCGACATGCGACTTGTTGTCATTCTTTTCCTCGTGATCTTCTCGGCGCCTGCCGGCGCGGACGTCGGCATGGGGGACGCCGCCGCAGCGGCGTTGGCGGCGAAAGCCGCGCGAGACGACGCGGCGTCGCTGGCCGCTTTGGAGCGGGCCGCAGAGGGCGGCGACGTCGACGCGCAGTTTCGACTCGGCGCCCTTTATCTCGAGAGCGGGCCTCGGCAGAATTTCTCCGAGGCGATGAGATGGTTTCGGCGAGCGTCCGATCAGGGGGATGCGGTCGCGGCCTATAATATTGGCGTTCTCTATCTGCAGGGGAACGGAGTCGATCCGAACGACGAGGCCGCCGCCGAATGGTTCTTTCTCGCCTGGGCAAGAGGAAGCGTCGATGCGCGATACAATCTGGCGCAAATGTGCGCGCGAGGACGCGGCGTCGCCTGCGATCGTCGTGATCCGATCAATTGGCTCATAGAGGCCGCAGAGCGCGGACATTTGGGCGCGCAAAGAGATTTGGGCAGACGTTACTATGAGGGCGACGGCGTCGCGCGCGATGGCGTGAAAGCGCGGAAATGGCTGGGCGAAGCCGCCTCGCGCGACGATGCGCACGCGCTGAACGCGCTCGGCGTGATGATGGCGGCCGGCGATGGAGGCGCGCGAGATTCCCGAGCGGCCTGCGCGATTTTCGAGAAAGCGGCGAAGCAAGGCCTGGACGCCGCGCAATATAATTACGGCAATTGCCTTTTCAGCGGAACGATGGGGCGAAAAGACGCGCTCGGCGCCGTCGACTGGTTCCGCCGGGCGGCCGAGCAAGGCTTCGCCCAGGCGCAGTTCAATCTGGGCGTCGCTTATCGAAACGGGGATGGCGTCGCGCGCGACGAGAGGCTCGCGCTCACCTGGATCGAAGAGGCGGCGAAGCGCGGTCATGAACCGGCGAAGGAATATCTTCGTGGATCGAGCGCCTCTCCGCCGCGATAGAGAGGCGCGCCAAATCCGAGGCGCCCAAAGTCTCATGCTGCATTGCAAAAATAGCGGCCTGCCGCGCGCGTCTCGCTCTGTTCACATCGGCGCCAAAGAACTGTCAATTACATTGACAGGCGCAGCGAAAACAGCCTATTTGCCCGCGGGACGATGCGCCCTGTAACAAAATAAGGGACAAATGCTCCCTGCGTCCAAAAGAGGGAAACGGCAAATGAACATTCGCGCCATTGTGACGGCCGCTGCTCTGTCGCTCGGCATGGTCGGTCCGGTTTTCGCCGGTTGCGACATCAAGGATGAAGATGCGAAGGGCGTCTGCGTCGACAAGTGCTTCTTCGAATATGTCTCCATCAAGAATCGCTTCTCGTCGACCCCCGCTTCCATCGAGAAGGCGAAGTCCGACAAGGACGCCTGCTACACGAAGTGCGGCTGCGAGCCGGCTTCGGTGAAGGAATAATCCTTATCGAATCGACGCGAATTCGGCGGGAGCGTCTCCCGCTGCCGCGATCGTGACGCCGCCGGGCGCGCGATATTTCGCGCGCCCAGGACGGCGTCCATCGTCTCGGACCCTGTCGAGCGGATTTTAGAGTCCATCTGGACATCGCATCGATCGGCCGTCGCGCGTCGATGTTCGAGCATCTCATAAATCGCTGCATCACAGCCGATGTCGCGATGGACGGCCGCCCCCCCAATTCGAAACGAGCGCAATTCGAAACGAGCGCCGCGCCCCGTCACAATCGACGGAGCTTTCGGTTGTCTCGCGTCCCGGACCCGCTATTGTGCGGGGCATGACAGAAAAGCAGGAAGCCGTCATCGGCGTCGTCACCGCCTCCGATCGCGCCAGCGCCGGCGTCTATGAGGACATCAGCGGACCGGCCATCGCCGCCTATTTCGAGAAGGTGCTGACGACGCCCTTCCGCATCGAGCGGCGGCTCATCCCCGATGGTTTCGAGAGCGTGCGCGACACGCTCATCGAACTCGCCGACAATTTCGGCTGCGACCTCGTCGTCACCACGGGCGGGACAGGACCCTCTCCCCGCGATCTGACGCCGGAGGCGACGCTGGCCGCGGCGCCGCGCGAATTGCCCGGCTTCGGCGAGCTGATGCGCAAAGTGTCGCTGGCGCAGACGCCGACCGCCATCCTCTCGCGGCAATTGGCCGCGCATCGCGGCAAATGCCTCGTCATCAACCTGCCCGGAAAGCCGGCCGCCATAGAGCTGTGCCTCGACGCCGTGATGCCGGCCGTGCCCTATTGTCTCGATCTCATCGGCGCGGCCTATATAGAGACCGATCCGGCGCGCGTCGTCGCCTTCCGCCCGAAAGGCAAATAGCCGCCCGATCGGGTGGGGCGTCTCCCCTTCTCTTTCGCGCATCGGGGCTGTATAGACTGGCCGCCGGCCCGAGTGAGGCCGCGCGGATTCAAGGGGGGCGAGCGTCATGAGCGATGTGCGGCTGGTCGTCGTCGGCGCCGCCGGCCGCATGGGCCGGATGCTGATCGCCGCCGCCGGCGAGACGAAAGGGGTCGCGCTGACCGGAGCGGTCGTGTCGCCCAATTCGCTCGTCCTCGGAGAGGACGCCGGCCTGCTGGTCGGGCGGCCCGCCAATGGCGTGCGGCTCTCAGCCGATGCGGCGGCCGCGCTGGCGACCGCCGATGTGGCCATTGATTTTTCGACGCCCGCGACGACAGTGGCGGCGGCCGGCCTCGCTGCGGCGCAGGGCGTCGCCCATGTCATCGGCACGACCGGCTTTTCGAGCGACGATCTCGCTGCGCTCGCCGTGGCGGCCGAGCGCGTTCCCGTGGTGCGCTCCGGCAATATGAGCCTCGGCGTCAATCTTCTCGCCGTGCTGGTGGAGCGCGCCGCCAAGGCGCTCGGCCCGGCGTGGGACATAGAAATCGTCGAAATGCACCACCGCATGAAGGTGGACGCCCCTTCCGGCACGGCGCTGCTTCTGGGCGAGGCGGCGGCGCGGGGGCGGGAGGTTTCCCTCGCCGAGCATAGCGCCCGCGCCCGCGACGGGCTCACCGGCGCGCGCCGCGAGGGCGACATAGGCTTCGCCTCGCTGCGCGGCGGCACTGTGGTGGGCGAGCATTCGGTGATTTTCGCCGGGGCGGGGGAGCGCATCGAGCTCGCCCATCGCGCCGAGGATCGCGGCATTTTCGCGCGCGGCGCCATCGCCGCCGCTCTTTGGACGCGAGGCCGGCCGGCCGGCCTCTATTCCATGGCCGATGTGCTCGGCCTCGCCGGCGCCTGAGCGCGCGCCGCATCGTTCGATTCGAGGGACATAGCCCGCATGGACCGTATTCTCGTCCTCCTCCGCCATGGCGAAAGCGAGTGGAACGCCAAGAACCTGTTCACGGGCTGGAAGAATCCCGATCTGACCCCCAAGGGGATCGACGAGGCGCGGCGGTCCGGACGCGAGCTCAAGCGCATGGATCTGCGCTTCAACATCGGCTTCACCTCGCTGCTGCTGCGCGCGCAGCATACGCTCGATCTCGTCTTTCAGGAGCTCGGGCAGAAGGATGTGCCGGTCATTCGCAGCCGCTCGCTGAACGAGCGCCATTACGGCGACCTCTCCGGCCTCAACAAGGACGAGGCGCGCCAGCAATGGGGGGAGGAGCAGGTGCGGCTGTGGCGGCGCTCCTATGACGTCGCGCCGCCCGGCGGCGAGAGCCTCAAGGATACGGTGGCGCGCGTGCTGCCCTTCTACTGCCAGGAGATTTTGCCGCGCGCCATGCGCGGCGAGCGCGTGCTGGTCGCCGCGCATGGCAATTCGCTGCGCGCGCTGGCCATGGTGCTCGATCGGCTGACGCCCGAATCTGTGTCCTCGCTCGAGATCGCCACCGGCGTGCCGATCGTCTATCGGCTCAATTCCGATTCGACCGTCGCGACCAAGGAAGTGCTCGACCGGTGACGCGCGGCCGCTCCGCGTCCGAGGGAGCGATCATGGCGGAGATGGAGCCGGGCGTTCGCCTCTATCGCGGCTATTTCGACGAGGCCGCGCAGACGGCGCTGCTGCGCGAATTGGAGAGCGTGATCGCCGCCGCGCCTTTTTTCACGCCGACCATGCCACGCACGGGACAGCCCTTCTCCGTGCGCATGACCAATTGCGGTCCGCTCGGCTGGCTCAGCGATCAGTCGCGCGGCTATCGCTATGAGGCGCGCCATCCCGAAACCGGCGCGCCCTGGCCGCCCATGCCGCAAATGCTGCTCGACGCCTGGGCCGCGCTGGCCGAGCATCCGCATCCGCCGCAGGCCTGCCTCGTCAATTTCTATGCGCCGGATGCGCGAATGGGACTGCATCAGGATCGCGACGAGGCCGATTTTTCGGCGCCGATCCTCTCGGTTTCTCTCGGCGCCGATTGCCGATTTCGTCTCGGCGGCGCGAGGCGCTCCGATTCGTCGCGCGTCTTCGCGCTGTCGTCGGGCGATGTGCTGACGCTGGGCGGGCCGGCGCGGCTGCGCTTTCACGGCGTCGATCGGCTGCTGCCGGAACTCGCGCCGAAGCTCGCCTCGCCGCTCTTTTCCGCGGGCGGACGCATAAATCTGACGCTGCGCCGCGTTACATAATGAGATTTCACGCTGCGTTCAGCGAGCGGAGCATATTGTCACCAATAGCGCTCCGATATAGTTTCCCGGCCGCGGGATGAACGATCGGCGCTGGCGTCACGCCTGGGGCCGGAAAGACCAAGACAGTCGGTTCCCAGGGGACGACGCTTCGAGGAAAGGAACGAGGATGCATATCATTTCCAAACTGGCGCTCGCTGCGAGCGTCGCTTACGTCGCCACGGCCGGCCAGGCGATCGCCGCCGGCGATCCCGCGGCGGGCGAGAAGGTCTTCAACAAGTGCAAGGCCTGCCACCAAGTCGGCGAGACGGCGAAGAACGCCGTCGCTCCCGAGCTCAACGGCATCAACGGCCGCAAGGCCGCTACGGTCGAGGGCTACACCTATTCCGACGCGCTCAAGGGCTCCGGCATCACCTGGGACGAGGCCGCCTTCAAGGAGTTCGTCAAGAATCCGAAGGCCAAGGTCGCCGGCACCAAAATGGTGTTCCCGGGCCTCGCCTCCGAGGCGGACCAGGACAATGTCTGGGCCTATCTCAGCCAGTTCGGCGCGGACGGCAAGAAGAAGTAATCCGAATCTTTCGTTCGGTTGGCGAAAGCGGCCCTCGCGGGCCGCTTTTTCTTTTGCCGGATAGAGGCTAAATGCCCTCGTGATATGGTTTCCGACCGGCTCGCGCTGCGCTCGCCGCTTTCCTTTTCCCCGCGAGTGGGGAGTGGGGGAGGCGCCGAACGCTCGGCCGGAAACCTGATGACAGCGTGGAGAGAGAGCCGAGTTGACGCGCAAGCCAGACGAAGTCCCAGCCGAGCTGATGCAGGAACTCGCGACCCTGCCGGTGTTCTACGCTCTCGAAGGGCGGCGCGTCGTCGTCGCCGGCGGCTCCGATGGCGCGGCGTGGAAGGCGGACCTCGCCGCCGCGGCTGGCGCGCAGGTCGATGTCTTCGCGACGGAGCCTTGTCCGCGCCTGAAGGCGGTCGCCGCGGCGCGGTCGCATCTCACGCTGATCGTGCGTGGCTGGCGCGCCGATGATCTCGCCGGCGCGGCCATGGCGCTCGCCGTCATCGAGGACGACGCCGAGGCGCAAGCGTTCCGCGACGCCGCCAAGGCGCATGGCGTTCCCGTCAATCTCACCGATCGGCCGGCGCTCAGCGATTTTCTGATGGGCGCCATCGTCAATCGCTCTCCGCTCGTGATCGGCGTCTCGACCAGCGGCGCAGCGCCGGCTTTCGCACAGGCGGTGCGCGCCCGCGTCGAGACGCTGATTCCGGCGAGCTTCTCCGCCTGGACGAAAGCGGCGCGCGCATGGCGTCCGCGCGTGATGGCCTCGGGGCTCGATTTTTTCGCGCGCCGCGATTTCTGGCGGCGTTTTACGCGCGAGGCTTTCGCGCGCATCGAACATGCGCCGCAGGACAGCGACCTCGACGCTCTGCTCGAGGAGACGCGCCGCGCCGACGAAGCTTCCGCGCGGGGCCGCGTCACACTGGTCGGCGCCGGGCCGGGCGATCCCGAGTTGCTGACGCTGAAAGGGTTGCGCGCGCTGGTCGGCGCCGATGTCGTTCTCTTCGACGATCTGGTGCCCGCCGCCGTGCTCGATCTCGCGCGGCGCGAGGCGGTGCGCATCAATGTCGGCAAGCGCGGCTATGCGCCTTCGGTGAAGCAGGAGGAGATCACCGCTCTCTTGGTGAAGCTCGCCAAGGAAGGCAAGAATGTCGTGCGCCTCAAGGGCGGCGATCCGATGATTTTCGGCCGCGCCAATGAGGAGATCCAAGCCATTCGCGCCGCCGGCCTCGAGGCGGAGATCGTGCCCGGCGTGACGGCGGCGCTCGCCGCGGCGGCGGCGCTCGAAGTTTCGCTCACCAATCGCGACACAGCGCGCCGCGTGCAATTCGTCACCGCGCATACGAGCGACGGCAAATTCCCCGAGGACATAGATTGGCGCGCGCTCGCCGACAGCCGCGCGACGACGGCCGTCTATATGGGCAATCGCACGCTTCCCGCTCTGTCGAAGCGCCTGCTCGAGGAAGGGATGGACCCTGCGACGCCGGCTTTTCTGGTCGAGCGCGCCAGCACGCCGCAGCAGCGCATCATCGCCGGCACGATCGGCGATCTGCCGCAGCGCGTCGCGCAGGAGACGCTCGAAGGACCTTGCCTCGTTTTGATCGGCGCGACGCTGCGCGGCTGAGCCGTCAATATTTGAACGACAATGTCGCCGAGATCGAGCGCGGCTCGCCACGAAAGAGCGCGCCGCCGGAAGTAAAATTCAGCCGATCGGTGAGATTGCTGGCGCTCACATCGAGCTTCCAATGCTCGTCGAAACGATAGCCGAGCGTGGCGCCGAGCATCTGCTGCGGCGCGAGGTGGCTGCGCCACGTCTTGCGTGCTGAAGCCATGCGCGGCGCCGTCGAACAGAGTGAGCCCGCCGGGAAAGCCGCGCATCACGAAGCCCGGCGAATAGCCGGAATCGGCGACCGACGCATTGACGAAGACGCCCGCGACGTCCTTGCCGAGACTCTTCGCCTTGGGCGCGCCGCTGTTCTTGGCGTCGTCTCGCGCGCGCGCCTGCGCGGTAGCGCTATCTTCCGTCTGCTCTTCGCCGAGAGCGAGCGCCGGTAGCGCGAAGACCGAAATCATCGCCATGTCGCGCAGGCTTCGACGCAGACGATAGGATGAAAGCGCGTTCGACAGCGCGCCTCGCCCTTCGCTCAGAGCCGAGAAAAACAATGGTTCTGCGCGCGTCGCCGGAGAATAGGCGTCGGAACGAAACCTCACATGAACCTCACGACGACGCTCGCCCCGAACAGAGCAGCCGCTCTCTTATAACGCACTCTATTTCGACTCCTATCGCCAATCTGTCATGATACTTTCGCGAGACTTCTCTGGAGGTCGTGCGCGGACGAATGCGCTTTGCGCGCGCTTCTTCCACCAGATATAGACGCCGGTGACGGACAGCATGGCGATGACGAGGCCGAGCGCGCAGACGAAGATGCGATAGGGCAGGCCGAACACGCTCGCCATATGCAGAGCGACGAGCCGAGCGGTGATCGTGTTGCCGGAGCGCCGGCCGGTCAGAAGACCCGCGATCGTCGTCGCCGATCTCGTCGATAATGCGGTCGGTCGGCTCAGCGCAGCGCGTCGGACAGCGCCTCGAGGAAAGCGTCGCCATATTGCGCGAGCTTGTGCTCGCCGACGCCTTGCACGCGGCGCATCTCGTCGAGCGTCGCCGGGCGGCGCGACGCCATCTCGATCAGCGTGCGATCGGGGAAGACCATATAGGCGGGCAGGCCGGCGTCGCGCGCCAGCTCCAGGCGCTTTTTCTTCAGCGCCGCCAGCACGCGCTCCTCCTGCTCGTCCAGCGGCGTCGCGCGCGGCGCCTCGCCGCGCTTGCCGCGCGGCGCCTTCGCTGTCAGCGGATCGCGGCGCAGCGAAATCTGCGCTCGGCCGAAGAGAATATCCTCGCCCTTTTGCGTCAGGTGAAAGCCGCCATGCTCCGTGCTCGCCAGAGCGCGCGCCGCGAAGAGCTGCCGCAGGATCGCGCTCCAATCCTGCTTGGAGCGATCCTTGCCGACGCCGAAAGTCTTTATGGAGTCATGGCCGTTGCGGCGCACCGCCTCGCTCGCCTCGCCGATGAGAATATCGGCGAGATAGCCGGCGCCGAAGCGCTGGCCCGTGCGCATGGCGGCGGAAAGCGCCTTTTGCGCATCCACCGTGCCGTCATAGACCTGCACCTGGCCGAGACAGACGTCGCAGCGTCCGCAGGGCGGGCTCTCCTCGTCGAAATAGGCGAGCAAGGTCTGGCGCCGGCAGGAGGGCGTCTCGCAGAGCATTGCGAGGGCGGAGAAGCGGTCGTGCTCTATGCGCTTGCGCTCATCGGCGACGTCTTTCTGATCGATCTGCCGGCGGCGGAAGGCCATGTCGTCGAGACCGTAGAGCGTGAGCGTGTCGGCCGGCAATCCGTCGCGGCCGGCGCGGCCGATCTCCTGATAATAGGATTCGACGCTGGACGGCATGTCCGCATGCGCGACGAAACGCACGTCCGGCTTGTTGACGCCCATGCCGAAGGCGATCGTCGCGACGGCGATGATTCCGTCCTCTTGCAGGAAGCGATCCTGATTGCGATTGCGCAGCGTCTGCTCGAGCCCGGCGTGATAGGCAATGGTCTCGTGGCCCTGCTCGGCGAAATAGGCGGCGAGCTTTTCCGTCGCGTCGCGCGAGGAGCAATAGACGATGCCGCTCTCGCCGCGATGCTTGTCCAAAAAGCGTTGCAGCTGGCGGCGCGGACTGTCCTTGGCGGCGAAATTGAGCGCCAGATTGGGCCGATCGAAGCTGTGAAGAAAAACATGCGGATTGGTCTTGAACAAGCGCTGGGCGATATCGGCGCGCGTCGCCTTGTCGGCGGTGGCGGTGAGGCCGACGACTTGCGCGCCGAGCGTCGCCGCCGTCGCTCCGAGCTCGCGATATTCCGGGCGGAAATCATGACCCCATTCGGAGACGCAATGCGCTTCGTCTATGGCGAGGCGCGCTGCGCCGGCGCGTTGCAGCTCGGCGATGAGGCCGGGCATGACCAGCCGCTCCGGCGAGACGAACAACAGCCGCAATTCGCCGGAGCGAATGCCGCGGCGCGCCTCGTCATTCTCGGCGGCGTCGTTCATGGAATTGAGCGTCGCCGCCGGCACGCCATAGGCGCGCATCTGCCGCACCTGATCGCGCATCAGCGCGATGAGCGGCGAGACGACCACGGTGAGCTTGCCGTCGACGAGCGCCGGCAGCTGATAGCACATGGATTTGCCGCTGCCCGTCGGCATTATGGCGAGCACAGGCTCGCCGGCCAGCACGGCGGCGATGATCTCCGCCTGGCCGGGCCGGAAGTCCTCATAGCCGAACACGGATTTGAGCAGCGCGCGCGCCTGCGGGGGGAGGGAGGGCATGGGGAGGAGTTAGCACGCCGGGGGACGGGGCGCGAGGGCGGTGCGGCGGGAGTCCGATTTCGGCCAAAGGAGACGATCCGTCACATTGTTCGCCACAATATGGGCGATCATTCTCCTGACCGCGGTTTCGCGTTCGATTTGCTTGCTTCTCGAGGATTTTGTTTCATGCTCATGAAATTCGACAATCACCTGCCGCTCGCCGCCCTCGACGTCATCGGCGCCGGCCAGACCGGCGGCTGGGGCAAGATCGCTATTTCGGTCGAGGCGCGCAGCGTCAAATATGCCGATGCGGTCGCCGCGCCGGCTTCGCCCAACGCCTGGTGCTATATTCGTCAGGGCTCGCCGCAGGAGCGCGCCGCCAGCCTGGAGAATTATCTCGGCCCCATCGTCAATGTCACGCGCGGGCGCCCGCTCGAGGTGGTCTGGATCAACCGAATCGGCTCCATGCCGGCGGAAAAGCCCGGCGACGCGCGCTCGCTCGCCATGCCGCCGATCGATCCGCCGCCCATGGATCTCGCCGAGGACATAGACCAGTATAAATCGATGAATTATCCGGTCGGAGTCGTCGCCCATCTGCACGGCGCCAAGGCGCGGCCGGATTCCGACGGCTGGCCGCTGAGCCCGGCGAGCTTCGAGGGCAATCCTTATGGAATGCCGGCCTATCGTTCCTATTGCTATCCCAACGACCAGCGCGCGGCCATGCTGTGGTTCCACGATCATGGCATGGACAATACGGCGGTGCAGGTGCACGCCGGCCTCGCGGGCCTCTATTTCGTGCGCGACAATTCGGACACGGAGCTCTTTCATCTCATCGGCGACGAGACGCAGGAATTGCCGCTCGTCATTCAGGACCGCTGCCTGAACGCCGACGGCGCCGGGGTGAGCTATCTGAAGGGCGTGCCGCTGCAAAAGGATCCGGCGACCGGCAAGCGCTCCTTCATTCGGCCGGAATTTCTCGGCGACACAATTCTCGTCAATGGCCGGCCGTGGCCGCACGCCCACGTCAATCCGAAGATCTATCGCCTGCGCATCCTCAACGGCTCCAACGCGCGCAGCTATGCGCTGACGCTCGCCGATCCCGACGGCAAGATCGGCGGCAAGATCTGGTATGGCGATCTTCTCACCGCCATCGGCAATGACGGCGGCCTGTTCAGCCGCGGCGAGAAGCTCGAGGAGCTGGATTATCTGCTGCTGGCGCCGGGCGAGCGTCTCGACGTGCTGCTTGATCTCACGCAAATCGACAATGACGTTCTCGGCTCTCTCCATCTCGTCAATCTGTCGATCGCGGGCTATGACCCGGCGCAGCCGGAGCAGGAGCCGATCTTTCAGAACGACGCCAATTCCGTCTTCGCGCCGGGAACGCCGGAGGCGCTGAAGGCGATCGCCTTCACGCAAAAGAGCGACGGACCGCATGCCGATCTGCCGCTCGCCAATGTGATGGAGTTCCGCATCGTCGACGCCGCGCATACGCATGGGGCCGGGGGCGCCGCTGCGCCGGCGGCGCATCACGCCGTGACGCAGCCGCCGCTCGATCGCGTCACGCTCGACAAGATTTTGCTGCGCTACGCCGATGACGAGAGCTTCCGCTGGGACGCCAGCAAGCCCGCATTGACGCGCGCCAACGCCGATGCGTCCGTGGTGCGCAATCGCTTCGTGCTGCTGATGAATGACACCGCCGGCAAGGCCGATGTCGAGCCGGTCAGCCCGATCACCGGCGGACCCTGGCGCGACACGCAAATGTGGGAGCTGCGGCCCTCCACCGCGCCCATAGGCGACGCCAGCGCCTTCACCGTGCCCTTCGACGCCAAGCTGGCGACGCCTTGGGAGGAGGGCCAGCCCGCGGCGGGCGTCGCCTATCAGGTCTCGCGCGCCTTTTTCTTCGAGCCCGCCGATCCCAATCCGCCCCATGCGGCGCGTCACGCCGATCCGCTATGGCCGCTCGCGACCGACAATGTCGATCCCGCCGGCTATCCGCCCATCTATCGCTACGCGCATCTCTATCGGCACAATCCGGCGGCGGGGCGCGCCGTCATCCGCCCGCGAGAGGGCAGCTATGAGCGCTGGTATGTCGCCAATATCGGCAATAATCAGGCGCATCTCGCCGAGGGCGTGCCCGATATGCATCCGTTTCACATGCATCTGGTGAATTTCGTCGTGCTGCGGCGTTTCCGCCTGCGCAAGGACGCCGCCGAGAACTCGGTCTTCGCGCGCATAGAGCGGCGGCTCGATTTCGATGGCGTCGTAAGGCACGATACTGTGCGGATCCAATCCAACGAGCTGGTCGAGCTGCTCGTGCATTTCCCGCGCGGCTATACCGGCGTCTATCCCTATCATTGCCATCTGGTGGAGCATGAGGACATGGGCATGATGCTGCATTTCGACGTGCAGCCCCAAGGCGCGCCCTGAGCCTCGCCTCGGCGCGGCGCCGATTCGGGCGCCGCGCTCTCGAGGCGAGACGCCCGGCCGCCCCGCTGGCGCAAACGCGTCAAAAAAGCGCGGGTTTCCGCCGTAGCGGGGAAAAGGCGTTGCGGAGCGGGGCGGTTTCGCCCACCATCGCGCCATGCCGCTCGGACCCTATCCGCCCGAACTTTTGACCACAGCGCAAATGGCGCGCGCCGACCGCCTCACCATAGAGAGCGGCGTCGCCGGCATGGCGCTGATGGAGAAGGCCGCCGCCGCCATAGCCGCGGCCGCCACCGCCTTTCTGGTGAAGACGGCGGGACGGCGCGTGCTGGTGCTGTGCGGGCCGGGCAATAATGGCGGCGACGGCTATGTCGCTGCGCGCATATTGCGCAGCCAGCGCTTCAAGGTGCGCGTCGCCGCGCTCACGCCGCCGGACACGCTCAATGGCGACGCGCGCTTGGCCGCCGCGAGCTGGGACGGCCGCGTCGAGGACGCCGCCACTTGCGATTTCAAAGGCGTCGATCTCGTCATCGACGCTTTGTTCGGCACCGGTCTCGCGCGTGATCTGGACGGGCCGACGGCGGAGCTGATCCTGCGCCTCAACGCTTGGCGCGAGGAGACCAAGCAGAAGATCATCGCCATCGACATTCCGTCCGGCGTCGACGGCACCAGCGGCGCCATTCGCGGCGTCGCCGTGCAGGCCGATTCGACGGTCACTTTCTTCCGGCTGAAATGCGGGCATCTGCTGCTGCCGGGCCGGCTGCGCTGCGGGACCATCTCCTGCGCCCATATCGGCATAAGGTCGAATGTGCTGGAGAAGATCCAGCCGCAGACCTTCGTCAACGAGCCCGCCGCCTGGCGCGACGCTCTGCGCCTGCCGAGCGTCGAGGGCCATAAATATGCGCGCGGCCATGCGGTGGTGGTCTCGGGCGGCGCCTCGCATACGGGCGCGGCGCGGCTCTCGGCGCTGGCGGCGCTGCGCGGCGGCGCCGGGCTCGTCACTCTGGCGACGCCGCAGGAAGCTTTCGCCATCAACGCGCCGGCGCTGACCGCGGTGATGCTGCGCGTCGCCGACGGGCCTGCCGGGCTTGCCGCTCTGCTCGAGGACAAGCGCAAGAATGTCGTCGCGCTGGGGCCAGGGCTCGGCGTCGGCGAGGCGAGCTGCGCTCTGGTCGAGGCCGCGCTCGCGCCGTCGAAGGAGCGCCGCGCGGCCGTGCTCGACGCCGATGCGCTGACCAGCTTCGCGCTCGCGCCGGATCGTCTGCGCGAGGCGATTCGCGCTGCGCCGGGCCCGGTCGTGCTGACGCCGCATGGCGGCGAGTTCGCGCGGCTCTTTCACGGCCAGCGCTGGGAGCGCACGATCAGCGGCGCGCCCATCTCCAAGCTCGAACGCACGCGCGACGCCGCGCGCGATATCGGCGCCACCGTGATTTTCAAAGGGCCGGACACTGTCGTCGCCGCGCCGGACGGGCGCGCCTCCATATTGGCGGAGGCTTCGCCCTGGCTCGCCACAGCCGGCTCCGGCGACGTTCTCACCGGCATTGTCGCGGGTCTGCTGGCGCAAGGCATGGAGCCTTTCGCCGCCGCCTCCTGCGCCGTGTGGATGCACGCCGCCGCGGCGGATGATTTCGGCGCCGGCCTCATCGCGGACGATATTATCGATCGCCTGCCGGCGGCTTGGCGCCGGCTGGTTTCGATTCAGCCCTAGCTCCCTAGATAGAGAGAAGCGGAAACGATGCGCGCATTCGCGCGTTTCGCCGGGTGACGGCGGAGTGCGCATCGTCGTCTCGCATTCGCACGGTCGTCGCAACGACACGTTCACGCGCTTCAATGAGGATGCGCGTCTACCGACAAGAGGAGAGCTTTCATGTCCGATCTCGTTGTCATCGTCTATCCGACAGAAGCCAAGGCCGAGGACATTCGGCAGAAGCTGTTCGAGCTGCAGAAGGAATATGTGATCGAGATCAGCGACGCCGTGATCGCGGTGAAGGAGCCGAGCGGCCATGTGAAGCTGAACCAGCTCCTCAACACCACCGCGGCCGGCGCCGTGAGCGGCACCTTTTGGGGCGCGCTGATCGGGCTCATCTTCCTCAATCCGCTGCTCGGCGCGGCGATCGGCGCGGGCGCGGGCGCGCTCAGCGGCGCGCTCACCGATTACGGCATCAACGACGCTTTCATGAAGCAGCTCTCGGAGACGCTTCAGCCCGGCAATGCCGCTCTCTTCGTGCTGATCCGCAAGCTGACGGCCGACAAGCTGCTCGATGCGGTGAAGGGCACCGGCGGCATCGTGCTCAAGACCTCGCTCGATCACAATAAGGAGCAGGCGCTGCGCGACGCGCTCGCCGCGCATGTGTCGACAGCGGTCACCGCGCCTTCGACGCCTTGAATGCTCCGCAGCATCCGAGACGCGGTCAGCGTCTCGGATGCTGCACGTCGGCCAGCGTGCGCAGCCGTCGTCCGGCGACCGGGCCGGTGAAGACGTCGGCGCTTCTCACCACATCCGGGAAACGCAGTCCCGTCTCCGCTTCGATTTTCGTCACCGGAACCTGAAAGTTCTGGCCGGGCTCCGAGCTGTTCGGGCCTACCGGCAGCTGCTCGAAAGGAATGTTCAGAGCATAGTCCTGCTGGCTGACGATATAGGCGCTCGAGTAGAGCGTGCCCCTGCGGTCGGCGACAATGACGATTTTCCAGAAGAACTGCGGGATCAGCACGCCGCGATGCTCTTCGTCGTCGGATCGGAACAGGGGGCCGGTGAAGACGCTGGCGCGGATATCTTCCTCGTCGGTATTGTAGAGAATGAAATTCTCGAGACCCTGCCAGAGGTCGGCGCCTTGATTGAAGCCCCAATATTGGGGCGAGCAATTGGTCCAGTGGAAGGTGTCGTCGTTCGCCTGCTTGGCTTCGCGAATCGCGCCCCAGACCGGGTCCAGCCGGCGCACCAGATGGCCGCGGTCGAAGTAGTTCTTCCCCGGCACGGGCTCGTTGCCATAGAGCTCGTCGCCGATCTGCAATTCCTCGGGCAGGCGCGGGTCATAGTACCAGGCGTCGGCGCCGCGATCGAGATTGACCCATTTGGCGCCGTCTATGTTGACGGCGGTGAAGAAGGCCAGCTTACGCTTGGGATCGCCGTTGAAGACCACCGAAAAGTGCAGATAGCGCAGCACGTCGTCCGACGCGCCGGCGATCTTGGCCGGACTGCCGAAGCGCAGCGCATTGGGGCCGAGCGTCGGCAAGGGCGCGGCCACGGGGAGGAAATTCGGATCATAGCCTTTTCGGCCGTCGAAATAATTGGCCGGATGCGTGCGCCGCTTCGGAGCGCGCGCCGCTTCCAGCGCGGCCGATTGCGCGACGAGGATCGCCGGGGCGCCGATGATCGGCGGGCCGACGATGCTCTGCAAGGGCTGCGCGCCAGGAAAGGGCGCAACGCCGGATGCGTCGGCGAGCAGGTCTCCAATCAGCGTCGAGTGCGGCGTCGCAGAGGATTTGACCTGCTGCTCGAGGTCGGCGAGCAGCTTGGACACGCGCACGCCCTCATTGGCGATCCATTTGATCTTCTCGCCCGCGAGCCGCCGCGCCGCCGTCGCCGGGGCGGTCGATCCGTCGGCGAGCGTCCAATGCTCGACGCCATCGACGATCAGGCGCTCCGGCACGCCGGCGTGATGGAGGCAGACGACCTGCCAAGCGTCCGTGCACACGGGCGCGCCGGAGGAGCCGGGCGCGGTGTCCGACGAATACCAGAGGAAGTCGTCCTTCGAAGAATCTCTCTCGTCGCCATATTTGACGATCTTGTTTTCTCGCAGCGAAATGCGCTTCGTGCGCGCGTCTGGATGCTGGATGATCGTGACGTAATTGCCAGTGTCGATCTTGCCGGTGCGCGCGTCGAGACGCAGATAGCCGAAATCGGCGAGCGCGGCGCCGTCCTCGCTTCGCTCGGCGACGACGACGATCGTATAGTCGAGACGATCCCTCCGACTGGTGATGAAGCCGTCCTGCGGCGACAGGGCGAAGCGGGTGCTGCGGCGCAGCCGGCCCGAGCCGTCGAGCTCGTAACCGAACTCGATCGTCGCGCGCAGCGCGTCCTCCGGCGTGGGCAATACGTGATTATTGGTCAGCAGCAGGCGCGGGCCGATCAGAAAGCCCGTTCCCCATTCGCTCCCATTGCCGACGAGGGCCGGGGCGTTGATGCGGCACACGGCGCGCGCAGCCATGAGGCCGCGTTCGAGATAATTGATCTCGACGAGATCATTCGCGCCGATCAGCGCTTCATAGGCGTCGAAATCGACGCCCGCGCCGGCGCGCACGCGATGCACGATCTGGTCGACCACACGGGCGGGATCCGGCGTCGGATGCGGGGCGGCCTGTCCAGATCGGATCTGGTCGCGCAATTCGGCGTCGTCGAACTTCGATTCGATAATCATTTCGAGCTCCAAATAAATTTAACGATCGATATTAGCGCGAGCTCGACGATAGATTTATGACGGAAGACGGCGTCGGACGGGGCCGCTCAGGGCGCAAAGCCTTCGAAGACGATCTGATCGGCGAAGGTGAGCGCCGTCTTCGCCTGTTCCGCGCCGCGCACGGTCCATGTCGTCACCGGAATGCCGAGGTCCTCGCGGCAGCGGCGCGGAATCTCATGCGGCAGATCATGGACATTCCACGATAGAAAATCCGGCCGCGTGCGTTCGACATGGGAGAATTGCGCGAGCTCCTCGCGCTGCGCGGCGGAGAGAAAGCGCCAATCCTCGCCCTCATAGGACGCCTGCGCGACGACGCCGAGCGGCGCGCCCGCTATGCCCAGCGCGCCGAAATGCGCGCGCAGCTCCGCGATCGGCGCCGGATCGAAACTTTCGATCGCGGCGACGCCGCGATAATGCGCGACGATTTCCGCGACGCTGCGGGCGAGGGCGAGATCGCCGTCGAAACGGCTTTTGATCTCGATGAACAGCGGGACGTTTCCGCCGATCGTCGCGAGAAAATCACGGAGCGTCGGAACGCCTTCTCGCGTTCCGCGCAGGGTGAGGCGGGCGATCTCGAAATGATTCAGCGCGTCGAGACGGCCCGTCGCGTCGGTGAGACGCTCCAACGTCTCGTCGTGGAAGACGACGACCTCGCCGTCGGCGCTCGCCTGCACGTCGCATTCTATGGCGTAGCCGGCGCAGACGGCGGCGCGCGCCGCCGACAGCGAGTTCTCGACTATGCCTTTGGAGCGATCGTGCAGACCTCTATGCGCGATTTTATGCTCGGTGAGCCAGTGATAGGGAACGCCGCCGCCGCGCGTCATCGCCTACTCCACGATTTCGAAGGTTCCGTCCACTTCCACCGCCGCGTCGAGCGGAAGCTGCGCGACGCCGACGGCGAAGCGCGCATGGCGTCCATTCTCGCCGAGCACGGCGGCGACGAGATCGGAGGCGCCGTTCAGCACTTGCGGGATCTGCCCATAATCGCCGGCGCTGTTGACGAAGCCGCCGAGCCGCAAGACGCGCAATTTGGCGAGATCGCCGCCCGCCGCGACGGAGGCTTGGGCGAGAAGATTGAGCGCGCAGACGCGCGCCGCCGCCTGGCCGGCCTCGAGCGCAACCGATGCGCCGAGCTTGCCCTTATGCGCGGGATCGATCGCGCCGCCGGGGCCGACCGGCAATTGTCCCGAGACGAAGACGAGATTGCCGGAGCGCGTCCAGGGAACATAATTGGCGACGGGCGCCGCCGGGGTGGGGAGGGGGAGCCCTAGAGCCTCGAGCTTTTCGAGCGGTGTCTTCGCTGTGTCGGACATTGCGCTTTCCTTTCGTCGATCTTCGAGCGATCTCGCGTCTTCGTCCCCGACCGTAATTTGGCCAAGGTCGGGAGGCAATGCGTCGAGCGAGACTTCGCCTCGACATCTCGTTCGTCCGAGATAGACTGGTCGAGCGAGCGCAACGCGCAGCGACGACAGCCGGAGCGAAGCGAGGCGGCTCCCCTTGTCGAAGTCGACGCGAAGCGCCGGGAGACGCCGGACCCGTAACCAAACCGAGCTCGACAGAGGGAGAAAGACCCCACATGGCTCCAAAAGCGATTATCGGCGCGACGCTCGCCTGCGCCTCCTTTCTCGCGCTCGCGGCTCATGCGGCGCAGACCGACACGACCGCCACGATCGCGGCCGTCGCCGCTCAGCCACAGCTCGCGCCGCATCGCGCCGTCTATGATCTGACGCTGGCGCAGGCGACGGGCAGCAAGGCTCCGACCTCGGCGCGAGGCCGCATCGCCTTCGATTTCACCGGCTCCTCGTGCGAAGGCTGGGTGCAGAATTTCCGCCAGATCACCGAATTGCAGCCCGCGGAAGGTCCGCCGCGCCTCTCCGACATGCGCTCCGCCACTTTCGAGGCGGGCGACGGCAAGGATTTCCGTTTCCGCATCGAGACCAAGCTGGACAATGTCCAGGCCGAGGACATAGACGGCAAGGCCAAGAAGAAGATCGGAACGCCGCTCTCGGTCGATCTCGCCCGGCCCAAGCAGTCGACGGTCTCGCTGGACGGCGGCGCTCTCTTCCCTACCGAGCATTTGCGCCATATCCTCGCCGCGGCGGTCGCGGAGGAGCGCATTCTCGAGGCCAAGGTTTTCGACGGCTCCGGCGACGGCGAGAAAGTCTTCGACACGATGAGCGTGATCGGCAAGCCGAGCAATGGCGCCGTCACCGAAAAGGCCGCGCAGATCAAGGAGCTGGAAGGGCTCAAGCGCTGGCCGGTGTCGATCTCCTATTTCGAGCCGGGCAAGCGCGACGAGCAGCCGGTCTATGTTCTGTCCTTCGACCTCTACGAGAACGGCATCTCGCGCGCGCTGAAGCTCGACTATGGCGATTTCGCGCTCACCGGCGAGATGACCGAGCTCTCGCTGCTGCCGAGCCCCGCCAACTGCAAGATGTGACGCGGCCGCTCTCCCTCTTCCCGCCGGGGAGCGGGAGAGCGAGGCGTTTTCAGCGGATAGGGGGCTTTTGCGGAGCGGCCTTGCCGCGGCGCTCCAGATGACGCCGGCCGAAGCGCCCCGTCCAATAAGCGACGAAGACGATGAAGACATAGATCAGCAGCATCCAGGGCCAGCGCTCGCTGGCGCTTTCGGCCTTATCGGAGAATTTGATCCAGCCTTCGAAGAGATATTCGACGCCGAAACCGAAGATAAAGGTGAGGATCAGCACGCTTTTCCACCAGGAGAGGCGAAAAAAGCCGGCGGTGAGCGCGACCATCGCGGCGGCGATGCCGACGCCATTGACGAATTGCTGCAAGAGCCCTTCGGAAAACAATGTAATCAGGCGAACGACAAAGACCATCCGGCGCCCCTCTGCGATCTGCGAAATCGGCTCATACTACACATTCGGCAGGTGCTGCGCGAGCGCCTCCAGCACCGCCATGCGCACGGCGACGCCCATTTCCACCTGATCCCTTATGAGCGAGCGGGCGCCGTCGGCCACGCTCGAGTCGATCTCGACGCCGCGATTCATCGGGCCGGGATGCATCACCAGAGCATCGGGCGCGGCATAGGCGAGCTTCTCCTCGTCGAGGCCGAAGAAATGGAAATATTCGCGGCTGCTCGGCACAAAGGCGCCGTTCATGCGCTCGCGCTGCAGCCGCAGCATCATCACTATGTCCGCGCCGGCGAGACCCGAGCGCATATCATGGAAGACCTCGACGCCGAGGCGCGAAAGCGAATCGGGCGCGAGTGTCGAGGGGCCGACCGCGCGCAGCCGCGCGCCCAGCGCGCTCAGGAGAATAATATTGGAGCGGGCGACGCGCGAATGCAGCACATCGCCGCAGATCGCGACCGTGAGCCCTTCGATGCGGCCCTTGTGGCGGCGGATCGTCAGCGCGTCCAGCAGCGCCTGCGTCGGATGTTCATGGGCGCCGTCGCCGGCGTTCACCACCGCGCAATCCACCTTGCGCGCCAGCAGATGAACCGCGCCGGCGCGGGCGTGGCGCACGACCAGAATATCCGGCCGCATGGCGTTGAGCGTCATCGCCGTGTCGAGCAGCGTCTCGCCCTTCTTCTCCGACGAATTGGCGACCGACATGTTCATGACGTCGGCGCCGAGCCTTTTGCCGGCGATCTCGAAAGACGCCTGCGTGCGGGTCGAGGATTCGTAGAAGAGATTGACCTGGGTGCGGCCGCGCAGCGTGGCGCGCTTCTTCTCCACCTGGCGGGAGACCTCGATCGCCTCCTCGGCCATGTCGAGCAGAGTGACGATGTCGATGCGCGACAGCCCCTCTATGCCGAGAAGATGGCGATGCGGAAAGACGGGATGCGGTTTTTGCAGCATGGCCGTCGTCTATAGCAGTTTCTCGCGCGCTGGCCAGCCTCGCGCCCTCATGGTTGAGAAATCCTGGACAGGATCGCTCGAAAGCGACGGCGGAACCAAAGAGGATGAAAAAGAGTTCAAGAATTGCCCGAGATGGAGCGTTTCTTTCCCGCAATTCTTCGCGAAACAGGAGATCGTCAATGCAACTTCGGCTCGGCTCGCCGCTCCTCGCGGCGGCTTTCTCGCTTTGCGCCGCCACGGCCATGGCGGCTCCCCGCGTCGCCACGGATTTCTCCAATATGCGCTCCGGCCCCGGCGCGCGCTGGCCGGTCATCGCGCAAATCCCGGCCGGCGCCAAAATCAGGCTCGACAATTGCGGGCCGGGCTGGAAACACGACTGGTACCAGATTCGTTACAAGGGCAAGCGCGGCTTCGTCGCCGCCAACACGCTGGAGCCGACGATGAAGAATGTCATCGTCGCCCCGCTCGTCACCCGCGACACGACCGCCGTTCGCTCGGGCCCCGGCGAGAGCTGGAAGGTGGTCGCCAAAATTCCTGCGGGCCGAAAGGTCGTCTCCTCCGGCTGCCAGAAGGGATGGATGACCAATTGGTGCAAGGTCGCCTATGAGGGCAAGTCCGGCTATGTCGACCGCAATTATCTGAAGCGAAAGGGCGCCGTCTTCGCCCGCTAGCGCGCTTCCGGCCGAGAGCCCGAGACCGCGGCCCACTCCGCTGGGCGCGCGGTCTCACATTCGAGCTTTCTCGATCTCGACGACGAGACAGGCTTGCCGCCGCAGCCCCTTGGCCAGGAGATGCAAGGGCCAGGAGAGGAGCGCGATCGCCTTCTCCTTCGCGCTGCGAAGCAGGCGCCCGGCAAGATCTGGCGCTTCCGACGGAGCGCCGCCATAGGCCGGCTCCGCCGCCGTGTCGGACCCGGAGCGCCGCAGCTCGCGCAGACAGTCGCGGACGGCGACCATGAACGTCGTCAACACCTCGCTCTCATACTCGGTCGTCCGCCATCTGCAATTGGCGTCGGACGGCGCAATGAAGCGAAGGGCCGAAGGCGTGATCATGCTCACATGATCGACCGGCTTGAACATCGGCCAGAAGCGGCCGCTGATTCGGCTCGCGAGACTCGCGGCGTTGGGGGTGATCATCAGCAGAACGCCGCCCGGCCGAAGAACGCGCAGGACGTCGGAGACAAACGCCCGCTGGTCGTAAATATGCTCGATCACATGGCTGAGCATCACCAGATCGAAACCCGCGTCCTGGCAATCGGCCGAATTGAATGGCGCGACGCGAATGTCGAGACCGAGTGAGCGGCCGATGCGAGAGTGCGGCTCGCTGGGGTCGACGCCGATCGCCTCCCACCCCAATTCCTTCGCGGCCAGCAGATATCCGCCGGCTCCGCAGCCGATGTCGAGCATACGAATTTTTTCACAATTCGGCGGCGCATGGCGCCTGAGGACCGCGATCTTTTCCTCCACGCCGAGAGTGCGCCGAGCCGATCGCAGATCGGCGGATTCGATCCATGAGCCGAGATCATAGGAAGGAGCCAGCGCGAGATATTGCTCGGCCGTCATATCCGCCGTGACCGAATGGCACTCGTCGCATTTCCAATAGCGTCTGCCCTGCCGATGAAACGCGAATCTCGCTTTGGCGGAACCGCAAACTCTGCAATGAGCCATGGATCGACGCGCGCCTCCCGCGAAAGGGCGATGCGCGCTCCCTGGTTGAATCGCTCGTCGCATCCGCCCGGTCGGCGCTTCTCGCGGAGCAATTGGTTGACGAATGGTGAAACGATAGCGGTTCGTCGCCGCAGCGACCAGTCCCGTCGCTCACCTAGGCGCCGCCGATGCGCGAGAGGGCAATGGGTCTTTTTCCGCATGGGGAGATTCGCGCATTGCGGCCGATAGCGTGGCGAATTAACCATGGAAAGGAGCTTTCTCCATCATGGAGAAGCTCGAGCGCTCCTTTCGCGAACGCAGCTTTTTAGGACTGGGGGATCCGATGGTCTATGCCGAGAAGCGCATCGACGCTCTCGCCGCGCCCGACGTCCAGCAGGGAAACAAGAAATGGTGGACGTCCAACACGATGAGCTACGACTGGAAGGACCGGGTGCGGCTGGAAAAATTCAGCCGGCAATGGTTCGACGAGATCGATCGGCGATTTCTCGCCGGAGCGAGGCTTTTTTCGGCGCAAGAGAATCCATTCTATGAATTGATGGAAACGTCCTCGCTCGAGGGCAAGCGCGTCCTCGAGATCGGCTGCGGCATGGGCTTTCATGCGGAATTGCTTTCGAGGGCAGGGGCGGTTTTGACGACGGTGGACATTTCGCCCACTTCGGTCGAGGCGACGCGCGCGAGATTCGCCGTGAAAGGGCTCAACGCCGACATCTTCGAGATGGACGCGGAAGCGCTCGCTTTTCCCGACGATAGTTTCGATCTCGTATGGTCGTGGGGCGTCATCCATCACTCGTCCAGAACGGGGCGCATCGTTCGAGAAATCGAGCGCGTATTGAAGCCGGGCGGCAGCGTCAAGCTGATGGTCTATAATCTCGGCGGCATGTCGGCCTATCTGACGATGATGATGCGCTACAGCTTGAAATTCTGGTCTGGATCATCCGTCGACGAAGAGCTCTGGCGGTCGAGCGACGGATTCACCGCCCGCTTCTATTCCAAGGATTTGCTCGCCGATCTGCTCTATACCTTCTTCGAGCATGTCGACATCGAGACCTTCGGACAGGAGGCCGACGCCATTCCGCTGCCGAGACAGCTGCGGCCGATAGCGCGATTGTTCATCTCGAACGCGAAGCAGCGCGAGCTGGCGCGCCAGCGCGGCGCCTTGCTGTTCGCCGCAGCGCGGAAGCGGTCGTGAGAGGCCGCGCGCCGTCGATTCTCCTCTGTTCGCAATTTCTCGACGAAGGACGCGGCGGCATTTGCGAAGTCGCGCGATTGACGATGCAGGCGCTTTGCGGAAGGCATGACGTCTCCGCGCTGGCCTGCATGGAAAAGGCGGATTTTCGCATCGGCGCGACGCCTGTCCGCGGCTTTCGTGGAAGTCGCGCGCGTTTTGTTTTCGACCTCGCGATGCAGGCGCGGCGCGCGACGCACATATTCTATGATTTCGCGGGAACGGCGCGCGCTCGGCAATTCGTGAGATTGCCCGCCCGTCCATATGCGGTATGGGCGCATGGATGGGAGGTCTGGGGCGAGCCGAGGCGCGATTACGAAGAGGCTATAGCGCGGGCCGATATCGTGCTCGTGAACAGCGTCTACACGATGGAGCGGGCGTATCGGATGCTCGACCGCTCGAAAGCGGTGCGATTGTGCCGGCTCGCGACCACGAGCGACGAAAGGCCGGATTTCGTGGGGCCGTCCGAGGGGAGGCCGACCGTCCTTCTGCTCGGGCGCATGGATAATCTGCTGGCCAAAGGACATGACATTCTGATCTCGATTTGGCCGAAGGTCGCCGCAGCCGTTCCCGGCGCCCGGCTCGTTTTCGCCGGCGGAGGAGAAGCCGCGGAGCGCGTGCGCGCGCTGGCGCGAGCGTCTCGAGCGGCGCGATCGATCGAAATCATCGATTTTGTGCCGGCCGACAAGATCGACGAGCTATGGCGTTCCGCGACGATTTTCGCGATGCCCGGATTCGCCGAGGGTTTCGGGCTCGTCTACATCGAGGCCATGCGGCGCGGGCTTCCCGTCATCGCCTCGCGTGAGGACGCTGGGCAGGAAATCAACATAGACGGCGAGACGGGTTTCAATATTTCGCGAGATTCGCCGAGCGAGATCGCCGACGCTCTCATCGAGCTGCTGCGTGATCCCGACCTCGCGCAGCAGTTCGGCATGGCGGGCTACGCCAGATGGCGCGATCATTTCCGCTTCGCGCATTTCGAACGGCGCTTCGAAGAGGCGACGGCCGATTTTCTGGCCGCGTCTTAGACGAGAGCGTTTCGGCCGCGCAGCGCCGCGATGCGAGGCTCTTGTTTCTGGGCGCGCATTGGGCATATACTCATTACGAGCATATATCGGCGATGGGACGAATCGGCCAAGGGTTGCCGAAACGTCACATCGCTTCTAAGCTGAAAACCATTCTCTGTCGGGAGCGCCCGGTGGAGTTTTTGATTGGCCCTCTTATGCTCCAATTGAGCATAAGTGAGTTCGGAGGAAGCCAATGGGCATCCCGTTCCAGACAGGCGACAAAGAGCGAGCGCCCGCTCATGCTTTGGGCGCGCTCGAGGGCGCGGCGCAGCGCTTTCCCGTGCTGCCCATGCCCAATCTCGCCTGGAACAGAGAGGTCGAGGCCGCGACCGCCCATCTCTATGAGCGCGTCGCCAAGGTCATGCCGGCGATCGAATGGGCCTATCATGCGCCCTATGTGAAGGCGATCAACGAGCTGAAGCGGGAACGCAACGCCGTCATCCTCGCCCACAACTACCAGACGCCGGAAATCTATCATTGCGTCGCCGATTTCGTCGGCGACAGCCTGCAGCTCGCCAAGCTCGCGGCCACCTCCGACGCCGAGATCATCGTGCAGGGCGGCGTGCATTTCATGGCCGAGACCTCCAAGATTCTGAGCCCCGAGAAAGTCGTGCTGACGCCCGATCTCGAGGCCGGCTGCTCGCTCGCCGCCTCCATCACCGCCGCCGACGTGCGCGCGCTGCGCGCCGAATATCCGGGCGTGCCGATCGTCGCTTATGTCAACACTTCCGCCGATGTGAAGGCGGAGGTCGATATTTGCTGCACTTCTTCCAACGCGCTGAAAGTTGTGGAGAGCCTCGGCTCCGATCGCGTCATCATGCTGCCGGATCGCTATCTCGCCGAGAATGTCGCCGCGCAGACCAAGGTGAAGATCATCGCCTGGCGCGGCGCCTGCGAGGTGCATGAACGCTTCACCGTCGAAGAGCTCGAGAGCTATCGCGCCGATCATCCGGGCGTGAAGATCATCGCCCATCCCGAATGTCCGCGCGAGGTGGTGGAAATATCCGATTTCGCCGGCTCGACGGCGGCGATGATCGATTATGTGCGCGCCAAAAAGCCGGCGCGCGTGCTGCTCGTGACCGAATGCTCCATGGCCGACAATGTCGCGGCGGAGACGACCGGAACCGAGTTCATCCGCCCCTGCAATTTCTGCCCGCATATGAAGCGCATCACGCTGCCGAAGATTCTCGACGCGCTGGTGCATATTCGCGAAGAGGTGACGGTCGATCCGCTGATCGCCGCGCGCGCGCGCGTCGCCGTGCAGCGGATGATCGATCTGGGTTGACGGACTCCCTTCTCCCGCGGGCGGGAGAAGGATTTTTCAAGGAGCGCGGCCATGACGGCGCGATACGAGGCTCTGATCGCAGCGATCGACGCCGCCAATGCCGACGATCCGCGCAGAGTGACGACCGACGGCGCCGAGCGCGCTTTCGAGATCGTCTATGCCGAGCGCATGACGGCGCGCCTTGCCGCGCTCTATCCCGAGGCTTCGGAGTTGCTGCAAATCGCGACCCGCGCGCAGCATTTGCGCCGCTGGGACATTCCGCGCGAGAATTTCCCGCTCGGCCGCCATGGCTACAACGACTGGCGCAAGGAGTGCCGCGCCCATCACGCCCGCCTCGCCGGCGAGCTCATGAGCGCGCAGGGCTATGCGGAAGACGAGATCGACCACGTCGGCGCGATCATCCGCAAGGAGAAGCTGAAGAAGGATCGCGACTCCCAGGCGCTGGAGAATGTCGCGGCGATCGTCTTCCTCGAGCATTATTTCGACGACTTTCACGAGAAATACAAAGATTACGACGATGAGAAGATCGTCGACATCCTCGGCAAGACGCTCTGTAAAATGTCGCCCAAGGGCCATGGCGCCGCTCTCGCCCTGCCTTTGCCGGAGCGCACGCGCGCGCTGGTCGCTGCGGCCATCGCCAAGGAGAGCGAGGCGCTCGCCAAGCTCGCAGCCGTAGCGATCGATTAACGCCATGCCTGCGCCCATCCTCATCGTCGGCGGCGGCCTCGCGGGCTTGTTCTGCGCATTGAAGCTGGCGCCGCGCCGCGTCGTCGTGCTGACGCCGGGCTCGATCGATGAAGGGGCCGCCTCCTTCTGGGCGCAGGGCGGCGTCGCCGCGGCCGTGCTCGACACGGATTCGCCGGAGCGTCACGCCGAGGACACGCTGAAGGCCGGCGCAGGAATCGTCGACGCCCGTGTGGCGCTGGGCATGGCGCGCGAAGCCCGCGCGCGTATCGAAGATCTTCTCTCCTATGGCGTGCCCTTCGATCGCGCCGGCGGCAAATTCACGCCCTCGCGCGAGGCCGCGCATTCGGAGCGCCGCGTCGTGCGCGTGAAGGGCGACACGGCCGGTCGCGCCATAATGGAGACGCTCGTCGCCGCCGTTCGCGCGACGCCCTCGATCGAATTGTTGGAAGGCTTTTCCGCGCAAGAATTGCTGACCCGTGACGGCGGCGTCATCGGCCTGCGCGCGCGCGGCCGCGATGGGCTGCTGCGCGATTTTCTCTCGCACGCGACAGTGCTGGCCACGGGTGGAATCGGACATCTCTATCGCGTCACCACCAATCCGAAAGAGGCGCGCGGCCTCGGCCTCGCAATGGCGGCGCGCGCCGGCGCGATCATCGCCGATGCGGAGTTCGTGCAGTTTCATCCGACCGCGATCGACATAGGCGTCGATCCGGCGCCGCTGGCGACGGAATCGCTGCGCGGCGAAGGCGCGATCATCGTCGATCGCTTTGGCCATCGCTTCATGGCCGATATCGATCCGGGCGCCGAACTCGCGCCGCGCGATATCGTCGCGCGCGGCGTCTTCGCCTCCGTCGCCGCAGGGCGGGGCGCTTTTCTCGACTCGCGCGCCGCCGTCGGCGCGGAGTTCCCGACGCGCTTTCCGACCGTCTATGCGAGCTGCATGGCCGGCGGCGTCGATCCCGTGACGGAACCGATTCCGATCGCGCCCGCCGCGCATTATCACATGGGCGGCGTCGCCACCGACGCGCAGGGGCGAACCGCGCTCGCCGGCCTATGGGCGGCGGGGGAAGTGGCTTCGACCGGCGTGCATGGCGCCAATCGCCTCGCCTCCAATTCCCTGCTCGAGGCGGTGGTGTTCGCGGCGCGCATCGCCGCTCATATTCCCGCGACGCAGGAAGAAGCCGCGGTTCCGCCCTCCGCGCGCGATGAAGCGGCCGCCCCGCGACAAGACCTCGTCGATGAGCTGCGCCATGTGATGGCGCGCGACGTCGGCGTCATTCGCGACCGCGCCGGGCTCACGCGCGCGGCGGCGGCGATCTTGCGCATAGAGGCGGCGACGACAAACGTCGAATTGCGCAATATGGCGCTGACCGCGCTGCTGGTGACGAGCGCGGCGCTGGCGCGGCGCGAGAGCCGCGGCGCGCATTTCCGCTCGGACTTTCCGCGCGCCGAGGACGCGCTCGCGGATCGCTCCTATATGACCGAGGCGCAAGCGCGCGCCATCGCCGCGGAGGCGCTGAAATGATCTGGTCTCAGCGCCGTCGATGCGAGCCTGAAGGCGCGCGCTCTGGACCGCGAGCCTTCAGGCTCGCTTCTATGGGGACGCCGCGATGACAGCTCCCTGGACCCTTCCCGCCCCTCATGTCGAAGATGTCGTGCGCGCCGCTCTCGCCGAGGATTTCGGCCGCGCCGGCGACATCACCACTCAGGCGACGATTCCAGAGACCGCCAACGCCCGCGCCGTCATCGCCGCGCGCGAAGCGGGCGTCGTCGCGGGCCTCGCCGTGGCCTCGACGGCCTTTCGCCTCGTCGATCCTTCCGTGATGTTCACGCCCGCGACGCAAGATGGCGCGCATATCGGCGAAAGCGGGATCATCGCGCGGATCGAAGGGCCGGCGCGCGCCATCCTCTCGGCGGAGCGCGTCGCCTTGAATTTCCTCGGCCGGCTCTGCGGAATCGCCACGCTCACGGCGCGCTACGCCGAGAAAATCGCGCATACGAAAGCGAAGGTCTGCGACACGCGCAAGACGACGCCGCTGCTGCGCGCATTCGAGAAATATGCGGTGCGCTGCGGCGGCGGCGCCAATCACCGCTTCGGCCTCGACGATGCGATTCTTATCAAGGACAATCACATCGCCGTCGCCGGCGGCGTCGGCCCCGCTCTGCGCGCGGCCAAGGCCTTCGCCGGCCATATTGTGAAGATCGAGATAGAGGTGGATACGCTCGCGCAATTGCGCGAAGTCCTCGCCGAAGGCGCCGACATCGTGCTGCTCGACAATATGCCGCCGGATGTTTTGCGCGCCGCGGTGGCGCTGATCGGCGACAAAATGCGTGTAGAAGCCTCCGGCGGCGTTACGCTGGAGACGATCGCGACAATAGCCGAGACGGGCGTCGATCTCATTTCCGTCGGCGCGCTCACCCATTCGGCGCGCACGCTCGACCTCGGCCTCGATATCGAGATCGGCTGATCTTTCGGTGATAGCTTTCCGGCCGACCGCTGCGCGCGATGCGCGCGCGAAGCGGCCGATCGTCATGCGTTTCGTCTCGTCAGGCGGCGGCGCGGCCGGCCTCGGTCGCCTTGGGGACGTCGATCAGCTTCCCGCTCTTCACATCATAGATGAAGCCGTAGATGGGAATATTCTTCGGCGTCAGCGGATGCTCGCGGACGCGCTTCACATCCTGGTAGACGCTCTCCTCCTGCGACTCGATGGTGAGCCATTTCACGAAATGGCCCGCCGTGCAGCCGCCGCCATGCTGCGGATTGGACCAGGCCGTTCCATCGAAGGCCGCCGTCGCCAAGCTGTCGTCGAGCAGATCGGCCATCACCTCGTCGCAGAACAGCTCCATGCCGCAATCGGAATGGTGGATCACGAACCATTCGAGCGTGCCGAGCAGCTTGTGCGAAATGATCAGCGAGCGGATCGCATCGTCGGAGGCGCGTCCGCCGGCGTTGCGGATCACATGCGCGTCGCCTTCCGAAAGGCCGGCGTATTTGGCCGGGTCGAGGCGCGCGTCCATGCAGGTCAGTATCGCGAAACGCCGCGCCGGCGGCAGAGCGAGCTGCGCCTTGTCTCCGAAATCGGCGACATATTTGTCGTTCGCCGCCAAGACTTCCGCGAGAATCGTCATATGTTCCTCCCATTGGGCTCTTCGCCGTCGGGATTTCTAAGGCGCGGGCTAGAAGCGTCTGAAATGCAGAATTTTCATGCGCTCATGAACATTGTGCATGAAGTCGAATCATGCCTCCCGATAGGCGAGCAGCATCAGCCCCGCAAAAGTGAAGGCGATCGGCCAGACGATTCCCGCGATGCGCGCGCCCGGGCCGTCGAGGCGAATCTCCAGCCAGCGGGCGGAAGAGGCGAGGAGGCCGACCAGCGCCAGCGGCGTATGTGTGACCTCGATGAGAAATTCCTCGCGGATATTCGAGAGACCGTGCGAATGGGCCAGCAGCAGCGCGCCGCCGACGCCGGTGATGAGCGGAAAGGCGAGGGGCGCCCATTGCGCCTTCACTCGCTGCGTCCGCACCCGCCATTCGAAGATTCCAAAGCCGATGATGAGCGCGAGGAAAATGCGATGCTGCGCGATCTCGGGGTCGCGCAGGCTCTCGATGAGGCCGAGCTGGCCGAGCGGCCAGACGGCTTCGTCCGCGCGCAAAAAGAGGAAGCCGGCGAGGCCGAGCATCAACATGGGCCAATGGCGCGCGACAGGCGACAGGCGCCGCCAATGCTCGAGCAGCGCCAGCAGCCCCATGGCCGTCACGAACAGGCCGGCGATGTGGTGATTATATTCCGACCAGGCGATGTCCTCGGCGTTGCGCTGCGCCGCTATGGAGGCCGTGACGGCGTCGCTCGTCTCCGTCGGCGTCGCCTTGTCGGCGCGCGCGGTCTGGATCGGCGGCAGCGAAACGGATAGGGTGGAATGGTCCGGGCTCTCGAGCCGCGGCGGCCATTGCGGCGTCAGCCGCTCGACGATCTCGGCGAGGCTCACCCAATCGCGCGCGAGATCGACGGCCGGCGGCAGCGAGGAGAGCGATGCGGCGGCGAAAACGATCGTCCAGCCGATTCCGATCTCCACTTCCGCGAAACGGCGCAGCCGCGCGAAGGCGCGCGGATCGGTCGGCTGGCGGCGGACGGCGAAGAAATTGAGCGCGCCGAGCGACAGCAGGCCGGCGAAGAGAATGGCCTTGGCGCCGACCATGACGCCATAGGCGGCGCCATAGAAATTTTCGACCGCGCCGATATAGACGGCCGACATTGCGACGCCGCCGGCGGCGATCATCGTCACGGCGACGATCGAGAGATGCGAGAAGCGCAGGCCGATGGCGCGCTGCGCCGCGCCCTCCGGAGCGCGCGCGAGCGCGATGAGAAAATAGGGAATGCCGCCGATCCACAGAGCGACGCCGGTCAGATGCGCGAGCTCGGCGGCTATGAGGCCGGGCGGATTGTCGAGCCGGCTCACCGCATGAGTGGCGCCGAGCCGCGCGCAAACGAGCGCGGCGGCAAAGATGGCGAGGGGCAGGGGCGCAATCGCCGGCCCGCGAATGGCGAAAGCGAGCGCGAGGGCGGGCGCGGCCGCGAGGGCGTCGGACCTCACCGCATCGGCGGTCAGCGCATCGGCGAATGAGAGTTCCAGCGCGCCGACCAGCATTGTGGCGAGCGTGGCCGCGTCGAGGGCGATGAGGAGAGCGAGCGCGATCGCGCTCCAGAAGACGATGGCGCGGGCGCGTGCGGCGATCGGCTCCGCCGCCGCGCCGAGCAGCGGCGCCAGCGGGCGGGCGACGAGCAGAAGAAATGCGACGCCGCCGACGGCGAGCGACAGCGCTCCTGAAATGGAGCCGCGCAATATGACGCTCAGAAAGCCGTAGATTTCGATGAATTGCTGCATGGCTCAACGGCCGACGCGAAAGGAGACGTCGCCGCGGGTGATGTGCCCGTCGACGCTCAGCACCTGCCAATGCAGCCGATAGGCTCCCGGGCGCAAGTCGCGGAGCGCAGCGCGCATTTCGTCCGCGGCCTCCGCCTCCAGCAGCGGAAGCACGGTCCCGTGCATGTCCGGCGTGATCAAGAGCAGCCGCGAGCGGCGCGCGTCGATGCGGCAGTTGAATCGCAGCGCCACCTCGAGATCGGGGCCGGAGATGGTCTGCGCCTCCCGCGGCGTCGATTCCGAGAGGACGGCGTGCGCCTGCGCTGGCCTCGCCCCTTCGATCCAAATTGCCGTCGCCGCCCCGCCGATCGCCAAGACGATGTCTCGCCCCCTCATTCCAGCCCCTGCACTCCTTCATGTTCGCCGGCGGCGGGACAATAGCGCGGGACGTCGGGGGGCGCGCGGCTTTTTTGCGGGCGCCTCGCCGCGTTGACCGGCGCGCGCGCGGCGACTAGCCTGCCGGCCGCAGCATGAGGATCGATGCAAATGACCGCGCCAGACCGACTTTCTCCCGCCCGCTCGTTCCAGGGACTCATTCTGACCCTGCAAAATTTCTGGGCGGCGCAGGGCTGCGTCATTTTGCAGCCCTACGATATGGAGATGGGCGCGGGCACGTTTCACCCCGCCACCACTCTGCGGGCGCTCGGCCCCAAGCCTTGGAAGGCCGCCTATGTGCAGCCGAGCCGGCGCCCCAAGGACGGACGCTATGGCGAAAACCCCAATCGGCTCCAGCACTTCTATCAATATCAGGTGATTCTGAAGCCCTCGCCGCCGGATTTGCAATCGCTCTATCTCGCCTCGCTGGAGGCGATCGGCGTCGACACCAGGCTGCACGACATTCGCTTCGTCGAGGATGATTGGGAGAGCCCCACTCTCGGCGCCTGGGGGTTGGGCTGGGAATGCTGGTGCGATGGCATGGAAATCTCGCAATTCACCTATTTTCAGCAGGTGGCGGGCTTCGATTGCGCGCCCGTCGCCGGCGAGCTGACCTATGGGCTCGAGCGGCTCGCCTGCTATCTGCAGGGCGTCGATTCGATCATGGAGCTCAATTTCAACGGCGGCGAAGAGGACAAGGTCACTTATGCCGATGTGTTCCTGCAGGCCGAGCAGGAATATTCGCGGCATAATTTCGAGGCCGCCGATACGGAGAAGCTGTTCTCCGATTTCCGCGCCGCCGAGTCCGAATGCCGCAAGCTGCTCGCCTTCGGCGACAGAGGCGAGGGCGAGCGCCATCTGATGGCGCTGCCGGCCTATGACCAATGCATAAAGGCCAGCCACGCCTTCAATCTTCTGGATGCGCGCGGCGTGATCTCCGTCACCGAGCGGCAGAGCTATATTCTGCGCGTGCGCGAATTGGCGCGCGCCTGCGGCGCCGCCTGGCTGCGCACCGAGGGAGGCTCCGCAGCGGCGTAGATCGCGCGCGCTCGGAGAGTTTGACAAAAGTTCTTTTTATGTTCTAATTTTGTTCCAGTTCTTGATTAGGTGAGGTCGTCATGTTCGTCGTCGATCGGGTCGAGCGCCGAGAGGCGAAGCCGGGGAGGGCGGAGGCGTCGCCCATTCGCGGGCGGGGATTGGCCGCGCTGCATTCCACGCCGCTGCGCGAGCGCTTCTATTCCTGGCGCGCCGGCCGCGACGAAAGCTATGTGTGCACGATATTTTCGGCCGAGGAAGAGGCGCTGGTGGCGCGATTCGCGCGCGCCGTCGTCATCGGGGTCGCGCGGGAGGGGGCGGAACGCCGGCCGGTCTGCGTGCTCGTCAGCGAGGATTTCGACACGAAGAGCGGTCGGCTCGCGCGCGTCGCCGCGGGCGCGCTCGGCGTGAACGAATGGCATGTGCGCTTTTGCGCGCTGCCGGGAGAGGTCGCGCGCCACCTCGCGCGCGCCTTGCTGAACTGAGGCGTCAGGCGCTCTCGGCGAGCGGCGCCTCGCGCGCGGCGAGCCGGCGCACGATTTCGGCGAGCGCCGGATCGTGAATGTCGAGCTGCTGGAGATGCGCGTGCGTGTTGCGGACGTAGGAGGGATTGTCGCCCGAGGCGCCGACTCCGCCTTCGACGAGCCGGGTCATCTCGTCGATCGACAGGCGTCCGGCATATTGCTCATGGGCGCGGTCGACGATGAAAGCGAGCGCGCGGGCCGAGCCGCCCTCGGCGAAGCGTAGCCCCACATTGCGCTCGACATAGACCGAGGTCACCAATTCGCGGGCGCGAAGATAGGCGATCGTCTCCTCGCGCGCCGCGCCGCGGACGCGAAAGGCGACGCCGAGACAGGAGCCGCCATAGTCGAGGCCGAGCACGAGGCCGGGACGCTCTCGCGTTCCGCGATGGACATGGGAGAAGACGCAGAGCGAGCGGTGATAGCCATGCACCCAGGCGAGGCCGCTCTCGAGAAATTCGAAACCCGGCCGCCACATCAGCGAACCATAGCCGAAGACCCAGAAATCGCCGTCCATCGTCGCCATCGATCGCCGACCTCTCCTTTCGTGCGTCGAGAGCGTTTCCGGCCGCAGCGGACGCTGGTTCGGCGTCGAAAACGCGTCGAAGCGAGGGGCGAGATTCCTGCGAATCCGCCGCCGGGTAAAGCCTTTTGTGGCGCTGGCCGCCGCGGCGTCGCCGGGCCTTCCGCTCAGAGCCGGTGGTCCTCGATCGTCGCGAGAAGCAGGACGAAAATGCTCCACACGACGGCGAAGGCGAGAAAGATCAGCACCGGATAGGTCACCCGGTGCGGATAGCGCGCGATCTCCGGCTCCGCGGGCGGGACGAAGACGGTGAGATAGATGCTCTGCCGGTTGGCGCGCAACAGCGCGCGGTCGTGATCGGCCTTGGAGAGCGCGTAGAAGCGTTCGGCGAGCGCCTTGCGAACTTCGAGCTCCTCGAATTTCGCCAGAATCCCGGACATTGTAGAGCTCGACGGGCTCTTCCCGTCGCTGGAGGTCAGGCGTCCCTTCAGCTCCTTGATCTGCTTTTCGGCCGATTCGAGCTGCTCGCGCAGGACGCGCACCGTCGGCGCGTCCGCCGACAATTCATGGCCGGCGACGAACAGCTCGCCTTCGAGCTTGATCTTCTGCGCGACCAGCGGCGCCAGCAGCGCGACGATCTCGCCGCCTGTCAGGCTCGGATCGATCACGCCGAACTCGTCGCGGAACTTGTGCAGATCGGCCAGCGCCGCCTGAACCGATTCGAAAGCGCGGCGCACATCCTTTTCCGCCATTGCGGTGGCGTCCCGCCGCGCGCGTTCGGAGATGCGATTGACCAGCGATTCACTCGCCGCGACGATCGCCGAAGCGAGCGCGAGCGCGTCGCCCTTGCGGAAGGCGCGGACCTTGACGGTGACGAGGCTGGAATTGGCGTCGACCGTTGTCTCGACCATGGATTGCCAATAGTCGGTCAGCGCGTCGATCGTGGCGTCGCGGCGCAGGCGCGCCCAGAAATCGGCTTCCGGCCGGCGATAGATCGCGCGCAGATCGAGCTTGGACGACACATCCGTGACGATCGCCCTGCTGCGGATATAGCTCGTCACGATATAGGCGTTCTGGCCGGAGGGGGTGAAGGTGAAGGCGGCCGATTCCCCCTTGGGCGTCGCCATCGCCTCCATTTCTATGGCGCGCACCGCAAAACGGGTCTCGACCACGAATTGTTCGGCGGCGAAAAAGGCGAAATAGACCGCCCCCGCGAAGGAAGGGACGATCACGAAGGCGATGAAGCTCAGCCAGAGCGGCGGAATGCGCGTGCGGCTCTCCAGCGCGCGATTGGCCTCGGTCGCGATCCGCTCGACACGGCCCGCGAGCTGACGCGCGGCCTTTGGCGCATGGGCGAGCGGCCGCAGCCATGCGGCCGGAACCAGCGAGCGCGAGGACCTCTCCTCGGCGCGCAGGCGAAGGCGGTCCTCCTCGAGCGGCGGCTTGGTCTCGATCATCGGCGCCGGCCGGGAATTCGCGGCGAAGGCGGCCCGCAGAGGAGCGCCGGAGTTGCCGCAGCCTGTCGATTTTTCGTCAAATGGCCTCCTCGATCGCCGTCTTGGCGGTGTGGTAGATTTCGAGGTCCTGCTCGAGCAGCAGCTCGACTTCCGGCAGAAGGCGCAGCTCCCGCGCCAAGTCGCCGACGGCGGCGAAATGGGGAAGCGTCGGCAGCGTCGCCGGTTCTATGTCCAGCAGGGCTTCCACCTCCTCGAGAAAACGGTCCTGGCTGTCGCGCAGCCCCACAACCGAAAAGCTCGCGAGCGCGGCGAGCGCCTTGGCGACGCCGTTTTTGGGCGGCGGCTCTTCCAGCGAGTCGGAGGAGAGCTGCCGCGTCAGCGGATTGGCGAAGACGCCGATGACGTCGCGCGGCATGGCGTCGAAGGCGCGGCGCAGCCCGCTGCCGTCCGGCTCGATCTGCTGCGCGAATTCGATCGCCCGCTGATAGGAGATCATGTCTCTCGCCCCGAGCAATTCGTCGCCGAACCGCGAGACATGCTTCAAGGTCAGCAGACGCTCGGCGAGCTCGAGATAGGGGTCGTGCAGCAAGACGATGGTCTTGAACTTGTCGTGAATATGATTGGAATAGCCGGCGAAAGTCAGCCGGCCGCTCACATAGAGCGAGGAGACGTTCTCGAGCATGAAGACTTGCTGCGCGGTCTCGCGTCCGTGCCGCTCCACGCCTTTGTGGAAGAACTGAAACTTGTGCTCCACCTTCTCGTCCAGCCGCCACAGCGGGAAGAGATGCGTCTCCAGCCGAAAGACCCGCCGATGCGTGACCTCCGAGCCGTTACGCCGCCGGTAGATCAAGATGCCGGATTCGGCCTCGCGAATCTCGAGGCTCTGATTCGACACGAGATCGGGGACGATCGAGCTGTCGACGGTGAAGCCGCAAAGACCCGTCGCGTGCCGGCCGGCCGCCACCAGAGACGGGCGCGCCTCGCGGCAGAGCAGTTCCGCGATCTCGGCGCCGCCCTGAATGATGCGAAGCGTCGGCGAGATAGAATAATCATCCGGAACGACATAGCCGACGATCTGGTCGCCACGGTCGGCTTCTATGTTGAACAACATGAGCCCAATTCCGTTTTCGGCCCGTCTCGCTCTCGCCAGCGTCCGCGCGGGCGCCGGCCCCGCTCGGCGAATCGACCGCCGTTCGTGTCGCCCTCGCGCGCTGTTTCGCACATGGGCGGGGCCGTCTCAAGCGAGGGGCTCGAAGCCGCGTCTCGCCTCTCTTACATTAATTGCCGCGCTGCGGGAAACGGCGCGCTGCGCCGCGGTGAACAATCGTGGATTCGCCCGGTTTCTGTCGGATTTCCGTCGTCATCGCCGGATCCGCGCGTCACCACCAGCCGCGGCCCCAATAATAGCCCCGCGGGCCGAAGCCATAGGGATAGTCGTAGCGGGCCGCGCGCCGGTCGGCCGAACGATCGAGATCGACCTGCAGCAGGCATTTCGAAAACGGGTCCGATCCGGGTCGGAAGCCATAGCTTCGGCAGCGCGCCTCGTCGGCGGCGCGCTGCTCGGCCAGATTCGTGGTGTTGCAGGCCCCGACGAGGAGCGCCGCGGCCGCCGCCAGCAGCAGCTTCGTGATCGGCATATCGTCCTCCTGTCGCGCTCGGGCTCGCGCCAGAGCGTTCGATCCCGGGCGTTCGGCGAATAATGTCGCCAATATAGCCGAGGCCGCGTCGCCGAGCGAGAGGCGGTTGCCTCAAAAACGGCTCTCGGCGCGCACAAACCGCCTTTTCGCGACGAATTTATTGCGGGATGCGGGCGGTTGCGGCTATCGTTCGGGGGAGAGCTGCGGTCGCTCTGCGCGTCGCGGGACGAAAAGCGAGGATATTTTGCTACGCACGCCGAAATATGAGAAAGGAGCCGGCGCTCAGCTCGCCGGAACCGAGAAGATCGTGGCGGCGCGCCAGGACGACGGAGGCGGCGGGCGGAACATGGCCACCGAGAAAAAGCCGACGACGATCAAGAAATACGCCAATCGCCGTCTCTACGACACCGGCACGAGCACTTATGTCACGCTCGAGGATCTCGCCGCCATGGTCAAGCGCGGCGAGGATTTCGTCGTCTGCGACGCCAAGACGGGCGAGGACATCACCCGTCCCGTGCTGACGCAGATCATCTTCGAGCAGGAGAGCAAGGACGGGCAGAGCCTGCTGCCCATCGCCTTCCTGCGCCAGCTCATCCGCTTCTATGGCGATTCGATGCAAATGCTGGTGCCGAGCTATCTCGAGTTCAGCATCGACCGGCTGACGCGCGATCAGCAGAAGTTTCGCGATCAGGTCTCGCAGGCGCTGGAAGGAGCGCCTTTCGGCGAGCCGACGCGGCAGGCTTTTCAGTCGCTCGAGGAGCAGGCGCGCAAGAATATGGCGGTGTTCCGCCATGCGCTGACCATGTTCAATCCCTTCGGCCTGCCGGCCGAGCCGCCCGCCGCCTCCGCCGAGGCGGCAGCTGCCCCCGCCGCCGAGCCGCCGCGGTCCGATCTCGACGAGATGAAGCGTCAGCTCGACGAGCTGAACAAGCGCATCGACCAATTGTCGAGCAAGAGCTGACAGGGCGTCCTCGCCGCCCTGCGCGAAGGCTTCGCGCCGAAGACAATTCGGCGTGGACGGCGCTCAGGCGCGGCGGGCGAGATCGAGCGTCTCGCCCGGCGCCGAGGCCATCATGGCGGAGCCGAACAGCGAGCCCTGGAAAAAGTCGACGCCCCAGCCGCGCAGCAGCCGCGCCGTCGCTTCGTCCTCCACCCATTCCGCGACGATCTTCAGGCCGAGATGTTTGGCGAGATCGGTGAGCGTGCGCACGAAGAAGCGATCATCTTCCGATTTGATGATGTTCTGAATGAAGACGCCGTCGATCTTGACGAAGTCGAAGTCGAGCAGACGCAGATTGCGGAAGGATGTGTGCCCGGCGCCGAAATCGTCCATGGCGAATTTGATGCCGAGGCGCTTGCAATCGCAGATCAGCTGCCGCGTCTTGTCGAAATCGTCGATCAGCGTCGTCTCGGTGATTTCGATCGTGAGGCGATCGGCGACGCCGGCGTAGACATGCGTGGCGTTGGCGAGCCAGTCCGGCCATTCCGGGTCGTGCAGAGTGGCGACGGAAGCGTTCACCGAAATGCGCAGCGACGGATCGGCGCGCAGGCGCGCCAGCGCCAGCTCCAGCACGCGTTGGTCCAGCAGCCGGACGAGGCCGGATTTCTCGGCGATCGGCAGAATGTCGCCGGGGACGACGATGGCGCCGTCGGCGAGCCGCACGCGCAGCAGCGCTTCATAAAAAGCCGTGTCGCCCGTTTGCGCGTCGACGATGGGCTGAAAGGCGAGCTCGACGCGGCGCTCGTTGAGCGCGGAGACGACGCTGTCGGAAATTTGGAGCGCGTGCAGCCGTCCATTGTCGCGCGCGAGCGAAGTGGCGTAGCAGACGAGCCGCTGCGCATTGCGCTGGCGCGCGGCGTCGAGCGCTTCTTCCGCGTGCTGGAACAGAACGGCGGGCGATCTGCCGTCGCGCGGCGCGACGACGGCGCCGATGCGCGCCGAGACGGAGACCACGCCGATCTCGGTCGCGAAAGGCGAATGCGCGATGACCTCGATGAGCCGCTGGCCGCTCGCTTTGGCCTGCTCCACGTCGCAATTCTCGAGCAGCACGGCGAATTTATTGCCGGCGTAGCGCGCCACGAGATCATTGACGCGGACATTGGCGCGCAAGCGCGTGGCGAGGCCGACGATGATCTCGTCGCCGGCGTCATATCCGTAGGTGCGGTTGAGCGCGAAAAGGTTTTCGAGCGCGACCAGCAATATTGTGAAAGGCTTGCGCGTCTTCTCGGGCTGTCCGAGCAGGCGCAGCGAATGTTCGGCGAGCAGAGCTCGGCTCATCGCGCCGGTGAGCGCGTCGAATTGCGCGCTGCGGGTGAGCCGGCGCTCCATCTCATGGCGCTCGGTGATGACGCGAACGACGCCATGGGCGCGGCTCGGACGGCCGTCGCGGCCGGCGAACCATTTGCCGCAATCCTCGATCCACACGAGAGAGCCGCCGCCGGTCTCGCGCGGCGGCGCGAGGGCGTAGATCGCATTGTACAACACGCCATGTCCGTCGTCGCGGCCGGCGCTGGTGACGATGGCGTCGAAGCGCGACGTCGCGCTCTGCGCGCCGAGCCGCTCGCCATAGGCGCGCCCGGTCGATAGATCGACGTCCGCGAAAGTCGCGAGCACCTCGCGGAGATTTTCGCCCCAGCTCAGCCGATCGGTCGCTATGTCCCACTCATAGGCGAGCATGCCGATCGAGGCCGTGACGCTGCGGAGATCGGGGCCCGCCGGCGGTTGCTGCTCCGGCGCGGCGAGCGCTGCGGAGGGGGAGGAGGCCGGCTCCTGCAATCCCGTGGAAACCGCCTTGTCGGCGAGATGGCGCAATTGCATCGGCTGGGCCTGATCGTAGGAATGCGGATGACGCAGAGTATTGGGGCCCAAAAGTAAACGGGTCGTTTAGCGGGGGCGCGCAGGTCGCGCGCTTTGCGCGGGTCCGGACCCGGCCCGCGCGGAAAAACGCCGATTTCGGATCGGCGCGAGCGGAATCGGCGGGATGCGCCTATTCTGCGCCGGTAGGGGAAAAATCCACCGGCGCGAGCTCGAAGCGGGAGAATTCGAAGCCCGGCGCGACGGTGCAGCCCACCAGCGTCCAGGCGCCGAGGCTGCGCGCGCTCTGCCAATGGCCGGCCGGCACGATGATCTGCGGACGTTCGCCCTGCGACAGTCGCGCGCCGAGGATCTGCCGCGCGCTCGTCTCGCCGTTCGTCGAAATCTCGATGGCGAGCGGCGCCCCGGCGTAGAAATGCCAGATTTCCGCCGCGTCGACCCGATGCCAGGCGGAGACCTCGCCGGCGCCGAGCAGATAATAGATCGCCGTCGAGGCGGCTCGGCCGTCCTTCGTCGCGCGCACATCGCGAAAGGTTTCGCGATAGAAGCCGCCTTCGGGATGCGGCGCGAGGGAGAGCAGCCGCGCGATCTCCGCCGCCGAGGGCGGGGCGCTCGAGTCCGTGGTCATCGGAACACATTCTTCCTTTCGCGCATTTGCGCGAAGACATGGACGGGATCGTCCGTCTCCATGCCGAGCGCCTGCCGCAGCTGCGGGTCTTCCGCGCGCAAAAATGGATTGGTGGCGAGCTCGAGCGCGATCGTCGTCGGCAGAGTGGGCAGTCCCTCGGCGCGCAGCGCGTCGACCTCGCGGGCGCGCTCGGCGAGCAGAAGATTGCGCGGGTCGACGGTCAGCGCGAAACGCGCATTGGCCTGCGTATATTCATGGCCGCAATAGACGCGCGTCTCGGGCGGCAATTCGGCGATCTTCTCCAGCGAGGCGAGCATGACGTCCATCGGCGTCTCGAACACGCGGCCGCAGCCCAGAGAAAACAGCACGTCGCCGACGAAGAGAATCTCGTCTTCGGCGAAGTGATAGAGAATATGTCCGGTCGTATGGCCCGGCGCCTCCATGACCCGCGCCGTCGCCGAGCCGACAGCGACGAGGTCGCCCTCGCCGACCTCGAGATCGAGGTGGGGAAGGCGTCCGCGATCCTTGCGCGGGCCGACGACGCGCGCCTGCGGATAGAGTTTTTTCAGCCCCGCCACGCCTTGAATATGGTCGGCGTGATGATGGGTGATCAGAATATCGGTGAGCAGCCAGCCGCGCCGCGACAATTCGCCCGCGATGGCGCGCGCGTCCGGCGCGTCGATGGAGGCGACGGCGCCGGTCGCCTCGTCCCGCAGCAGCAGGCCGAAATTATCGGCCAGGCAAATGAATTGAACGACCTCCACGCTCATTGCGCCGCTCCTGTCGCAACCCGCGCCGCTCTCCGGTCGCGGCCGCGGCCGTTTCGCACGCTTGCGTCGCGCCGAAGATATTGCGAAAAAGTAGATATGTCTCTCGACGTCGTCGACCTGCGGAATTTTTACGGTTCGCCGCTCGGCCAGGTGGCGCGGCGCCTCGTCGGACGCATGGCGCGGAGCCGCTGGGAGGATCATTCCGGCCTGCGCGTGCTCGGGATCGGCTACGCCACGCCCTATCTCGTCGATTTTCAGGAGCGGGCGCAGCGTGTGCTCGCCTTCATGCCGGCGGCTCAGGGCGTCGTCCATTGGCCGAACGGCGGCCGCTCCGCCTCCTCGCTGGTCGAGACCACGATGATGCCGCTGCCCGACGCCAGCATCGACCGCGTCCTGGTCGTCCATGCGCTCGAGGTCGGCGAATCGCCGCGCGACATTTTGGAGGAAATTTGGCGCATCCTCGCGCCGGGCGGGCGGGTGATCGTCGTCGTTCCCAGCCGTTCCGGCCTGTGGGCGCGGGTGGACACGACGCCTTTCGGCCATGGCCACCCCTATTCGCGCGGCCAGCTGCAGAGCCTGCTGCAGGAGACGCTGCTGCTTCCCGTCTTTTGGGGCGAGGCGCTCTATGTTCCGCCCTTCGCCCGCGCCTCGCTGCTGCGCTCGGCTCCGGCCTTCGAGCGGATCGCCGGCCGCTTCTCGCTGCCGGGCGGGGGCGTTCACATCGTCGAGGCGACCAAGCAGCTCTATCGGCCGGCGGGCTTGCGCCGCGCCGTGCGCCGGGCATTGCCGCCGCTCGACGAAGTGCTCGCGCCCGTGGGGGCGGGGGCCGGCCGCGACGGCGCCCCGGCGCTCTGAGCGCGGCTCAGCGGGCTCCGCGGCCGAATTCCACCGGAACGCCGAAGCTTCTCGCCAGAAACAGCCCGCCATGCAGCAGGCCGGCATTGTCTATGCCATGGTCGAGTCCGGCGGAGAGATGCCATTGAGTCGGCACATCGGCCTTGGCCAGCGCATTGGCGGAGAGCAGCAGCGCATCGGCCGGGATCATCGAATCCTCTTCCCCATGGACGAGCAGCACCGGCGGCGGCTTGGTCCCGAATTGCGGCGGTATCTCCGCCGGCTCGCTTCCCGCGACCAGAATGCCCGAATAGCCGAGAATGGCCGCCGGAGCCCGGCGCAGCCGCAGGCCCACATGCAGCGCCAGCATCGTCCCCTGGCTGAAGCCGACCAGCGCCAATTTGCTCTCGTCGAGGTCGTTCTTGGCCAATTCCTCGGCGAGGAAGCTCTCGAGCAGCGGCCGCGTCGCCACCACGCCGCGCCAGCGCTCGCCGGGATCGCGCATGGTCAGCGGAAACCATTGCCGCCCGGCGGGGGAGAGCGCGCAGCGCTCCGGCGCGTGAGGAGAGACGAAAGCCGCATCCGGCAGGAAGGAGCGCCATTGCCGGCCGATCTCGATGAGATCATTGCCGTCCGCGCCATAGCCGTGGAGGAAGACGACGAGCTGCTTGGCCTTGCCGGCTTTCGGCTGAATTCGGGGGCCGTCGATCTGGGACGCCATGTCGGATCTCGCAATTCTCGAGGATGCGGCCAGAGCGGCCGCTATCCGCCGTTCAAAACGGCCGCGACGCCGGCGATCAGCATCACCACGCCCAGCCACTCCCGCGCTCCGGTTCTCTGCGCGAACATGCGGCGCGAGACCATTTGCGCGAACAAGACTTCGATCAGCGCCAGCGTGCGCACGCGCGGCGCGGTCTCGAGGGCGAAGGCCAGGAACCAGAACAGCGTCGCCAAGGCGCCGAGCAGCCCCGCGGACAGGGATTCTCGCCATTGGGCGAGGATGGCGGCGAGGCCCCCACGGTCGAAGACGCCCAGATAGAGCAAGATCAGCGCCGTTTGCAAGACGAGGCCGAGAAGGAGCTCGGTCGCGGCCGCGACGACGAAAGAGGCGCCGCCGAGCCTGAGCACGCCCTCGCGGTATAAAATAGTGGAGCCGCCGAACAGCGCGGCCGAGGCGAGGCCGTAGAAAATCGGCCGCCAGCTCGCGTCACGCAGCGCCGCGGCGGGATCGGGCAGCGATAGGGCCATGACGCCGAATGTCGCGCAGACGACGCCGAACGCGAGCGCCGGCGTCGCGCTCTCGCCGAGAAAAACGAGTCCGAAGACGACGATCTGCACCGCCTCTGTCTTGAGCAGCGCCGTGACGATGACGAAAGAGCGCTGCTTCATGGAGACGAGCATCAGCGCCGTCGCGGCGATCTGCAATGTCGCCGCCGCCGCTATGAGCAGCGATATGCGTGCGTCAGGAACGGGCGGCGCCACATTCGTGATCGCGCAGGCGGCGGCGAGAACGAGAAAGGCGAAAGGACAGCCGAAGAGAAAGCGCACGAAGGTCGCGCCTGCGGCGCCGAGCCGATCGGTGAGATCGCGCTGCAGCGCATTGCGCAGCGTCTGTCCGCCGGCGGCGGTCAGCGTGAAAACGGCCCAGGCCCAGGCGGGAGCAAAGATCATTTGCGGCGGAGCTTTCGTTGCGTCGCGTCATTTCTAGCGCGAACGGCTCCGAAATATCCATGCCGAAAGCGGCGCCGAAAGCGAAAAGCCCGGCCGTCACGGCCGGGCTGTCGCGATCTGGCGGCGCGAATAGAAGATCAATATCTGGCGACGACCGGAACCGGCGGCGCCGAAACGAAGTGATAGTTGATGCCGACGCGCGCGATATGGCCGTCGAATTTGACGCGCGTGATGCCTTGGTTGATCGAGGTGAGCAGCGGCGAGGTGAAGCCGAGCACCGTCACCTGCGGGCCGACCGCGGCGAGCGGGCCGTTCTGGAAACGAACCGTGCCGAGATCATAATAGAGATATTCCGCCTTGAAGCTCAGATTCGGAGCGAACAGCCATTCGATGCCGCCGCCGACGGTCCAGCCGATGCGCGATTCGTTGTAGCGCCCGACGCCGCCGATCGATCCGTAGGGCACGCTGAGGCCGAACACCTGCGCGCCGAGGATGGTCGCGGAAAGGTTGTTGTTGATGAAGAGCGACTGATGCGTCGTCGCCTGCGCGCCGCCATAAGCGAGACCGCCGGTGGCGTAGATCAGGAAGGACGGTCCCCAGATATAGCCCAGGCGGCCGCGAACCGTGCCGAGCCAATCGGTGCGCGACGTCACGGTCGTCGTGCCGGCGGCGGAGCGGTCGAGAGCGAGACCGAACGGCCCGACGGCGACATTGAAGGCGTTCCAATTGGCGGCGCCGGTGAAGCTGTTCTCGCTGCGAATGCCGGTACCCTGCAAATCGGCTTCGAGACCGACGAGGAAGTGATTGCCGAATTGATAATTGTAGCCGACCTGGCCGCCGCCGATGAAGCCGTTGCGTTGCGCGTTCACGGTTCCGCTCGCGGCCAGAGCCGCAGCGCCGGCGCCGGGATCGATGACGAAGGGAAGCAGACCGTTGTTCCCGAAAGTGTCATAGAGATTCACCGTGCCGACGTCGATATTGTTCGACGCGCCCCAGGAATAGCCGGCGTTCAGACCGATATAGAATCCGGTCCATATGGGCGGCGGAGGCGGCGGAGGAAGGATCGGAGCCTTGAGGGCGGGGAGATCCGCGGCGAGCGCCGCTCCAGCGGAGAGAGCCAGTGCAATCGCGGTGGCTGAGAATAACTTCTTCATCGAGGAATCCTTTTTCAACAAAGTGTGTCACCGCATGGCCCGCGCGCTGTCGCTGTCCGCTTCGGCGTGGTTGATGCGGCTATTGAAATGCTAAGTCTCACGCTGAGATTCGGTCAACGACGGTGAACCGCAACGGCGCAAAATGTCGTCGAATTTCTGTGACTGTGACGCACATGCGACCTTAGCGAAAAAAGCTACGTATTCATTTGTGTGGACGACTGCCGGAACCATGCGCGCGACGTGAAATCATATTCGCGATGGAAAGCATTTCATGCGCGCCGGGTCGATGAGAGGGACAGATCATGAGCAGCGAACGCTATCACAAGACACGCATCGGCGAGCATCGTCTCCATGCCGAGACATTGATGCTCGGCTATGGCTACGATCCCGCTCTCTCCGAAGGTTCGGTGAAGCCTCCGGTGTTTCTCACCTCGACATTCGCTTTTCGCACGGCGGAAGAAGGGCGCGATTATTTCGACTATATCGCCGGGCGCAGCGCGCCGGCGCGCAACGAGCCGCCGGGACTCGTCTATTCGCGCTTCAATCATCCCAATCTCGAGATTCTCGAAGATCGTCTCGCCGTGCATGAGAACGCCGAAGCGGGGCTGGTGTTCTCATCCGGCATGTCGGCGATCGTCACCACGATCCTCGCTCACGCGCGGCCCGGCGACGTGATATTGCACAGCCGTCCGCTCTATGGCGGAACGGAAGTGCTGATCGGCCGCACGCTCGCGCCTTTCGACATGAGAAGCGTCGGCTTCGTGGACGGATTGAACGAAGACGTCGTGCGCGACGCCGCCGAGCGCGCGATGGCCATGGGCAATGTCGCCATCGTCTTCGTCGAGACGCCGTCCAATCCGATGAACAGTCTCGTCGACATCGCCATGGTGGCGCGGATCGCGCGCGAGATCGGCGCGCGCCAGGGGCGCCGTCCGATCCTATGCTGCGACAACACATTGCTCGGCCCGGTGTTTCAATCGCCGCTCGAGCATGGTGCCGATCTCTCGCTCTACTCGCTCACCAAATATGTCGGCGGCCACAGCGATCTCATCGGCGGCGCGGTCATCGGCGCCCATGCGGCGCTCGCGCCCATCCGCGCCATGCGCAACGCCATCGGCACGCAGCTCGATCCGCATTCCTGCTGGATGCTGGCGCGCTCGCTGGAGACATTGTCGCTGCGGATGCGCCGCGCCGCGAGCAATGCGGCGATCGTCGCCGACTATCTCTGCGCGCATCCGAAAGTCGCGCGCGTGCATTATCCGCCGCTGCTGCCGCCGGACCATCCGGCGCGCGCGCTCATGCAGCGGCAGTCGAGCTCTGCGGGCTCCACCTTCTCTTTCGATGTCGAGGGCGGCGAGACGGAAGCCTTCGCCTTCTTGAACAGACTACAGATATTCAAGCTCGCGGTCAGTCTCGGCGGCACGGAATCGCTCGTCTGCCATCCCGCCACCACTGTGCATTCGGGGCTCGCCGAGACGGCGCGACGCGAGATCGGCATCACGCCTGCGCTGGTGCGCATGTCGATCGGCATAGAGCATCCGGACGATCTCGTCGCCGATATCGCTCAGGCCTTCGCCTGAGCGATACCGCCTCGTCGCATCGGCGTCGCGCGCGCCGTTTCCGGCGCTTCGCGACGCATGACGCGCGCCGCGAAATCCTCGCAGCGTCGGCGCAGGCATTCGTCCGGACATTCGGTCGCATAAAATTCGCTCGCGGCGGCGAGGCAGAAGTCCGCGAGAGCGCTCTCGTCGGCGCGCGCGCTCGCCGGCGCGGCGCGCGCCGCCCGCTCCAGCAGCGCGTCGATTTTCCGTTTCTCTCCTTCGATGTCGCACATGGCAGCTCCTTTTCTCCCGTTCTGTCCATGTCGATCATCGCGGCGTTTCGGGCGAGATCATGGAGCTTTGGCTGGAAAGCTTGCAGAGAGGAGGTTTTTGGAAGTCTTTCAGCGACGCGGGCGCCGGCGGGGCTTGATCGCGACGCGACGCCGCGCCACCATGGCGACCAATCCGGGCCGCCGCGCGGCCGACGAAAAGGGGCTCGACATGTTCATCGCGATGAATCGCTTCAAGGTGGTCAAGGGAGAAGAAAAGGCTTTCGAGCAGATATGGTCGTCGCGCCGCACGCGCCTCGAGGAGATGGAGGGCTTCGTCTCCTTCCATCTGCTGCGCGGGCCGGAGCGCGAGGATCACACGCTCTACGCCTCGCATACGATGTGGGAGACCAAGGCGAGCTTTCTCGCCTGGACGACGTCGCAGCAGTTTCGCGATTCGCACAAGGACGCCGGCAAGAACAAGCCGCTCTATGTCGGCCATCCCGAGTTCGAAGGATTCGATTCCGTGCTCGAGCAGATCAATACGACTCGCGACGCGGCGGCGGAGGCGGCGCTATGAGCGAGCGGCGGCCTTTCGTCTCATTGAGCGTGCTGAAATCCGCCATGGCGAGCGAGGGCTTCGAGCTCGCCCCCCTCGCGCGTCGCGACGCCGGCGCGCGCCGTCGCATATGGGAGATCGTCGGCGCGTCGCACTGCTCCATCGTCGGCACATGCCTGACGATCGCGGAATTGCGTAAGATCGCGCGGCGCACCGGCTTTCTCGGCGATGAAACGCGCTTCAATGATTATCAGGTGCATGGCCTCTTCGTCGAGAAGATGCATGACGAGAATGTCGTCTCGCGTGCGGTGCAGAAGCATCTCGATGCGCGATACGAGGGCGCGATCCGCAAGGCCAAGGCGCTCGACGGCGAGGAGGCGTTGCTCGCCTATTGGGAGAGCGCGATCGACAATGGCTTCGTTCCGGGCGCCTATTGGGCGTTGATCGGCCATCCGCGGCTAACGCCCGGCGTGGAGACGCGCATTTTCGGCGATATTCACATGATGTCGCATTTGAGCGGCGCTGCGCATCGCGGCGACGCCCGCGAGGTGGCCGAAGCGCGACGCGAGAAGGCCGAGATCGCGCGGCGTCTCGCCAGTGTCATCGCCGAGCGCAATGACGAGCTGACCGTGCTGCGCGACGAGATCGTCCGGCTCGGCGCGGAACTTCGCGAGGCGCGCGCGCTCGCCGGCGAATGCGAGAGCCTGCGACGGGAAATCGACGCATTGCGCTCGGAGGAGAGAAGCGACGAGATGCTGCGCGAGCTCGCCGCGCTCCGCCGCGCTCACGCCGATCTGCGCGAGGATCACGAACGCCTCGAGCGTCGCTACGAGCGGCTGAAGGCGAAAGAGGCGCGTTCCATTGCGCCGCCGGCGTCGCGCTCTCTGGCGCCGCCGCTCGCTTCGGAGATCGCTGTGGCGGCGGCGCCGATCGCCGACGAGGAACGCGAGGGCGAGACGGATCTGTGCGGCCGTTGCCTGCTCTATGTCGGCGGGCGGCCGCGAACGGTCTGTCGGCTGCAGCGATTCGTGGAGCAACGCAATGGCTCGCTCATTCATCATGACGGCGGCATGGAGGATAGTCGCGCCATGCTGAGCGAGCTGGTGCGGCGCGCCGACGCCGTGTTCTTCCCCGTCGATTGCGTCAGCCATCGCGCTGTCGGCGCGGTGAAGAGCTTGTGCGAGAGCCATGGCATTCCCTATTGTCCATTGCGCAGCGCGAGCGCTTCGGCTTTCGAGAGAGCGATCGAGACGCTCGCCGCGCCGGCGGCGGAGGCGCAGCGATAGGGAGGACGCGTGACGCATCCATCAGCGCATGTCGTGGCGCATTCTTGGGCTCCCGCGGTGAGCGAAGGGCGCATCGAGATCACGCGTCTCGATTTCGATCTCGCCGCGCCTTGGTCCGAGGCGGATTGGGATGCGCTGAGCGCGGAGGAGCGCGAGCGTGCGCTGCGCTTTGTGCGGCATGAGGATCGGTTGCGCATGATCTTGACGCGCGCGGCTCTGCGGCGTCTCCTCGGCGAGAAGCTGGGCGCCGATCCGGCGGCGCTGCGCTTCGACTCCGGGGCTTACGGCAAGCTCGGGCTCGCGGGCGCGGGCCTCTTCTTCAATGTCTCGCATTCCGGCGCATGCGCGCTCATCGCCGTCTCGCGTCATTGGGATGTCGGCGTCGACATAGAGCGCGCCGATCGCAAGGTGGATGTCGCGGGTCTCTCCTCCATCGCCTTGACGCGAGAGGAGCGCGAAGGGATCGACGCCGCTGGCTTTTTCGAGCGCTGGGTGGCCAAGGAGGCGGCGCTGAAGGCGCTCGGCCTCGGCATAACGGAGAAGCTGCAGGCATTCTCTGTGTGGCCGGGGCAGGACGATCTCTATGAGCTGCGCCATGCCGAGGCGGAGTGGGGCGATCTTCGCGTGGCGCGTATCACGGCGCCGCCGGGCTATGCGGCGGCGCTCGCGTGGAAGACGCCCTAACGAAGCGCTTTCTCGAGCTCTGTCGCCTCGATGATCGGCAATGAGCAGGTCGCGCCGCGGCAGACATAGGCGGCCGCGCTTCCGTTGATCATTGTCTTGCCGGCGGCCGGATGCGCCGGCGGCAGCTCGGCGCCCGGCGCCACAATGGCGAGCGTGCGGCCGGGCAGGCTCACGCCGTGAACCACGCGCAGCAGCGCGGCCGTGTCTAGCGCCTCGCGCGCTCCGATGATGACGATCTGCAATCCGTCGCGCAAAGTCTCGGCGCCGTTCAGCAGCGTCGAATAGCCGAGCATGCCGCGCCGCACGGCGCTGGCGAAAGCCGCGAGCGTGGATTCGGCGCGGGCGCGATAGCGATCGTCGCCGGTGAGATGATAGAGCTGCGCCAGAACTTGCGTCATCGTCCCATTGCCGGAGGGCAAGGGGGCGTCTTCTGCGATTTTCGAGCGGCGGATCAGCGCTTCGGCGTCGTCGGCGGTGAAGAAATAGCCGCCGGCGCTCGCGTCGCGATAATGCGTCTCGACGAGCTCGATCCAATCGCGTCCGCGCTCGAGAAAGCGCGCTTCGCCGGTCGCCTCATGGAGCGCCAGAGCGGCGCGGGTGAGATCGGCGTAATCGTCCAGCACGGCCATATGCTTCGCGCGGCCGGCGCCATAGGAATGCAGCAGCCTTCCGTCGGTAGTCGTCATTTTCGCGGCGATGAAATCGAAGGCCGCCGTCGCCGCAGCGAGCCAGTCGTTCCGCTCGAAGACCTGCGCGGCGCCGGCTATGGCTGCGATCATCAGCCCGTTCCAATCGGCGAGCGCCTTGTCGTCGCGGCCCGGTCGCACGCGCGCCGCGCGCGCCGCCAATAGCTTCGCGCGATCCAGTGCGAGCGCGGCTTCTTCTTCCGCGGACAGCAGCTCCATCGAATGCAGGCGATTGGGAATGGATTTGCCTTCCCAATTGCCGCCATCCTCTATGTCGTAGACGGCGCGGAACGCCGCGGCGCGCGCGCCGAGAGTGGCCTCGACCTCGGCCGCGGTCCAGACATAGAATTTGCCTTCCTCATGCTCGCTGTCGGCGTCGAGGCTGCTGGCGAAGACGCCTTCCGCGAGGCGCATCTCGCGCAGCGCCCATTCGATCGTCTCCTCTATGCGCGCGGCGTAGAGCGGCTTCTTCTCCTGTTGCCAGACGAGCGTCAGCAGATCGACGAGCTGGGCGTTGTCATAGAGCATTTTCTCGAAATGCGGCGCCAGCCAGCGCTCATCGGTCGAATAGCGCGCGAAGCCGCCCGCGAGATGATCGTAAATGCCGCCCTGGCAAATATGATCGAGCGTCGTCAGCACGGCCTCGCGATAAGAGGCGCGGCCCGTGCGCTTCCATGCGCGCCAGAGAAATTCGAGGCTCGCCGCCTGTGGGAATTTCGGCGCGCCGCCGACGCCGCCATTGGCGCGATCGATGTAGCCGTCGAGCTTTTCGGCGATCGTCTCCACGAGATCGGGCGAGATCGGCTCCGCCGGCGCGGCCTCGGCGAGGCGGTTCAGGCCGTCGCCGATCGCCGTCACATTGCGCGTCACCACCTCGGGCTTCTCGCGCCAGAGCTCGGAGATCGCTTTCAGAATATCGGCGAAGCCGGGCATTCCATAGCGCGGCTCCGGCGGAAAATAGGTGCCGCCCCAAAAGGGCTCGCCGTCCGGCGTCAGGAACATTGTGAGCGGCCAGCCGCCGCGCCGTCCGGTGAGCTGCAGCGCTTGCTGATAGAGATGGTCTATGTCCGGCCGCTCCTCGCGATCGACCTTCACATTGATGAAATTCTCGTTCATCAGCGCGGCGATCGCCTTGCTCTCGAAGCTCTCGGCGGCCATCACATGGCACCAATGGCAGGCGGCGTAGCCGCTGGAGAGCAGGATAGGCTTGCCGCGCTCCTTGGCGAGCGCCAGCGTCTCCGCCGACCACGCGCGCCAATGGACGGGATTGTCCTTGTGCTGGAGGAGATAGGGGCTCGTCTCCTCGCCGAGGCGGTTGCGGTCTTGCGTCACTGCGGTCTCTCCATCGGAGGCTTGCCGCTATTGCACGCGAGGCGCCAGCCCGGAAAGGGCGCAAAAGCGACAAAATCCCGGCACGCCCTTTGCGTCGCTTTGCAGCAAAAGGCCAGACGGCTCAGGAGCTGAACGATGCTGGACGTTGTGATTGTCGGGGGCGGGGCCTGCGGCTTGGCGCTGGCGCGCGGCCTCGCCGGGGCAGGGGTGAGCTTTGCGCTCTATGAAGCGCGTCCGCGGCTCGGCGGCCGCGTGTTGTCGGTCGAGGACAAAGCCTCGGGAATGCGCGTCGATTTGGGTCCGACCTGGTTCTGGCCGGACACGCAGCCGACCATCACCGCTCTGGTGAAGGAGCTCGGCCTCGCGGATTTTCCGCAATATGATCCGGGCACGGCGCTGCTGCTCGCCTTCGGCGACAAAAAGCCCGAGACGCGCATGACGCCCAATCTCCATTCCGGCGCGCGTCGGCTGGAGGGCGGCATGGCCTCGCTGATCGAGGCGCTGACGGCGGCGGTTCCGGCGGAGGCGATCCATCTTTCTTCCGTGCTGCGCGCCATCGCCGATCGCGGCGATCATGTGGAGCTGACCTTCGAGACCGAGGGCGAGACCGAGACCGTGACCGCCGAGCGGGCCGTGCTCGCGCTTCCGCCGCGCCTGCTCGCCGAGCATCTCGCCTTTCAGCCGGAGCTCGACGCGCTGAGCCGCAACGCCATGCGCAGCGCGCCGACCTGGATGGCGGCGCAGGCCAAGGCCGTGGTCGGCTTTTCTGGCGCGCCGGCCTGGCGTGCGGAGGGCCATTCCGGCAACGCTTTCGCCACCCATGAGCAGGCTGTTCTCGGCGAGATTTTCGACGCCTGCGACGCCGCCGGCGAGCGTGCGGCGATCGGCGGCTTCTTCGCCTTCTCGCCGGAGCTGCGGGAAGCCTTCGGCGGCGGCATGGCGATGCTGATCGACAGCCAATTCGTCCAATTGTTCGGCAAGCCGCTCGAGGCGGGCGGCGAGCAGCATATTCAGGATTGGGCGCGCGAGCCCTTCACCTGCGCGACGATCGATCTCACCCCGCCCTCCGAACATCCCGATTATGGCGATCCGCTGCTGCGGCAGGCCTTTTGGGACGGCAAGCTCTATCTCGGCGGCGCGGAGACCGCGCGCGAGGGCGGCGGCTATCTCGAAGGCGCGCTGGTCGCGGCCGAGCGCATAAGGCTGCGCCTTCTCGATCAGAAGGAGACGTCGACGATGATTTCCGGCGAAGGCGCCACGGGCGAGGCGCTCAACGAAGCCAGCATGGCGCGCTTCCGCGAATGGGTGAACGCCAAGCGCGCGCCGACTTTCGCCAGCTATCGCCAGCGGCTGAATTTCGGCCTCTCCAACGGCCAGAAGGAGCAGATCACCCAGCGCGCCATGCTCGGCGCCATGGAGGCGGTGCTGAAGGAGGCGCTCGCCGTGCTCGAGGGCCTGCCCTTCGATCATTCCGTCGTCTCCGTCGACAAGGGCCGGTCCGATCTGACGCCGCTGGCGCAAAAGGCCTTCGACGGCTTCATTCAGGAACTGCTCGACGGCGTCATCGACTATAACCGCACCTCTTGCGCGCTCTCCAATTTCCCGGAGGAGCACAAGCCGTCCAAGGATTATCTCCAGGTCACGCTGCTCGACATTGCGGCGGCGTGGAAGGAGTTTTCGCTGGACGCCAATCAGGTCCTGCTCGACAAGCGCGTCGCCGATCAGCAGGCGACGCGCAGTCTCTGATAGCCGAGAAAGGCGCCCCAATTGTCGTAGACGCCCGCATTCACCAGACAGCCGTTGCGGGCGTAGACGTAAGGATAGGGCGCCGGATAGCGGTAATAGTACGAATAAGGCGCGGCGGTGAGGACGCCCGGCGTCAGCGCCGGAACCGCTCCCGGCACAGGTCCGGTGAGATCGGGAACGAAGAAGCCGTCGGCTTGCGCGAAAGCGGAGGCCGATGGCGCGATGAGAAGCGCGGCGACGAGGCCGCGCGCCGCGAAGCGTCGAAGAGTCACGAGAAAATCTCCATTCGAAAAAGCGGATCGAGAAACAGCGCAGCGCGAATCGACGATCTGAAATTTCTAACGCATAGCGGCGAAGCCTGTCGATCCTCGCGCGAGCCGAAGCGCAGAGCCTCAGCCGCGCGGGCGCGGTTGCTGCTCGTCCGTCCATTGCGACGGCTGCGGCTCGTCCCAATAGGGACGCGCATGGTAATGCTCGTGCACGCGTTTCTCCCAATCGCGATCGCTCCAGCTGTCGTCGCTGAATTCCGGCGCGTCCTGAAGCTGCTGCTCGATGATGTCTGCGATATAGCCTTCGCGCTCATTGTCGTAGGAGAGCGAATTCCACGGCAGCGGATAATGGCTGTGGCCGAGGCCCAAGAAACCGCCGAAGCTCATCACGGCGTAACGAACGCGGCCCGAGACCTTGTCGATCATCAGATGATCGATTTCGCCCAGCTCATTGCCGAGCCGATCGAAAACGGTCGTGCCTTCGACGTCTTCGCTGGAGACGAGATTGAAGTCGGGGTTGGCGCTCGCCATTGTCTGTTCCTCCTGTTTCGTTTCGAAGCAACGCGGCGTCCGACGAATGGTTCCGCACTGCCGCGAGCGCTGCGGCTGCTCTCACACTTTCGCCGTGAGCGGATGCTCGCGCACATCCGGGTCGAAGACGAGCGACACTTGAACGTCGCCGATCGTGCGCAGCACATGCAGCGAAATGGCCGAGCGTGCGTCCTGCCGCAGCGCGACGTCGACATGCGCCTCGCCGAGCGAGAGATCGCGGATGACGATCTCGCCCGCCGAGAGCGGCACGGTCGGATTGACGAAACGGATCTGTCTCGCCTTGTGGTCGAATTCGAGGCCGAGCATCGTCTGAATGAAGAGAAAGGGCGCGCTCGCCGCCCAGGCCTGCGGCGAGCAGGCGGCGGGATAGAGCGTCGGGCCGCGGCCGCGTCGGCGCCGAAAGCCGCAATAGAGCTCTGGAATGCGCCGCGCCTCCATATAGCTCGCGGCGCGGATCAGCGAATCGAATATCGCCGCGACTCCCTCCTTGAAGCCATAGCGGCCGAAGCCATGCGCGATGAGCGCATTGTCATGCGGCCATATGGAGCCATTGTGATAGGACATGGGATTATAGCGGCTCTCGCCGCGCGCCACCGTGCGCACGCCCCATCCCGAGAAGAATGCGGAATCGAGCAGGCTGTCGGCGACGCTCTGCGCACGATCGGGCCGCGCTATGCCTGCATAGAGCGCATGTCCCGCATTGCTCGTGCGCACTTTGCATTGCTTTTTCTCGCCGTCCAGCGCCAGCGCATAGCTGCCGATCTCCTCGCACCAGAAGGCCTCCTCGAAACGAGCGCGCAGACTTTCGGCGGCGCGCGCCAATTCGTCGGCGCGCGCGTCGAGGCCGAGCTCGCGCGCGCAATGGGCGGCGAGGCGCCGCGCGGCATAGACATAGGCCTGCGCCTCGACCAGCGCGATCGGCCCTTCGGCGAGACGTCCGTCGGCGTGGAAGACGGAATCATGCGAATCCTTCCAGCCCTGATTGCGCAGGCCCTGATCCGTATGGCGCGCATATTCGATGAAGCCGTCGCCGTCCGGATCGCCCGGGCCGTCGATCCAGGCGAGGGCGCGCTCGATCGCCGGCCATAATTCGCGGACCAGCGCATAGTCTCCGGTGCGGCGCGCATAATAGCCGGCGAGAACGACGAACAGCGGCGTCGAATCCACCGATCCGTAATAGAGGCCGAAAGGCACTTCGCCGAGCGCCGCCATTTCGCCGTCGCGCATCTCGTGCAAGATCTTGCCCGGCTCGGCGTCCGAGCGCGCGTCGAAGCTCGTCGCCTGATGCGCGGCGAGCCGCCTCAGCACGCCGACCGCGATCGACGGATCGAACCACAGCATCTGCAGCGCGGTGATGACGCCGTCGCGTCCGAATGTGGTCGAATACCAGGGAATGCCGGCGTAAGGATAGCAGCCGTCGGGCGTCTTGGTGAGCAGCATTCGCACATCGGCGGTCGAGCGCCACAGAATCTGATTCAGCGTCGGATCGGCGGTCTCGACGCGCGCGCTCTGGCCGGCGGCGGTCTTCAGTTCGCGATGCAGTCCGGTCAAGCCGTTGAAGAAGGATTGCGTCGATTTCGGCAGGCGCCCGCGGCTCGCAGCGGTGAGGAAGATCGTCTGCGCCTGGCGCGGCGCGAGCCGCAGCGAATAGGTGGCGATGCTGTCGACGAGCAGCGAAGGATCGGGCTCGAAGGAGAGCGCCGTCTCGCGCAGCGCGCCGTCGAGGCCGCGGTAATAGAGCGCTACGGCGCCGGGCGCCAGAAGCTGCGCCCAGGCGCGCCCGCGCTGCGCGCGGCGGACGCCGCGCACCTCGAAAATATCGGCGAAATCATTGCCGAAGCCGATCGACAGATTGAGGCGAACCTCCTCGGCGCTCTGATTGGAGACCTCGAGCCGCTCGCGCAGCGAGCCGTCTTTGAGATAAAGGGTGCGCGAGACATAGACGGAGTCTTTCAGCAGCGCGATCTTGTCGTCGCGGAAGATGTCGGGATTGGTGAGATCGACATAGAAGCTCAGATTGTCGTCGCGTATGGCGGAGTCGAGCAGCAAGGGCTGCGCGCCTTCGATCAAGAGCTCGAGATGCGAGAGATAGCGCGTGTCGTGATCGAACAGGCCGTCCGGCCCGCCCGCTGTCGCGCCGATGTCGCCATGGCTGTCGAAGACGGCGAATGTGTCGTCGTGCTTGAGCGTGCGGCGCGGCCGCGACGGCGGGCCGGTCGCCGGAATGTAGAATTGCAGCTCATGCGTCTGCGGCGCGTCGTCGCCCGCGTCGGGCGGCGCGCTCGGACTAGAGCGTGGGATAGGAGTTGTCCGGTTCGATCTGGTCCTCGACATGCCTCCTGAAATAGGTCGGCGGAAGCATAATGGGATGAGCGCGCAGCTCGGCCGGCGCCGGCGCGCGCAGCAGGCGGCGATAGATCGCCACATATTCCTTCGCCATGCGCGCGGCGGAAAAGCGCATCTCGAAGCATCGCCGAACTTTGCCGCGGTCGAGCGCGAGCACGTGGTCGAGACGCGCGATCGCCTCCTCGACATTGTCGACGAGAGAGCCGCTCACTCCCTCCTCGACGATCTCCGGCGCGGAGCCGCGACGAAAGGCGAGAACGGGCGTGCCGCAAGCCATGGCCTCGATCATGACGAGGCCGAAGGGCTCTGGCCATTCGATCGGAAACAGCAGCGCGCGCGCATCGCCGAGAAAATCGCTTTTGCGCCGATCGTCGATCTCGCCGACGAATTCGATGTTCGGAAGCGCGAGCAACGGCTCGATCGTCGCATGAAAATAAGATTCGTCCGGCGTATCGACCTTGGCTGCGATCTTGAGCGGCAGGCCGACCGCTCTGGCGATGGCGATCGCGTGATCGAGGCCTTTCTCCGGCGAGACGCGGCCGAGAAAGGCGAGATAATCGCCCTTGGGACGAAGCGTCGGCGCGAAAAGATCGAGTGGCAGGGCGTTCATCACCGTGCCGATGAAATTGGCGTGCGGGACCGGTTCGCGCTGCGAATCCGAGATGGAGACCAGCGGCATTTCGGGAAAGCCGGCGTAGAATCGCTCGATATCTGGAAGGTCCTGGCGTCCGTGCAGCGTCGTCAGCGTATGCGCCGCAATGTCGCGAAACAACGGGAAATGAAGCAGATCGACGTGAAAATGCAATATGTCGAATTGCGACGCCATGCGCCGCACGCGGTCGAGCATCAAGAGATAGCTCGGCGTCGGATCGCCCGCGCGCTTTTGGCGCAGCGGCAGATCGCTGCAGCAGACATGTCGCGCCGAAGTGACCGAGCCGCCGCTCGCAAAGAGCGTGACCTCATGCCCCTGCGCCACCAGCTCTTCGGTGAGAAAGGAGACGATGCGCTCCGTTCCGCCATAGAGGCGGGGGGGAACGCTTTCGATCAATGGCGCGATCTGCGCGATTTTGAGAGGCGGCGGACGCGTAGTTCGGAAGGGATCGCGCCAGCGAGGCGTCATTTTGTTCATTTTCGAGAGACCGTAACGCTCCCCGCCCGGTCAACGCTCGGGGCGCTTCTTGGTTCCGCGCGAATGCGGTCAGCGCCAAAATGTCTCGATCTGCTTCAATGATTTCTCGGTCTTTTTCCAGTCGACCGCGCCGCCTTCGCGCGCATGGGCGCACCAGCCCACGGCGAAGGCGCTCGCCGGCGTGAGATCGGCCTCGCTCTCGCCGAGGCCGCGCAACAGCTCGGCCGCGACGGCGAGATCATTATAGGCGCCGAGCCTGTCCTGCAGCGCCGACGTTTGTCGCAGATAGCGGCGCGCTTTCGTATGCGCGTCGAAGAGGGATTCGAAGAATTCGGCGGCGTATCGCGCTTTCTTGAAGGCGATGCGCGCGTCGTGGCGCTGGTCGGGCGTCAGCGAAGCGAGGTCGCGGCTCGCTTTCAGCGCGCGGCGGTGCAGGCGATCGAGCGAGCGCACGGCGAAATCCTTCGCCGAGCCGGGCGCGCTCGGATCGAAGGCCGCGCGCCCATCGGCGCCGGGCGGCGCGCGCCAATTCCTCGCGGCGAGCGCGCCGCGAAGAGCGATGACGAATTGCGTCGTCTGCGGCGCCGCGACGAGCGCCGCGACAGCGGAATGCGCCTGTATGCGCTTGCGCTCCGCCGCGTCGAGCAGAGCATAGAAGCTCGGCTCGCCATTGGCCTGGGCGAGCGGGCCAGTGACGAGCATGTCGAGCAGCACGTCGAGATTGCGCGCCTCTCCGAGCGTCGCCGATATGTCCTTGGCGCGCGTGGAGGCGGTCTCCAGCGCCTCGCTGGCGACGCCGCGCCGCAACATGGAGACGCCGGCGCGCAGGCGCCGCAGCGCCACGCGCATCTGATGGATGGCCTCCTCCGGCGCGCGATATTGCAGCGCCGGCCAATTGGCGACGAATTGATCGAGACAGGCCGATAGGAAGGCGACGATCGCCTCGTCGAGCGAGGCGTCGGGCGCGAGCTTCGGCCGGCGCGCCTTGACCGGGGTGGGGTCGGCGCCGGTCGCGCGGGCCAGCGCCAACTCGGCCTCGCTCATCGGCAGGACGCGCGCATTGGCGCGCGGCGCGAGCTCGGCGGCGACGTTCCAGAGCTCTTCTTCCGCCCCCTCGAGGAGTTGCAGCTCGATCTCGTGAAAATTCGAGCGGCGACCGCCGGCTTCGACAAAGCCGTCGTCGAAACAGACGGAGATGCGCGTTGCGGCCCGTTCGAGCAGGCGCTCGCGCCGCTCGGTTTCGGCGACGCTGCGCGCCTCCAGCGGCCGTTCGGCGATGGAGCGCCGCAGCGGCTCGGAGAGACCTAGCACTGTGCGGAGCGTCGGCACGCGCAATTCGATCGAGCCGCGCGCGCCGGAGGCGGCCGGCCGCGCCCAGCTCAGTTCGACGAAAGCGGCGCCATGCAGCTCATAGCCGCGCAGCATGATATTTTGCTTGTGAAGATCGCCGACGGCGGTGTCGAAGACGATGGAGCGAATGCGCCGCGTCGGCCGCGCGACGGCGCCGATGGTCACGCTCTCGCAGCGCGCGGCGGCGCTCATTCCGGCGCGATCGGTTCCCAGACGGATGCGCGGGCCCTCGCCGCGCGTGTTGCGCGTGGCGCGCCGCGCCGCCTCCCGGGCGGATGCGCTCGATGCGAGAAGGCGATCCATGACCATGAAACCGTGAGGTTTTCGAGCTCGATGCGGCGAGTTTCGGCTCTCCGAGCGAGCCGGTCAAGGGGAGGCCGCTCCATTAGATATGGTGGAAACGGCCGTTCTCTATTCATCCTACCGCGGGAAAAGGCCCGTCGTCGCGGCGGGGGCCTTAACGGGCGGGCGGAAAATCAGTATATGCCTCGGGCGGAGAATTGAGGGCGCATGGCGAATATCGCGGAGTTGTTTCGGGACGGCGCGGCCAACGCCTGGCTGTTCGCGCCGACGGCGGTCGCGCTCGGCGCGCTGCACGGTCTCGAGCCCGGCCACTCCAAGACGATGATGGCGGCTTTCATCGTCGCCGTGCGCGGCACCGTCGGCCAGGCCGTTCTGCTCGGCCTCTCGGCGACGCTCTCCCACACGGCGATCGTCTGGGTGGTGGCGCTCGCCGGCCTCTATTTCGGCTCGCGTTGGAACGAAGAGGCCAATGAGCCTTATCTCGAGATCGCCTCCGGCGTGTTGATCCTCGCCGTCGCCTCGTGGATGACATGGCGCATCTGGCGCGACCATCGGCCGCGAGAGCCGCACGATCACGCCCATGGCTCCGCTCACGATCATCGTCATCCGCATGACCACGATCATGCGCATCCTCACGGGCATGACGCCGCCGACGCGCAGAGCGCGTCGCTCCTCCTCGACGAGGAGACGATGGATGCGCATGAGCGCGCCCATGCGGAGGACATAAAGCGGCGCTTTTCCTCCCGCCATGTGACGACGGGGCAGATCGTGCTGTTCGGCCTCACCGGCGGGCTCATCCCTTGCCCGGCGTCGATCACCGTGCTGCTGCTCTGCCTGCAGCTCGGCCAGCTGACGCTCGGCGCGGCGCTGGTGCTGTGTTTCAGCATCGGCCTCGCCATCACAATGGTCGCTGTCGGCGTCGCCGCCGCGCTCGGCGTGCGTCACGCCTCGAGCCGCTGGTCCGGCTTCGAGGAGATCGCCGCCAAGGCGCCTTATCTCTCGAGCGCGCTGATCTCCCTCGTCGGGCTCTACACGCTCTATTCGGGAATTTCGGCGCTCGCCTGAGCGGCCCCTCAGCCGCACGGGCTTTTCTGCACGCCTGCGGTGATCGGCGCGTCGAGGAAGAAATCCAATATGGCCGGCATGGTCGGATCGACCGCATAAAGCGAAAAATCCGTCACGCCTTCTTGCGCCAGCACATTCACGTCGATGAAGAAATTGCCGGTGCAGGCGCAGGCCTCGCGCGTCAATATCGCATGGGCGGCGTCCGCCACGATCTGCGGCTTGCGCGCGCGCCGCAGCGCCGCCTCGCCGCCGAGGAGATTGGCGACCGCGGCGGTGGCGATCGCCGTCTCCGGCCACAGCGAATTCACCGCCACTTTCCCGGCGAGCTCGCGCGCGAGGCCGAGGGTCACGAGGCTCATGCCATATTTCGCCATTGTGTAAGCGAGATTGGGCGCGAACCAGCGCGGGTTCATGTCGAGCGGCGGCGACAGGGTGAGAATGTGCGGATTGGCGGATTTTTTTAAGTAGGGCAGAGCGAGCTTGGCGCAGAGAAAGGTTCCGCGCGCATTGACATGGTGCATCAGATCGAAGCGCTTCATCTCGATGGATTCGACGCTGCGCAGATCGATCGCGCTCGCATTATTGACGAGAATGTCGACGCCGCCGAAAATGGCGGCGGTCTTGTCCAAGGCTTCCTCCACTTGCGCGTCGAAGCGAATGTCGCAAGGCAGCGCCAGCGCCCGGCCGCCCGCCTTTTCGATCGCCGCCGCCGCCGTATAGATCGTCCCGGGAAGCTTTGGATGTTCGGCGACGCTTTTGGCGACGATCGCCACATTGGCGCCGTCGCGCGCCGCGCGCTCTCCTATAGCGAGGCCGATGCCGCGGCTCGCGCCGGTGATGAACAGAGTCTTGCCTGCGAGCGATCCCGCCATGGGCGCGCGCTCAGGCCGCGACCCGCGCCGGATAGCCGGCGTCGGTGATGATCTTGGCGAGGGCTTCTGGATCCTCGGGCGAGGGCGAGACCTCCACCTTGCCGGTGGCGAGATCGATCTTCACCTGCGCCTGCGGCTCGGCCTTCTGCACCGCCTCGGTCACATGCTTCACGCATTTGCCGCAGGACATTTCCTGAACGTCGAACGTCGTCGTCATCTCGTTTTCCTCCTCTCGGGATTTCAGTAATTGCGAGCCTTCAGGCTCGCTCTCTTCCGAGCCGCTCGGCGTTTCCGCTCTCGTCGCGCTCGCCTCCACCGGCGGCCGGAAGCGCCGCAGCCGCAACGCATTGGTCAGCACGAAGACGCTGGAAAAGGCCATGGCGCCGGCGGCGAGCATGGGAGAGAGCAGCGTTCCATTGAACGGATAGAGCGCGCCCGCCGCGACGGGAATCAGAATCACATTATAGGCGAAAGCCCAGAAGAGATTCTGCGCGATATTGCGCATGGTGGCGCGCGAGAGCGCGAGCGCGGCCGGCACTTTGGACACATGGCCGGACATCAGCACGACATCGGCGGCCTCTATCGCTATGTCGGTTCCCGTGCCGATGGCGATTCCGACATCGGCGGCGGCGAGCGCCGGCGCGTCATTGACGCCATCGCCGACAAAGGCGATTTTGCGCCCCGCGCGCAGGCGCTGGAGCGCCGCCACCTTGCCGTCCGGCAGCACGCCGGCGATCACCTCGTCCATGCCGAGTTTCGCGGCAATGGCGCGCGCCGCGCGCTCGTCGTCGCCGGTGATCATCGCCGTGGCGACGCCTTGCGCGTGCAGAGCGGCGACCGCCGCGACGCTGGTCTCCTCGAGCGCGTCGGCGACGCAGAGAATGGCCGCCGGCTTTGCGTCTATCGCGACATAGAGCGGCGTCTTGCCCTCCGCCGAAAGCCGCGTCGCGGTCGTCTCGAATGCGCTGATATCGAGGCCGAGCGCCGCCATGTAGCGAGCCGCGCCGACGGCGATCTTGCTCCCCTTCGCCGTCGCCTCGACGCCCATGCCGGGCGTCGCCGAAAAATCCCGCGCATCGACAATCGAAAGTCCGCGCGCCTTTGCGGCGGCCACGAGCGCGCCGGCGATCGGATGTTCCGAGCGCGCCTCGACGCTGGCGGCGAGCCGCAGCGCCTCATTCGGCTCGACGCCGGGCGCGGCCTCGAGATCGGTCAGCTCGGGCTTGCCGCGCGTCAGCGTGCCGGTCTTGTCGAAGGCGATCAGCGTCACATCGCGCAGGCTCTGCAAGGCCTCGCCTTTGCGGAACAAAATGCCGAGCTCGGCTGCGCGTCCCGTGCCGGTCATGATGGCGGCGGGCGTCGCCAATCCCATGGCGCAAGGACAGGCGATGATGAGCACGGCGACGGCGGCCACCAGCGCGTAAGAGGAGTCGCGCTGCGGGCCGAAGGCGAGCCACGCCAAAAAGGTGAGATAGGCGATGGCGAGAACGGCGGGCACGAAGACGCCGGTCACGCGATCGACCAGCGCCTGAATCGGCAGCTTGGTGCCCTGCGCCTGCTCCACCATGCGAATGACGCCTGCGAGCACGGTATCCGCGCCGACGCGCGTCGCGCGAAAGGTGAAGGCGCCGGTGGCGTTCACCGTGGCGCCGGTCACTTCCGAGCCCTTGCGCTTGGCTACGGGCGCCGGCTCGCCGGTGATCATGGATTCGTCGACGTGAGAGGCGCCGTCCACGACCACGCCATCCGTCGCTATGCGTTCGCCCGGCCGCACGGCGACGAGATCGCCGACGACGACATCGTCGATCGGCAGCTCTATCTGCTCGGCGCCGCGCAGCACGCGCGCGGTCTTGGGCTGTAGGGCCACCAGGGCGCGGATCGCCTCCGACGTGCGGCCCTTGGCGCGCGCCTCCAGCGTGCGGCCGAAGAGGATCAGCGTGATAATGACGACGGCCGATTCATAATAGACATCGGCCGCGCCATGCGGCAGCAGGCCAGGGGCGAAAGTGGCGACGACCGAATAGAGATAGGCGCTCATCGTGCCGATGGCGACGAGCGAGTTCATGTCCGGATGGCCGCGCCAGAGCGAGGGCAGGCCCTTCTCGTAGAAGGGGCGGCCCGGGCCGGCGAGAACCAGAGTCGCCAGCGCGAAGGAGATGTAGCGAATGGTCTGATGGCCGATAGCGGCCATCAACCAATCGCCGAGTCCTGGTATCGTATGCGCGCCCATCTCGAGGAAGACGACCGGCGCGCTCAGCGCCGCCGCGACGATGAGTCGCTTGCGCAGCGACGCCGCCTCCTGCTCGCGCGCGTCCTTCTCGCGGTCGGCGGCCTTCGCGCCCGTCTCGAGCTCGCGCGGCTCGTATCCGGCTTCCGCCACGGCGCGGCGCAGCGCTCTGCCGAGATCGCCGCCGCCGAGCGCGCGCGCCCGCGCCCGCTCCGTGGCGAGATTGACCTCGGCGCCGATCACGCCCGGCACGGCGCGCAGCGCCTTTTCGACATGGGCGACGCAGGAGGCGCAGGTCATTCCGCCGACGCGAAATTCGATCGTTTCGATCGCCGTCTCATAGCCGGCCTCGTCCACCGCGTGGGCGAGTTGCGCGAGGTCCGCGCCGGGCGCCAGCGTGACGTCGGCGCGCTCTGTCGCGAGGTTCACGGAGGCCGAGAGCACGCCCGGCGCGCCGCGCAGCGCCTTTTCCACATGAGACACGCAGGAGGCGCAGGTCATTCCGCGCACGCCGAACGAAAGATGCGCATCAGCGGACGAATTTGCGCTCGTCGCGGCGTCGGCCATGGGGTTCGCTCCTCTCCCGCGCCAGTCTACAGCCAACGCCGGACTTTCGCGGCATAGGCGTCGAATTCCGCGCCGAACCGCTGCGACAAATGGCGCTCTTCCGGCTCTATGGCCAGCCGTTGGAGCAGAAAGCCCATCGCAGGCGCGAGCAAGAGCATCCATACGGAGCCGAGCGCGAGGCCGAGCCCGACGACCAGCGCTACATTCGCCACGTAAATGGGGTTGCGCGACCATTGATAGGGGCCTGCGGTGACGAGGCTGGAGACGGGGCGGTCGGGCCGGAGCGTCGTGCCTTGCCGACGCATCAGCGAAGCGCACCACAGATCATTGGCGAGCGCCAGCGCGACGATGAGGCCGCCGACGACGCGCAGGCTCGGCGGCCAAGCGCCCTCGGAGAGAGGGAGAAGCGCGTCGAGCAGCGCCCCGCCGGCGATCGCCGTGAGGAGCAGCAGCGGCGGCCACGGGATGCGAGACGGCGGATCGGGCGCGCGATTCATCTCCGCAGCCGCTTTCTCGTCGTCCCGCATGACATCATCCTCCCCGCGCTGCTCAGATTGAGGCGCCGGCGCGAAATTTCAAGCGCCGCGCGCCGATTTTCCCACGTCGCCGGCTCATGCGTCAGGGCTGTCTTGACGACCGCGCTATTTGGAGGCATGTAAGGATATCCTTGACACGAGGAGGTCCGCATGGCGGTCTTTCCCAAACGCAAGCTGCGTTGCTCGTTCTGCGGAAAATCGGAGATGGAGGTCGGCCGCTTGATCGGCGGTGGCTCCGGTCGCTATATCTGCGACAATTGCGTCGGCGTCTGCGCCGCTATATTGGACGCGACGCCGGCTCCCTTCGTCGGCTGGGACAAGATGAGCGAGGACCAATTGCTCGCCGCGGTGCAGGCTTCCGAGGCGAGCGTCGAGGCGTTACGCTCGCTCCAGCAGGCGCAGATCGAGGCGCTACGCAAGCGCGAGGTGAGCTGGGCGGCGATCGGGCAGGCGCTCGGCGTGTCGCGTCAAGCGGCATGGGAAAGGTTTTCGTGACGACGCGAGAGGCGGACGGCGGCGTTCTGAACGTTTACATCGCGGACCTCGCGAGCCTCGCCGCGCAGGATCGGCTGCGCGCGTTGTCGCCGCGTCGCGGACTTGACTTCAGCTCCAATGATTTTCTCGCGCTCGCCGAATCGCAGGAGCATAGCGAGGCCGCGGCGGCGGCGCTGGCGCGCGGCGTTCCCATCGGCGCCGGCGGCTCGCGGCTGCTGCGCGGCAATCATGAGGAGCACGAGGCGCTGGAGCGCGAGGCGGCGGCCTTCTTCCACGCCGAGAGCGCACTCTTTTTCGGCGGAGGCTTCTCCGCCAATGAGGCGCTGCTCTCGACCTTGCCGCAAAAGGGCGATCTCATCGTCCATGACGCGCTCGCGCACGCCAGCGCGCATGAGGGGATGCGCCTCTCGCGCGCGCCGAGCGTCGCGGCTCTGCACAATGACGCCGACGCATTCGAGGACGAAATCGTCGCATGGCGGCGCGCTGGCGGCGCGGGCCGGCCCTGGATCGTCGTCGAGAGCCTCTATAGCATGGACGGCGATTTTGCGCCGCTCGACTCTCTCGCCGAGATCGCCGCGCGTCACGACGCCTTTCTCGTCATCGACGAAGCCCATGCGACGGGCGTCTATGGGTCGGAGGGACGCGGCCTCGCCGCCGCGCTCGAGGGGCGCGAGAACGTCATTACTCTGCACACATGCGGCAAGGCGCTCGGCGCCTCCGGCGGCCTCGTTCTGCTGCCCGCCGTGCTGCGCGAATTTCTCGTCAACCGCAGCAGACAGTTCATCTTCGCCACGGCGCCGTCGCCGCTCGTCGCCGCCTGCGTGCGCGCCGCTCTGCCGATCGTCGCGCGCGCGGAAGGACGCCGCGTCGCATTGCGCTCGCGCGTCGCCGTAGCTGCGCGTGAGCTGCAGGCGCTGGGATTGGCGCCCTCGCAATCGCAGATCACGCCGATCATCGTCGGCGACAACGCCCGCGCGCTGGCGCTCGCCGCCGCGATGCAGGCGCAGGGCTATGACATTCGCGCCATCCGCCCGCCCACTGTGGCGGAAGGATCGGCGCGGCTGCGCATCTCGCTCACTCTGCATGTGAGCGAGGCGCAGATCGTCGCGATGGTCGAAGATCTCGCCCATGCGCTGGCGAGTCTTCCGGCATGACGCGCTTCGTCGTCGCCGGGACCGACACCAATGTCGGCAAGACCGTGTTCTCCGCCGCGCTCGCCGGCGCGCTCGGCGCCTATTATTGGAAGCCCGTGCAGTCGGGCCTCGAGGACGAAACGGACACGATGATCGTGGCGCGGCTGTCGGGCCTCGCCGCAGAGCGGCTCTTGCCGGAAGCCTATCGTCTGACGACGCCGGCGTCGCCGCATCTCGCCGCGCGTCTCGACAGCGTCACGATCGACGTCGAGCGTCTCGCTCCGCCGGATCGCGCGCCGCTCGTCGTCGAGACGGCCGGCGGCTTGATGACGCCGCTGACGGAGACGTTTTTGACGATCGACCTTCTCGCGCGCTGGCGGCTTCCGGTCGTGCTCTGCGCGCGCACCACGCTCGGGACGATCAATCACAGCCTATTGTCGCTGGAGGCTTTGCGCCGTCGCGAGATTCCCGTTCTCGGCGTCGTCTTCATCGGCGAGGCGAACGTCGACACGCAGGAAACGATCGCGAATATTTCCGGCGCGCGCATTCTCGGCCGCCTGCCTTTCGTCGCGCCTCTCGACGCGGAGAGGTTGAGCCGGTCTTTCCTCGCGCAGTTTCGCCTCGCCGATTTCGCTGCGACTTCACAGCTCTCCGGGAGCTCGAAATGACAGATTCGCCGATTTGGCGGCCTTTCACCCAGCACGCCTTGCAAGCCCCGGCGATCCCTATCGCGCGCGGCGAGGGGGTCTGGCTCGAATGCGCCGACGGACGCCGCATTCTCGACGCCATCTCCTCCTGGTGGGTCATCACCCATGGCCATCGCCATCCCAAAATCGTGCAGGCGATCAAGGATCAGGCGGACCGGCTCGATCAGCTCATCTTCGCCGGCTTCACGCACGAGCCCGCAGAAGCGCTGGCGCGCCGGCTGGTCGCGCTGACTGCGCCCGGTCTCGATCATGTGTTCTATTCCGACAGCGGCTCCACGTCTGTGGAGGTCGCGATCAAAATGGCGCTCGGCTATTTCCGCAATCGCGGCGTCGCGCGCAATCGCATCGTCGCGCTCGAGCACGGCTATCACGGCGACACCATCGGCGCCATGTCCACCGGCGCGCGCTCCGTCTTCAACGCCGCCTATGAGCCGCTGCTCTTCGATGTGACGCGCATTCCCTTTCCGAGCGTCGGCCGCGAGCAGGCGACATTGGATGCGCTGGAGGCCGCCTGCCGCAGCGCGGACGCCGCGGCTTTGGTCGTCGAGCCGCTCGTGCTCGGCGCGGGCGGAATGCTCGTTTACGGCGCCGATACGCTGCGCGAGATGCGGCGCATTTGCGCGTCTCATGGCGTGCTCTTCGTCGCCGATGAGGTGATGACCGGCTTCGGCCGCACCGGAACGCTGTTCGCCTGCGAGCAGGCGGGAATCGTTCCCGATATCGCCTGCTATGCGAAGGGCATAACCGGCGGATCATTGCCGCTCGCCGTGACGATGTGCGCGGAGGAGATTTTTCAGGCGCATTATTCGACGGATCGCTCGCGCACCTTTTTTCATTCGAGCTCTTTCACCGCAAATCCGATCGCCTGCGCCGCGGCGCTCGCCAATCTCGACATATGGGAGAGCGAGGATGTGCGCGGCCGCATCGCGCGCCTCTCAGCGATGCAGGAGGAACGGCTGCTGCCTTTCGCCAATGATGCGCGCTTCACCAATGCGCGGCGCATCGGCACGATCGCGGCGCTCGATCTGCGCGTCCGCGACGCCGGCTATCTGGCGACGATCGGTCCAGAGCTCTATGAGTTCTTCATCTCGCGCGGCCTGCTGCTGCGCCCGCTGGGCAATACGATCTACATATTGCCGCCCTATTGCATCGAGCCGAGCGAGCTCGACGCGCTCTATGCGGCGATCGACGAGGCGGGAGATCGCTTCGGCTGAAAATTCGCGCGCTCCGCTCTACTTGCCGCGCGCCAGATACTCCTCCTTCAGCACGCGGCGCAAAACCTTGCCGACATTGGTCTTGGGCAGGCTGTCGCGGAATTCGAAATGGCGCGGCGCCTTGTAATGGGTCAGCGTCTCGCGGCAGAAATCATGCAGCTCCTTGCCGGTGACGCCGGCGTCTCGCGGCACGATGAAGGCGAGCGGCGCCTCGCCCGAATGCGGATCGGGAACGCCTATCACCGCGGCCTCCTTCACCTTGGGATGGCGCGTCAGCACATTCTCGACTTCATTGGGATAGACGTTGAAGCCGGAGACGAGGATCATTTCCTTGAGGCGATCGACGATCTTCAATTGTCCGTCGGGCGTCATCACCGCGACGTCGCCGGTGCGCAGGAAACCGTCCTCCGTCGTCGCGGCGGCGGTCTCCTCCGGCCTGTTCCAATAGCCCGCCATGACTTGCGGGCCTTTGACGCAGAGCTCGCCGCGTTCGCCGAAAGGCGCCGGCTCGCCGGAGGGCAGGCGGATCGACACTTGCGTCGAAGGGTAGGGATAGCCGATCGCGCCGGAGAATTCGACGAGATCGGGACGGTTGCAGGTGATGACCGGCGAGGTCTCCGAAAGGCCGTAGCCTTCGATGATGGGATGGCCGGTGATTTCCTTCCATTTGCGGGCGACGACGTCCTGCGTCGCCATGCCGCCGGAGATGCAGTAGATCAGATCGGAGAAATCGACGAGCGGGAAGTCCGGATGATTGGCGAGCGCCGCATAGAGCGTGTTGACGCCGGAGATCATGGTGAAGCGCGATTTGCGTAGCGTCTTCACGAAACCGCCGATGTCGCGCGGATTGGCGATGAGCAGGCAGGAGCCGCCGATCTTCACGATCAGCAGGCAGCAGGCGGTGAGGCCGAAGATGTGATAGAGCGGCAGCGCCGTCACCATCACCTGATCGAGCGGCGTCGGCAGATAGGGGCAGAGCCAGGCTGCCGATTGCGCCACATTGGCCGCGACATTGCGATGCCGCAGCATGGCGCCCTTGGCGACGCCGGTCGTCCCGCCCGTATATTGCAGAAAAGCGAGATCGTCGGGGCCGACGTTCACGTCCCGCAATGGCGCCGAGGCGCCGGCGCGCAGCACTCGAGAAAAGCGCAGGCTCTGCGGCAGGCGATAGCGCCGCACGGCGCATTTCACATAGCGCGAGACGAAATTCACGATAGGACCGCGCAGGCCGAGCAGGTCGCCGGGAGCGATGACGACGGCTTTTTCGATCCGCATCGACGGCCAGGCCGCTTCGACTGTATGGGCGAAATTCTCGAGCACGAAGATCATGCGCGCGCCGGAGTCGTCGATCTGATGCGCGAGCTCATTGGGCGTGTAGAGCGGATTGACGTTGACGACGATCGCGCCGGCGAGCAGCACGCCGAAGATGATGGGCGGATAGGCCATCACATTGGGCGCCATGATCGCGATGCGATCGCCCTTGGCGACTCCCTGCGACTGTAGCCAGGCCGCGACGGCGCGCGCGGCAGCGCCGAATTCCGTATAGGTGAGCTTGCCGCCGAAGCTCTCGAGCGCCGTGCGTTCGGAAAAATCGACGACGCTCTGGCGGAACATGTCGACCAGCGTCGAATAGCTCGCCGGGTCGATCTCGCTGGGCACGAAAGGCGGATAGGAGGCGACCCAGGGCCGGGCGGCATAGGGATCGGTGAGGGTGGCGGCAGTCATCAAAGGCCTCCGGGCGTGGGCGCGACGGACTGCGGCCCTGCTGTCCGCCATATGAATAGCGACTATTTGCTGACGAAAATATAGCGCGGCGCAGGCGCGAGCGCAGCCCCGCGCGCGGAATGATCGTCGTCGCAGCGCAGCATTCGAGCGCGGCGCCGCGAGAATGGCGTCAGGCGCCGCCGACGCTCATGGAGACGCCGAGGAGCAGCGCGAGGCCGAATGCGAGCACGAGGAGGGCGGCGAGAAGCTCGGCGGAGCGCAGCAGCGTTTCGGCGCGCCGCGATTTCCGCGCGGCGAGGCGCGCGGCGAAATCCTTGGCGAAGACGGCCGTCGCGGCCAAGCCGCCGGTGGTGATCGCCGTGCCGGCCGACATCAGCAGCGTCGCGCCGGCGCCAGCCATGAACGCGCCTTGTGACAAAGTGAAGACGAGCACGAGAATGGCGCCGGAGCAGGGACGCAGTCCCGCCGCGACGACCGTCGCCAGCGCGTCGCCCCAACGGAAACCGGTTCCGAGCCGAGAGGCGTCGATCGCGTGAAAATGGCCGCAGTCGGGGCCGTGGATATGCGTCGGATCGTCGACCGCCTCGCAGGCGAAGGCGCCGCGCCGCGCCACGGCGAGAGCCGGCGCCGGCTCTCGCATTGCGGCGATGAGCGTGCGGCCTTTGACATAGGCGAGGCGCGCGCCGAGCGCGGCGATGGCGACATAGCTCGCCGTTTCGATCCAAGTCGCCGCCGCGGTCATGCGCTGAGCCGTGACGCCGAAGACGATCGCCGCCACGCCGACCAGCGCAATGGCGACGAGGCCTTGCAGCAGCGCCGCCAGAGCGGCGAGCGTCAGCCCGCGCTTCAGCGCTGTCTCATTGGCGATCATATAGGAGGCGAGCACGGCCTTGCCATGGCCGGGCCCGGCGGCGTGGAAGACGCCATAGGCGAAACTCGCGGCGGCCAGAGTCGCGAAGGCGAAGCGGTCGGTTTTCAGCGCTTTGGCGGCGCTCTGCAATTCCATGTGGAATTTGCTCTGCCAGGCGAGCAGCAGGCCGGCGAGGCCGCTCGCCGCGCCGACCGGGCCCTCGGCGGGGCCGACGGCGAAAGGATGGCGCGCGGCCTGCGCGAGCGCCGCGTCCTGCAGCAGCGCGAGCGCGGCGAGCGCCGCCAGCAGCAGCGCGCAATTTCGCGGCGCACTCCTCACGGGCAGGCCACGACGACGCGCGCGGCGAGCTTCATGCCGAAGTCGGCGCCGGGCGACATATTGGCGAAAAAGGCCTCGCTGAGCTTTTGCGTGTCGACGGCGAGCAGCGGCTTCGGCTCCACGACGCTGGTCGAGCAGCCGGCGGGAGCGCCGGCGAGAGTCGCCGCATTCTGCTTCTCGAAGTCGAAGGCGACGAAATAGGTCGGATCATAGGTCTGGAACGAAAATGGCTTGTTCGACGGCAGCGGCTTTTCCAGCGGCAGCGTGAAATGCATGGTGACGATACGCTTGTCGTTCGCCTCCAGCCAGACGTCCTCTGGCGGCCCGAAGGCGGTCTTGGCGTTCTGATATTTGGCGAAGGTGAAATAGTCGAATTCGGCGAGCGATTCGGCGTTGGTCTTGGCGAGCGGCGCGAGCTCCTCGCGGCTCGGCGGCTTGCCGTCCTTGCCGAGGCCTTGTAGCGCGAAGGCGGAATACATTTCGTCGAAGGTCCAGGCGTGGCGCACGCCCTTGATCTTGCCGTCCGGCGTGAACAGCACCTCGCTGTGCACGGCGACCCAGACATGAGGATGCGCCGCGGCGGGCGTGGCGGCGAGCGCGGCGGCGATCGTCAGCGAAGCGAAGGCGAATTTCATCGGCATAGGGCTCTCGCCTCGGTCGGGCCGTGGCGCCAGGGGTTCATCTTGCGAATCGCTCCCGTTTCGGGCCCCGTCCTCTAGGCGCCGAAGGAGGCGGAAACAGGGCCGGCCGGCCCGACAGTTTTCGGCGCCCGCGAAGGCTCGCTTGCTGGCGTCGCGCGTCGTGACGTATAATGCCACGCCCGACGCTGCGAGGACAAGGCGGGGGCGGGTCGCGCCGGGGCGGCGGCGGTTCCTCGCGGTCGGGATACGGATTTCCACGGATGCGGAGGACGGGAGTCTTTCCGCCGCCGCAAATCCGCAATATGACCTTCGGAAGCGACGCGCGCGAGAGCTTTCGAACGAGAATGCTTAATATGGAGAGCGGGTCCGCTCCTCTCCGAGACGTCAGACGTCGCGCGGCCTGCGCGAGCGGGCCCGCCCCGCGAGGGCCTTCGCGCCGAGCGAGGAGAAACTACGAATGGCGGAAAAAGTCGCCGGCGCCATGACAACCGGCTCCGCCTTCGGCGACGTCTCCCTTGCCGATCGTTTCGATCTTTCCAAGACTCACGTGCTGCTCAACGGCACGCAGGCGATCGTGCGCCTTCTGCTGATGCAGAAGGAGATGGATCGTCGCGCCGGCCTCAATACGGCGGGCTTCGTCTCCGGCTATCGCGGCTCGCCGCTCGGCGGCATGGACGCGCAGCTGCACAAAGCGAAGCCGCTCTTCGACAGACACGACATTCTCTTCATGCCGGGCCTCAACGAGGATCTCGCCGCCACCGCCATTTGGGGCGCGCAGCAGGCCGAGATGCGCGGCGAAGGCAAATATGACGGCGTCTTCTCCGTCTGGTACGGCAAGGGGCCGGGCGTCGATCGCTCCGGCGACGCGCTGCGCCATGTCAATCTCGCCGGCTCTTCGCGCAATGGCGGCGTGCTGGCGCTGATGGGCGACGACCACACCGCCGAATCCTCGACCACGGCGCATCAATCCGAATTCGTCTTCGTCGATATGATGATGCCGATCCTCTCGCCGGCAGGCGTGCAGGAGATTCTCGACTACGGCCTCATGGGCTTCGCGCTGTCGCGCTACGCCGGCGTCTGGACAGGCTTGAAGCTCATCAAGGATACGGTGGAATCCACCGCCTCCATCGACGGCTCGCTCGATCGTGTGCGTCCCGTCGCGCCGCTCGATTTTCTGATGCCGCCGGGCGGCCTCAACATACGTCCGCGCGATCCGGTGCTGACGCAGGAAGAGCGTATGCAGGAGAGCAAGCGCGACGCCATGCTCGCCTTCATCCGCGCCAATCGTCTCAATCGCATCGTCACTTCCGGCGGGCCCAACGCCAAGATCGGCGTCATCACTGTCGGCAAATCTTATCTCGACGTGCGTCAGGCGATGGACGATCTCGGCATAGACGAGGTGAGGGCCAATGATTACGGCCTGCGCCTCTATAAAATCGCCTGTCCCTGGCCGCTGGAGCCGCAAGGCCTGCGCGAGTTCGTGCGCGGGCTCGATCTCGTCATCGTCGTCGAGGAGAAGCGCTCGCTGATCGAGGTGCAATTGCGCGAGCAGCTCTATGGCTCGTCGCATCAACCCGCCTGCATCGGCAAGAAGGACGAGGTGGGCGAATGGCTGTTTCCGGTCAAAGGCTCGCTCGACGCCAATGACGTCGCCATCGCCATCGGCCGGCGGCTGCTGAATCACGTTCGCTCCGACGATCTCGAAGGGCGGGTGCGCCGTCTCGAGCACATGCAGGAGCGCCGCAAATCGCTGACCGACGTCGGCGTGCGCGTGCCGCATTTTTGCTCCGGCTGCCCGCATTCGACCTCCACCCATGTGCCCGAGGGAATGCGCGCCTATACGGGCATAGGCTGCCATTATATGGCGCAATGGATGGACCGCTCGACCGAGGGCTACACACATATGGGCGGCGAAGGCGCCAATTGGATCGGCGAGGCGCCCTTCTCGACGCGCAAGCATGTGTTCCAGAATCTCGGCGACGGCACTTACAATCACTCCGGCTCGCTCGCCATTCGCTTCGCCGTGGCGACGAAGACGAACATAACGTTCAAAATCCTCTTCAACGGCGTCGTCGCCATGACGGGCGGGCAGGCGCATGAGGGCGAGCTCACCGTGGAGGCCATAGCGCATCAAATGGCGGCGGAAGGCGTCGCCAAAATCGCGCTCGTCTCCGACGAGCCGCACAAATATTCGTCGGTCATCCAATGGCCGCCGGGCCTCGTCATCTATCACCGCAACGTCATCAACAGCGTGCAGAGCGAGCTCGCCGCGACGGAAGGCGTCACGGTGCTGATCTATGATCAGACCTGCGCGACGGAAAAGCGCCGCGGCCGCAAGCGCGGCGAATATCCCGACCCGGACGTGCGCGTCGTCATCAACGAGCTGGTCTGCGAGGGCTGCGGCGATTGCGGCCGCGCCTCCAATTGCGTATCGGTGCAGCCGCTGGAGACCGAATTCGGCCGCAAGCGCCGCATCGATCAGTCGAGCTGCAACAAGGACCTCTCTTGCCTCGAGGGCTTTTGCCCGAGCTTCGTCACCGTGCATGGCGCGCGCATGAAGAAAGCAGCGCCGACGAGCGAGACGCAATGTCCGCCGCCGCCGGAGCCCGCCGTTCCGCAGCTCGGCGCCACGCCTTACGGCGTGCTCGTCGCCGGCATTGGCGGGACGGGCGTCGTCACGGTGAGCGCCATTCTCGGCATGGCCGCGCATCTCGAGGGCAAGGGCGTCGGCGTCATCGACATGGCCGGCCTCGCGCAAAAGGGCGGCGCGGTCTATTGCCATGTGAAGATCGGCCGCACGCGTGGCGACGTTCATGCGATCCGCATCGCCGCCGGCGAGGCCGATCTCGTGCTCGGCTGCGATCTCGTCGTCGCCGGCGGCAAGCAGATTCTCGCCGCCATCGATCCTGCGCGCAGCCATGTCGTCGTCAACAGCGCCGAGGTGTTTCCCGGCGATATCGAGCGCGATCCCGATTTCGTGCTGCCGGCGCAGCGCATCGAACGCGCGATACGCGAGGCCGCGGGCGAGCGCGTCGATTTCCTGAATGTGACGGAGCTGGCGCTGGCGCTGCTCGGCGATTCCATCGCCGCCAATATGTTCATGCTCGGCTACGCCTGGCAGAAGGGACTGCTGCCGCTTTCCGAGGCTGCGCTGCTGCGCGCCATCGAGCTCAATGGCGAAGCTGTGCCGATGAATCATTCGGCCTTCGCCTGGGGCCGCCGCGCCGCGCATGATCTCGAGAGCGTCGCCGCCGTCGTCTCCTCCTTGCGCGAGCGCAATCCCGCGCGGGATGTGTCACATTCATTGGAAGAGGCGATCGATCGTCGCGTCGCCTTTCTCACCGATTATCAGAACGCCTCTTACGCCGCCCGCTATCGCTCGAGGGTGGATGCGGTCGCGCGCCTCGAGAAAGAGCGCGTTCCAGGCACAAAGGAGCTGACCGAGGCGGTGGCGCGCGGCCTGTTCAAGCTGATGTCGGCCAAGGATGAATTCGAGGTCGCGCGCCTCTACACCGACGGCTCGTTCCAGCGTCAGCTCGCCGAGATTTTCGAGGGCGATCTGCGCATGGAGCTGCATCTCGCGCCCAATCTCGTCGCTTTCCAGCGCAAGAACGACATAGGCGGCTCGCGCAAGATCACTTTCGGCTCGTGGATGTTCCATGTGCTGAAATGGCTGGCGCGCTTCAAGGGCCTGCGCGGCACGATCCTCGATCCCTTCCGCCCCGACAGCGACCGCATCGCCGAGCGCAAGATGCTCGCCGATTATCAATTGCTGCTCGACGATATTCTGCCGCGCCTGTCGCCGGCCAATCATGCGACGGCGGTGGCGCTGGCGCGCATTCCCGAGAAAATCCGCGGCTTCGGCCACATACGCGCGCGCAGCACGCAGGAGGCGCGCGCCGAGATCGCACGGCTCTATGGCGAATATCACGCGATCAGGCCGGATGTGAAAATGGCGGCGGAGTGAGGGGGGGGAGCGTCATTGAAAGAAGGGCGCATCTCCTTCTCCCGCGCGCGGGAGAAGGCGGCCCTCGCGTCAGCGAGGGTCGGATGAGGGCCCCTGCATAGACGCGCAGGCGAGACGTTTCGAGATCGTCGCTGTGGACGCGTCCTCATCCGACCCGACTTCGTCGAGCCACCACCTCCCACGAGTGGGAGAAGGAGACGCGCGTCGGGCGTCGAAGCTATTCAGAGCGGCGCTGGTTCACCGCACCCGCGTCCAATCCTCCTCACCACAGATATTCGTCCCATTCACGCAGCCTTCCAGCCGCAGCACCTTCTCGCTGCGCATGGCGAGGCTGGCGGCGTAATTCTGGCCGTCGCGCGCATTATAGATCGTGCCGGCCCAGCTATTGGCGCCATTGGGCTTCACAGTGAGGATGGGCAGGCCGAGCAGCTTGCGGCCGCGTTGGCGCGGATCGGGATTGTTCTCGTCCACGCCGGGGTCGGAGGTCCAGGCGATCTTGCCGCAGATCGCCTGGCCGCAACGGGTGATCTGAATATGCGCGGTGCCGTCTGCGACGCGCCATTCGCCGATCGGGTCGGCGAATGCCGCGGTCGCGACGACAGAAAATATCGACGCGCACATCCAGGACCGCTTCATCTCGAGCCTCCGTTTGAATAATCACGGGCGGGAGTATAGGGCTAAGCCATGCCTCAGACCAATACGCCGGCCGCGGCGCCCCTCGCTGCGCCGCGGCAAAAGGCCGAGCCGATCCGGGCGCTCATTCTGGGCGGGACGAGCGAGGCGCGCGCGCTCGCCGCCCGTCTCGCCGGCGACGCGCGCCTCGACGCAGTGGTCTCGCTGGCGGGCCGCACCAGCGCGCCGCTCGCCTCGCTGCTGCCGGTCCGCATCGGCGGCTTCGGCGGCGTCGAGGGGCTGACGCGCTATCTCGTCGAGGAGCGCATCGAGCGCGTCATCGACGCGACCCATCCATTCGCGGCGCGAATTTCCGCCAATGCGCGCGCGGCCTGCGCGGCGCTGGGCCTGCCGCTGCTGGTTTTCACGCGTGCGCCTTGGAGCCCGGTGGAGGGGGATCGCTGGATCGAGGTCGCGGACAATGCCGGGGCGGTCGCGGCGCTGGGCGAGGCGCCGCGCCGCGTGTTCCTCACCATCGGCCGTCTGGGGCTCGCGGATTTTCTGTGTGCGCCGCAGCATTATTATCTGATCCGCACGATCGATCAGCCGTCGAAAGAAGATCTACCGCCACGCTACGAATTGATCCTGGAGCGTGGTCCTTTCACTGTCGAGAGCGAATTGTCCCTGATGCGCGCCGCCGAGGTCGATATCGTCGTCTCCAAGAACAGCGGCGGCCGCGAGACCTATGCGAAGATCGAGGCCGCGCGCGCGCTCGGCCTGCCGGTCGCGATGGTCACGCCGCCGCGCGGCGGCGAGGCGCGCATCGTTCATCACATAGAGGCCGCGGTCGATTTTCTCTTTTACGAGACCTCGCAATGAGCGTCACACTGATGTTCCAAGGCACGGGCTCCGATGTCGGCAAATCGCTCGTCGTCGCCGGCCTCGCGCGCGCGCTCACGCGGCGCGGCTATCGCGTCGCGCCTTTCAAGCCGCAGAATATGTCCAACAACGCCGCGGTGACGGCGGACGGCGCCGAGATCGGCCGCGCCCAGGCGCTGCAGGCGCGCGCCGCGCGTCTCGCCCCGACCGCCGATATGAATCCCGTGCTGCTGAAGCCGCAGGGCGCCGCCGGCGCGCAAGTCGTGCTGCGCGGAAAAATCATCGGCTCGGCGCGCGCGCGCGACTATCAGCAATGGAAGGCGGGGCTCATGTCCGCCGTGCTGGAGAGCTATGAGCGCCTGCGCGCGAGCTGCGATGTCGTGCTGGTCGAAGGCGCCGGCAGCGCGGCGGAGATCAATCTGCGCGCCAATGACATCGCAAACATGGGCTTCGCCCGCCGCGTCGACGCGCCGGTCGTGCTCGTCGGCGATATAGACCGCGGCGGCGTCATCGCGCAGCTCGTCGGCTGCAAGGCCGTGCTCGATCCAGACGACGAAACGCTGATCCGCGGCTTCATCGTCAACAAGTTCCGCGGCGATCCGTCGCTCTTCGACGAAGGAATGCGTTTCATCGCCGAGCGCACCGGCTGGCGGCCGCTCGGCCTCGCGCCCTTTTTCGCCGACGCCGCGCGCCTGCCGGCGGAGGACGCTTTCGGCCTGCGCGCCGGCGCGTCGAGCGGGGAGGGCGGACTGACGATCGCCGCGCCGCTGCTGCCCAATATCGCCAATTTCGACGATCTCGATCCGCTGCGGGCGGAACCGGGCGTGCGCGTCGTTCGGGTGCGGCCGGGCGAGCCGCTGCCGGCGGAGGCGCGGCTCGTGATATTGCCGGGCTCCAAGGCGACGATCGCCGATCTTTCCGCCTTTCGCGCGGCCGGCTGGCACATAGATCTCGCCGCGCATATTCGTCGCGGCGGGCGCGTTTTCGGCATTTGCGGGGGCTATCAGATGATGGGCCGTCGCATCGACGATCCGCAGGGGCTCGAGGGGCCGCCCGGCGCGGTGGAGGGGCTCGGCCTCCTCGATATGGAAACGGTCTTCGAGACCGAGAAAGTGCTGAAGCAGGTGAGAGGCGCGACCATCGCCGAAAATATCCCCTTCTACGGCTATGAGATGCACGCCGGCCGCAGCGAGGGTCCAGATTGCGCGCGTCCACTGCTGCGCTTCGAGGACGGTCGCTGCGACGGCGCGGCCTCAGTGGATGGGCGTTGCGCCGGCGTCTATGTGCACGGCTTTTTCGCCGACGATTCCTTGCGCGCCGCCTTTCTGCGCGATCACGGCGCGTGCGCCTCGGACCTCTCCTATGAGCAGTCGATCGAGGCGACGCTGGACGGTCTCGCCGAGCATTTCGAGCGCCATTTGGACGTGGACGCGCTATTGGAGCTGGCGCGATGAGCGTTTCGCCGCCGATCCTGCATGGCGGCAGGCTCGATCTCGCGCGGGCGCATTTTCCGCAGGCGCCGGAGCCCTGGATCGATCTCTCGACCGGCGTCAGCCCCTATCCCTATCCGTTTCTGCCGCTCGCGCCGGAGGTTTTTACCCGCTTGCCGGATGTCGCCGCGCTGGCGGAGCTGGAGCGCATCGCCGCGCGCGCCTATCGCGCCGGGCCGAAGGCGCATGTGGTCGCTGGGGCGGGCACGCAGGCTTTCATCCAATGGCTGCCGCGCATCCCGCCCGCCGCGCGGGTCGCTGTCCTCGGCCACACCTATGCGGAGCACGCGGCCGCCTGGCGCGCCGCCGGCGCCGAGGTCTCGCGGGTGGAAACATTGGAAGAGATCGCGGCGGCCGAGGTCGGCGTCATCGTCAATCCCAATAATCCCGACGGCCGCCTCGAGCCCGCCGCGCGCCTCGCCGACACGGCCTTTCGCATGGCGGCAAAGGGCGGCCTGCTCGTCGTCGACGAGGCTTTCGCCGATTTTCTTCCAGCCGAGGCCAGCCTCGCGTCGTGCGCGGGGGAGGATGGCCTCGTTCTTCTGCGGTCTTTCGGCAAGGCCTATGGGCTGCCGGGCGTGCGGCTCGGTTTCGCCCTCTGCGGCGCTGCGCTCGCCGAGCGGCTGCGGGCGACGCTCGGACCCTGGAGCGTCTCCGGTCCGGCGCTGGCCATCGGCGCGGCGGCGCTCGCCGATGCGCCCTGGCTCGCGGGTCGCGGAGTCGCGCTCGCGCAGGACGCCGCCCGGCTCGACGCGCTGCTCGCCGCCGCAGGCTTCGAAATCATCGGCGGAACGTCGCTTTTTCGGCTCGTTCGCCATGCGGCGGCGGATCGATGGTTTGCCCATCTCGCCCGGCGCGGCATATTGACGCGTAGGTTCGGCGAGCGGCCGGATCGGCTCCGTTTCGGCCTGCCGGCTGCGCCCGCGGCCTGGGAACGGCTGGAGCGCGCATTGGAGAGCGGACGAAATGGTCTTTGATCCCGAGCCATCGCTCGTCGCCAATGCACCCTTCTCGGAGGAGGAGCGCGCCGCCGTCTATCGCGCCATCCACACCCGGCGTGACGTAAGGGACGAGTTTCTCCCAGACGATTTGTCGCAGGAGGAGGTGATGCGCCTCCTCGACGCCGCGCATCACGCGCCTTCGGTCGGCTTCATGCAGCCGTGGAACTTCCTGCTGATCCGCGATCGCGCCTTGCGAGAGGCGGTTCACGCCGCTTTCGAGCGCGCCTCCGAGGCCGAGGAGGCGCTGCTGCCGCCGGAGCGGCGCGCCCATTACAGAAGCTTGAAGCTGCAAGGAATTTTGAAGGCGCCGCTGAATGTCTGCATCACTTGCGACCGCTCCCGGCAGGGCCCGACCGGGCTCGGACGCACCCAGCAGCCGGAGGCCGATCTCCTGTCCACGGCCTGTGCGGTGCAAAATCTCTGGCTGGCGGCGCGGGCGGAGGGAATCGGCGTCGGCTGGGTCAGCATATTGCGAGAGCAGGATTTACGTGAGATTCTCGACATTCCGCCGCAAATCGCGATCGTCGCCTATCTCTGCGTCGGCCGCGTCGCAAAAACCTATGCACGACCGGAACTCGAGATCCGGCAATGGGCGAAGCGCCTGCCGCTCGAGGAATTGATCTTCTCCGATCGATGGGGAAATCGAACAAATAATTCAATTGTTTGATGCCGTTACAAAATTGACGCGCTTTTGTGATTTTTTCGATGCTGAGAGCCGCGCTGCCTTTTGACCTTTATCCGAAGGGTTCTATAGTGGGCGCTGGCGCAGGGCGGACGCGCCGCTCAATGGAGCCAGCGGCTCCGCCTGCGGTATGTGTCTTGCTTGCCTTTAGGCCGGCAAAGGTGGGGGCGGCTTTATGAAACCAGCTGATTACGAGCTCATTTGCGACAAGTCCCGCCCGCTCTCGAGCTCGACGACCCTCACTGTCGCGGAAGTGCCCGATCGGCTCGAAGATCTGCTGCATCTGCTCGGCGAGGCTATGATCGAGGGGCGCGGCAATCATGTGCGGCTGACCGAGATTCATTTGCCCATGTCGCGCTTTCCGCAGATGGATTCGAAATTCTGGCATATACCGGTCGAGGATTGCGGCGAGCATCCCGTGCTGCGGCTGTTCTTCGAGACGCAGGGCGATTTCACCCACTGATCTCGATCCTCGCGCGCCGAGCCTGTCGCCCCGCGAGTCTCTTTGGGTCAGCGACATCCGCGTTCAAGACGCATTCGCCGCCTGCCGCTCTGTGATCGACGCCTCCCGACCCGGCGCCTCCGGGGCGCGCCGCGGCCGCCGGCTCTCCAGCTTGCTCATCAGCAGATAGATGACCGGCGTCGTATAGAGCGTCAGCAATTGGCTGAGCAGCAGCCCGCCGACGATGGCGACGCCGAGCGGACGGCGCATTTCCGCGCCGATCCCGCCGGCGAAGGCGAGCGGCAGAGCGCCGAGCATGGCGGCGAGCGTCGTCATCAATATCGGCCGGAAGCGCTCCACCGCCGCCTCCAGAGCCGCGTCGCGCACGGAATATCCCTTGTCGCGCTCGGCGTGCAGGGCGAAGTCGACGAGCATGATGCCGTTCTTCTTGACGACGCCGATGAGCAGCAGAATGCCGATGAAGGCGATCAGCGTGAATTCCATGCCGAAGGCTTCGAGCGCCAGCAGCGCGCCGAGACTCGCCGAGGGCAGGGTGGAGATGATCGTCACCGGATGGGCGAGACTCTCATAGAGCACGCCGAGGATGATGTAGACGGCCAGCAGCGAGGCGACGAGCAGCCACGCCATGCCCGAGGAGAGCTTGCGGAGATCCTTGGCGTCGCCGGCGAATTCCGCCTGCACGCCATTGGGGAGCTGCATTTCGTCGGTCGCCGTGAGAACGGCCTTGGTTGCGGCGTCCAGCGTATGGCCCGGCGCTATGTTGAAAGCGATCGTCGTCGCTGGCGTCACGCCCTGATGATTGACGACGAGCGGCATGGTTCCGCGCTCGATGCGGGCGACCGCGGTGAGCGGAACCTGGCCGCCGTCATTCGCCGTGACATAGAGGCTGGCGAGATCGCGCGGATCGCGCTGGCGCGACAATGGGGCCTCGACGATGACGCGATATTGGTTGCGCTGCGTATAGATGATCGAGTCCTGGCGCTGGCCGAAAGAGCTGCTGAGCGCGGCGTCTATGGCCTGAATCGGCACGCCGAGGCGCGAGGCCGCGGTGCGGTCGATGATGACGCTGGCTTTCAGCGCGCCCTGCTGGCGATCGCTGGTGACGTCGGCGAGCTCCGGCAGCTTCTGCAGCCGCGCGAGCAGCTTCGGCGTCCATTCCTCCAGCAGATCGATCGTGGAGGCGGCGATGGTGAATTGATATTGCGCCTTGCTCTGGCGTCCGCCCGACCGCAGATCCTGCGACGGCGTCATGAAAACGCCGAGCCCCGCGATCTTGGCGAATTCCTTGCGCAGCCGCGCGACGACCTCGAAGCTCGACGCCTTGCGCTCATTGGCCGGCTTCAGCGCCAGGAACAGCCGCCCCTGATTTCCCGACATCGTCAAATTGGCGGCGCCGATGAAGGAGCCGACATTGACGACGTCGGGATCGGCGGCGGCGATGGCCGCGGCCTTCTTCTGCAGCAGGACCATATCGGCGAAGGAAATATCGGGAGAGGCTTCGGTCGTGCCGTTGAGCAGGCCGATATCGTCTTGCGGCAGATTGCCCTTGGGGATGGAGCCGTAGAGATGAACGGTCCAGCCGATCGTCAGCGCGATCACGAGGAGCGTCGCCCAGGGATGGTCGATGACCGGCTTCAGGCTGCGCGCATAGAGGCCGACGAGCCGCGTCAGCGCGCCCTCGACGAGCCTGTCGAGACGCGACGGCGCATCGCGCCGGGGCGAGGGAAGCTGCGCGCAGATCATCGGCGTCACCGTCAGCGAGACGATGGTGGAGATGACGATGGCGAAGGTCAGCGTGAAGGCGAATTCGCGCAGCAGCCGGCCGAAAATTCCGTCCATCAGCAGCAGCGGAATGAAGACGGCGACGAGCGACAGGCTGATCGACACGACGGTGAAGCCGATCTGCTTCGCGCCGGCGAGCGCCGCCTCCATGCGCCCCATGCCGCGCTCGACATTGGTCTCTATGTTCTCGATCATGACGATGGCGTCGTCGATGACGAAGCCGACCGCGATGGTGAGCGCCATCAGCGAGAGATTGTCGATCGAGAAGCCGGCGAGCCACATGGCGGCGCAGGAGCCGACCAGCGACAATGGCACCGTCACCGCGGCGGCGAAAACCGGCGTCGCGCGGCGCAGAAAGACATACACCACCGCCATCACGAGAGCGACGGACACGAGCAGAGTGTTTTGAATTTCCGAGACGCTGGCGCGGATCGACTGCGTGCGGTCCGAGAGAATCGAGATATCGACGCCGCTCGGCACCCATTTCTGCAGCTCGGGCAGCAGCGCCTTCACCTGATCGACCATGGCGATCACATTGGCGTCCGGCTGCCGCGTCACGATGATCAGCACCGCGGGCTTGCCGTTGAACCACCCGGCCGCGAGCCGGTTGCGCACGCTGCGGTCGACGGTGGCGATGTCGCCGAGCTTGACCACCGCGCCATTGGCGGCGGTGACGACGATGTCGCGAAACTCGCGCGGGGTCGAAAGCTGGTCGTTCGCGGCGATGGTGCGGCCGAGCTCGTCGCCGTTCAGCGCGCCGAGCGGAGACAGAACATTGGCGGAGTTGATGGCGCTCGCCACCCGATCCATGCCTATGCCCATCGTCGCCAGCCGCGCCGGGTCGATCTGCACGCGGATCGCCGGCTGCTCGGCGCCGGCGATGCGCACCAGGGCGACGCCCGGCACTTGCGAGATGCGCTGCGCGATGACCGTATCCGCGGCGTCGAAAATGGCGCTGGTGGGCAGAGTTTCGGAGGTCAGCGCCAGGACGATGGACGGCACCGTCGCCTGGCTCGCCTTGCGGAAGGTCGGCAGGATCGGCAGATCGGACGGCAGATCGGTCGCGGCCGCATTGATCGCCGCCTGCACGTCGCGCGCGGCCGAGTCGATGTTTCGATTGATGTCGAATTGCGCGACGATCTGCGTCTGCCCGAGCGAGCTCACCGAGGTGAGCTCGGTGACGCCCGAAATTCCGGCGAGGCGGCGCTCCAGCGGGGCGGCGACCGAGGCCGCCATCGTCGCCGGATCGGCGCCCGGCCGCGCAGCGACGACGCCGATCGCCGGAAAGTCGATCGCCGGCAGGCTGGCGACCGGCAGAAAGAAATAGGCGACGGCCCCGATCATGAACAGCGCCGCGGCGAGCAGGCTCGCGCCCACCGGCCGGCGGATGAAGGGCTCGGAGATGTTCATGGCGTGAGGGCTCGCGGTCCGAGGCGCGCTCTGGACCGCGAGCCTTCAGGCTCGTATCGCGGGCGATCGCTCGGACATTCCGTCATTCCGCCGCCTCCTTGCGCTCGGCGGAGGGAGCGGCGGGCGCGGCCGGCCGCGGCTGCGGCGCGGGGGCGCCATGCAGCCATTCGCGCAGCCGCGCGCGCAGCCGATCGACGGCGAGATAGATGACCGGCGTCGTATAGAGCGTCAGCATTTGCGACAGCACGAGGCCGCCGATGATCGACACGCCGAGCGGAATGCGCAACTCGCTGCCCGGCCCATGCGCCAGCGCCAGCGGCAGCGCGCCGAGCAGAGCGGCCAGCGTCGTCATCATGATCGGCCGAAAGCGTAAGCGGCAGGCGCGCACGATGGAGTCGATCGGCGCCAGTCCGTCGGTCTTCTCCGCCTCCAGCGCGAAGTCGATCATCATGATGGCGTTCTTCTTGACGATGCCCATCAGCAGCACGACGCCGATCAGCGCGACGAGCGACATGTCGAGCCCCATCGCCATCAGCGCCAGCAGCGCGCCGACGCCGGCCGAGGGCAGCGTCGTCAGCACGGTGAAGGGATGCGCATAGCTCTCGTAGAGCACGCCCAGCACCACATAAATGGCGATGGCCGCCGCCAGAATGAGCCAGGGCTGGCCGGCGAGCGATTTGCGGAATTCCGCCGCGTCGGCGCTGAACATGCCAATGATGGAGGAGGGCAGGCCGATCTCGCGTTCGGCTTTCGCGAGCGCCTCCACGGCGTCGCCGAGCGCGGCGCCGGGCGCGAGGTCGAAGCTGATCGTCGCCGCCGGAAACTGCTCCTGATGCGCGACGGCGAGCGGCGCCGTCGTCTGCTCCACCGACACGAAGGTCGAGATCGGCGTCTGCGGGCCGCCATTGGAGGGCGAGACATAGAGCTTTTCGAGCGCGGTCGGGTCGCGCTGAAATTGCGGCGCGGCCTCCAATATCACGCGATATTGGTTGGACTGGGCGTAGATGGTGGAAATCTGCCGCTGGCCGAAAGCGTCGTTCAGCGTGTCGTCGACATTTTGCGCGGTGACGCCCAGCCGGCCCATCATCTCGCGATCGATGCGCAAAAAGGTGCGCAGGCCGCCGTTCTGCGTCTCGGCGGCGACATTGCGGAAGGCGCCGTCGCGGCGGATCTCGTCGAGGAGCCGTTGCGACCATTCCTGCAATTCGGCCTGATCGGGCGCGGTCAGCGTATATTGATATTGCGAGCGGCTGGCGCGCGTCGTGATCTGAATGTCCTGCACCGGCTCGATATAGACGGCGGCGCCGGGGACGCGCTCGACTGCGCGCTTCAGCCGCTCGGCGATCTCGTCGGCGCTCGTGCTGCGAATGTCGCGCGGGCGCAGCGTGACCGACATATGGGCGACATTGGTGGTGGCGTTGAGCGGGCCGACGCCCAGCACCGAGGCCGTCCCCGTCGCCTCCGGCTCGGCCTCGAAGATTTTCGACACTTCGGCCTGCAGCCGCGTCATCGTCTCGAAGGAGGAATCGGGCGAGGCCTCCAGCACCACATTGAGCAGGCTCGTGTCCTGGCGCGGCAGGAAGCCTTTCGGGATGACGGCGTAGAGCGCGAAGGTGAGCGCCAGCGTACCGAAGGTGAGCGCCAGCATCAGCCTCTGCCGGCCCAGCGCCATGGCGAGCGTCTTGGCGTAGAATTCGTCGAGCCAGGCGGAAAAGCCGCTCGCCGGCGCATGGGCGGCGTGTCCCGCGCCCGGCTTCAGCAGCTTGGCGCAGAGCATGGGCGTCAGCGTGAGCGAGATGATCGCCGAGACGACGACCTGCGCGGTGAGCGTCAGCGCGAATTCGCGGAACATGCGGCCGACGAGGCCGGTCATGAACAAAAGCGGGATGAACACGGCGATCAGCGAGACGGTGAGCGAGATCACCGTGAAGGCGATCTCGCGCGCGCCGTCCAGCGCCGCGCGATGCGGCGTCTTGCCGAGCTCTATGTTGCGGACGATGTTCTCGATCATCACAATGGCGTCGTCGACGACGAAGCCCGCGCCGATGGTGAGCGCCATCAGCGACAGATTGTCGAGCGAGAAGCCGGCGAGCGACATCAGCGCGAATGTCGCGATGATCGAGAGCGGCAGGCTGACGCCGGCGATGACGGTCGCGCGCCAGCTGCGCAGGAACAAGAGCACCACCAAGATCACCAGCGCCGTCGCCAGCGCCAGGGTGAATTCGACGTCCTCTATCGAGGCGCGGATGGTCTGCGTGCGGTCGTTGACCACCTCGAGCGACATGCCCTTGGGCAGGGCGCGCATGATGTCGGACAGCTCCTTGTGGAGCTGATCCACCGTGCTGATGATATTGGCGCCCGGCTGCCGCTGCACGTCGAGGATGATCGCCGGCTCGCCGCGATACCAGCCGCCGACCCGCGAATTTTCGAGCCCGTCGATGACCGTCGCCACATCGCGCAGCATGATCGGCGCGCCATTGCGATAGGCGACGACGACGGTCTCGAATTGCCGCGCCGCCTGCAGCTGGTCATTGGCGTCGAGCGTGTAGGATTGATGCAGCCCGTCGAGCGAGCCCTTGGCGCCGGCGACATTGGCGGCGGCGATGGCGGCGCGCAAATCCTCCATGCTCATGCGATTGGCGGCGAGCCGGCCGAGATCGGCCTGAATGCGCACCGCCGGCCGCACGCCGCCCTCCACCGCCACATGGCCGACGCCGGGAACTTCCGAGAGGCGCGGCGCGATCAGCGTGTCGGCGACATCGCTCATCTGCCGCATATTGGCGGTCTTCGAGCGCAGGGTGAGCGTCACCACCGGCGTGTCGGCCGGATTGACCTTCGCATAGACGGGCGGATAGGGCAGGGTGCGCGGCAGCGTCGAGGCGGCGGCGTTGATCGCCGATTGCACATCCTGCGCGGCGCCGTCTATGTCGCGATCGAGATCGAATTGCAGCGTGATCTGCGACAGGCCGAACGAGCTTTGCGACGACATGGTCTGCAGCGACGGAATCTGCCCGAATTGCCGCTCGAGCGAGGCCGTCACCAGCGCCGCCATCGTGTCGGGATTGGCGCCCGGCAATTGCGTCGTGACCTGAATGGTCGGAAAATCGACCTGCGGCAGCGGCGAGATCGACAAGCGCGCATAGCCCAACAGGCCGAACAGCAGCACGGCGAAGCCGAGCAGCGAGGTCGCCACCGGCCGTTCGATGAAGGGCGTGGACACGCTCATTGCCGCATGTCACCTTCTCTGCGGCGGACCGCCGCCGGCCTCTCGATTGCGCTCCCGGCGGGGGCGCGGCGCGGCGCCCTCCGCCGCTTCGGCCCCGCGGTCGGCGGTCGGCTCCATCACCCGCACCTGCGAGCCGTCGACGAGCCGCGCGAAGCCGGTGGTCGCGACCTTCTCGCCCGGCTCGACGCCGGAGACGATGACGGCCTGCGCCTCGTCCTGCCGTCCGACGACGACCGGCCGCATCGAGACGGTCTCATCCGCGTTCAGCACATAGACGAAGGCGCCGTTGGGGCCGCGCTGAATGGCGGCGCTCGGCACGACGCGCGCGTCGCGCAACAGGTCCACCGTCACGCGGACATTGACGAATTGCCCGGGCCAGAGCGAGAGCTCTTTGTTCTCGAATGTGGCTTTCACCTTCACCGTGCCCGTCGTCTGATCGATCTGATTGTCGATCACCGCCACGCGCCCCGTGTCGAGCACGCTGGAATTATCGGAGGCGAGCGCGGCCGCCTTGGCCGGAGCGCGCGATTGCGCCTTCTGCACCGCGGGCAGAGACTGTTGCGGCACGGTGAAGACCACATAGATCGGCTGGAGCTGGGTGATGACGACGATGCCGGTCTGATCCGAGCTGTGCAGGATATTGCCGACGTCGACGAGCCTTATTCCGGTGCGTCCGTCGATCGGCGAACGTATGGTGGCGTAGTCCAGCGTCGCCTTGGCGTTGTCGATCGCGCCCTGATCGGCGCGGATCTGCGCCTCGAGCTGGGTGACGAGCGACTCTTGCGTCGCATATTGCTGCTGCGAGCCGAAATTGCTCGCCGCGAGCTTCTTGTAGCGCGTCACATCGACGCGGGCGTTGGCGAGATTGGCCTCGTCTTGCGCCTTTTTGGCGACCGCCTGATCATAGGCGGCCTGATAGAGCGTCGGATCGATGAGCGCGACAATGTCGCCCTTTTTGACGTTCTGCCCCTCCTCGAAGGCGAGCTTGATCAGACGTCCGTCGACCTGCGTGCGCACCGTCACCGTGTTGAGCGCCTGCGCCGTGCCGACCGCGTCGATCGTCACCGGCACATCCGCGACGCGCGCCGGAGTCGCCGTTATGGCGATCGGTCCGTCGAAGCCGCGGCGGCGCCCGTCACGCTTGCCGCCCGCCGCTGCGGCGGATTCTTTTGCGCCATCCTCGCCGGAGTGCCAGGGGCGCGCGACATAGACGCCACCCGCCGCCAGCGCGACGAGCGTCGCCAGCGCGACGAGGGACGCGGGCCGCTTCGGCGGCCAGGAGATGCGCGAGGCGAAATTCGGCTTCACGGCCACGGGCCCTTGTCCGATTCATAGGCGGCGTCTTCGGTGGCGATCTCGAGCGCGCGGGTCGTCCCCGACCAGCCGCCGCCGAGCGCCGAATAAAGGCTCGTCGCCGCCTGGAAATAGGCGAGCCTGACCTGCGCCAGCGTGTCCTCGGTCTGAAACAAGGTCGTCTCCGTCGTGGAGAGGGTGATGATGTCGATCGTGCCTTCGCGCAGCCGCGCTTCGGCGACCTCATAGGCGCGCCGCGCCGCGGCCGCCGCCTCTCCCTGCAGCTTCAACTGCCGAGACGTCTCTTGTATGGCGATGAGCGCATTTTCGACGTCGGCGAAAGCGGTCAAAATCTGTTTTTTGTAAGTCTGGGCCAGCTCGGCGAACTTGCCCTGCTGCAGTAGATATTGGCCTTGCAGATTATAGCCGTCGAAGAGCGGCTGCGTCATATTGCCGGCGATCTGCCAGGCGATCGCCTCCGGGCGGAACAGCGAGCGCAGCGCGACGCTCTGCACGCCGAAATAGCCGGTCATCTTGATCGATGGGAAGAAGGCGGCGCGCGCCTGCAGCACCGAGAATTCGGCCGATTCCAGCTTGGCCTCGGCCTCGGCTATGTCCGGACGGCGCAGCAGCAGCTCGGAGGGCAGGCCGGGCGCGACTTTCGGGAAGCCGAGCCGGGTCAGCGAACCTCCCTTGATGACGGCGCTCTCCGGCGGGACGCCGAGCAGCACGGCGAGCGTGTTCTTCGTCTGCCGCAAGGTCTGTTCCAGCGGCGGCACGGAGGCGCGCTGCTGCGCGACGACCGAGTCCTGCTGCGAAAAGTCGAGCGCCGTCGCCGTGCCGACGTCGAGCCGGGCCTTGATGGCCTTCAGCACGGTTTCGGCGATCTTGATGTTGTTGTGGGCGATGCGCAGCCGGTCTTCCGCCGTCAGCACTTGAAAATAAGCGTTCACCACCGAGGCGATGGTGGAAATCTCGACGACGTCGCGGTCGAAGCGGCTCGCATGAGCGAGCAGACGCGCGGCGTTGGAGGCGTCCTGATTCTTGCCCCAGAAGTCGATCTCATAGCTCGCGTCGAGCTGCATCTGCAAGAAGTTGGCGCGGCGGGTGCGCAGCGCCGTGGAGCTCGCCGCTCCGGTCGTCGTGGTGGCGCTGGTCGAGGCGCTAGTGCTCGTCGCGCTGGTGATGGTCGCGGGCGTCTGCGTGCGCCGCGCGATATTGTTCATCGTCAGCGATGGCCACAGCGGCGCGCTGTCGATTCGCGCGGTCGCGTCGGCCTGCTGGATGCGCGCCACCGCGGCGGCGATGTCGAGATTTTGCTCGAGCGCCTTTTCGACGAGGCGGGTGAGCTCGGGTGAGCGAAAGCCCAGCGACCATTCCCTGGCCGCGCGAATAGGCGCGGCCGAGCGCGCCGGACCCGCGGCCTTGAACGCGGGCGGCGTTTCGACCGTGGCGTCCGGTTTCTCCCAATCCAGCACGCAGCCGGAAAGCGCTGTGGCCGCGGCGAGCGCCGCAGCGCGACCGAAAAGCAGAGCCGGCCGTGGTCGTCGTCTGGAGAACAAAGGCAATTCCGTTCTATCCGCATCCGCGCCCGGATGGGCGCGCAGCCCTCACAACGGGCCTAGACCAATGAGCGTCGCCCTCAAAGTGGGCGCACGAATTTTCCACTTCCGATATGTCTCGGCGGAGCGAGGGAACGCCTCGTCGCCCTCCGATCTACGGCTGCGGCCCCGTTCGACCCTGCGAGCGTGGCGCTCGACGGTCAAGTTACGGATTGGTAATTCGCCGCCGCTGGGTCGGCGCCTTGTGCGAAGGCGCCGGCTCGCCGGATACTTTGGTCCAGCTTTCGCTCTGGCACAAGAAGGCGATCAGACAGCCGGTGAGAGTGAGACGAGTTGGGCTGTCCAAAGTAATAATGCCGATATAAATTTTCCCATTTTCGGGATTGAAGAGATCGCCTTTCCACCGATTGGGCTCGATCCGCGCGGCGTGGCGCAGAATCAGCATGGGCTGCTGGCCGGGCGGCGGCGGCGGCAGCACGCCGCGCGCGCAGAGCTTGCCGTCGCAATCGAAGAATTCGAGTCTCTGCTGGTGGCCGTCGCGATTCCAGACGCCATAGATCGGCTCCGCCGCGCTGGCGGCGATGGGCTCCGGCGTCAACGGGGCCGCGGCGGCGGAGGACGCCGCGAGCGCGAGCAGCAGGGAGACGACGGCCGCCTTGGTCATGGCTCGGAGCCTAGCACGCCATGGGGCGGCTGCACAGGCGAGGCCGGCGCCGTATCCTCCGGGCCCCGCGCTCGCGCCTCCGCCTCTTCGAGCCGCGGCGGGCCGAGGAAGGCCGGAACGATGATGAAGGCCGCCAGCAAAGTGAAGAACAGCGAGATGGCGAGCAATGCGCCCATGCTCGCCGTGCCCGGATGGCTCGACAGCAGCAGGCTGCCGAAGGCGGTTCCGGTGGTGAGCGCGCTGAAGAAGATCGCGCGCGTCAGGCTCGAGGCGAGCATGTCGGAGACGCCCTTGCGCCAGGCGATGACGTAATAGATGTGGAAGGCGACGCCGACGCCGAACATCAGCGGCAAAGCGATGATATTGGCGAAATTGAGCGACATGCCGAGAAGATCGGCCGCCTCGAGGCTCATGATTCCGGCGAGCACCAGCGGTCCCAGAGTGAGCGCGACGTCGCTCGCCCGCCGCAGCGCGACGACGAGAATGAGAAAGATGGCGACGAAGGCGAGCGCGCCGGCCTGCAGAAAGGCGTCGACGACGGTCTTGCCGGCCTCGGCGACGATCACCGGCGGGCCGCCGGCGTCGGGCGCGAGCTTTTGCACCGCCTCGGCGAAACGCGTCATCACCTCGCGGTCGTTGCTGTCGCCTTTGGGCGTCACCTCGACGCGCACGTCGCCGTCGGCCGAGATCCATTCGGAGCGCAAATCCGCGGGCAGCGTCTCCGGCGTGATCCGCTGGACGGCCAGCGCCTTGCGCAGCTCGCCGAAGAGGCGCTCGAGATCGGAGAGCGCGGCGATCTGCGCCTCCTTGCGGACTTCCGGCGTCGCCTTGACGAGCGCGTCGAGCGCATCGGCGAAGCGGACGAGGCCGGGCGGCGCTTTGGGCGCGGCTCCCGCCTTGCGGATCGTCTTGGCGGCGCGCGTCAGGGCCTTTTTCGTCTCCTCGTCGGTGGGCGCGGGCTTGAGCGTCGGATCGAGCACTTTGCGCAGCTGATTGGCGGCGTTTTCGAGAATCGGCAGCTTCTCGTTCTGATCGGCCGGGATGAGCTGATCGATCGTCGTCACATGATCGACCTCGGGCAGAGCGGCTATTTTTTCGGCGAGCGCGCGCGCGGCGGGCAGATTGGGCGCGAGGGCCTCGATCTTATTGGGAGCCGTTTGCGGATTTTTGGACAGATCGAGGAAGGTGGCGACCGATTCGACGCTCTGGTCGCGCAGATTCATGGGATTGGAGTCGAATTTCAGATGCAGCAGAAAGGGCGAGCCGGCGAGCGTCACCGCCGCCGTCGCGACCAGCACCAGCGCACGATGCCGCGCGATCCAATGATCGACCGCGGCGAGCGAGGCGGTCTGCACCGGCGCCGTCTCCGCTTTGGGGCCGAGGATGCGGATCAGCGCCGGCAGGAAGGTGAGCGTCGCCAGATAGGCGATGATCATGCCGAGGCCGGCGATGAGGCCGAGCTCGGCGACGCCGAGAAACTCGGTCGGCAGGAAGCAGAAGAAGCCGGCGAGCAGCGAGACGGCGGCGAGCGTCAGCGACCAGCCGATGCCGCGCGTCGCCGCCACCAGCGCTTGCGGCAGATCGTCGATGCTGTGCCGCTCCTCGCGATAGCGCGTGGCGAATTGAATGCCGAAGTCGACGCCGAGGCCGATGAACAGCACGGCGAAGGCGACCGAGATGAGATTGAAGCGGCCGATCAGCGCTATGCCGAGGCCCGAGGTCATGGCGAGGCCGGCGATGATCGTCAGCAGCACCGCGAAGATGAGCCGCTTGGAGCGCAGGGCCGCCCACAGAATGAGCGCGACGACGGCGAGCGTGGCGGAGACGTTCAGCCCCGTATTCTCGGCGACGGTCGCGAATTCTTCATCGGCCAGAGGCACTTGGCCGGTGAGTTTGACGGTCACGCCCGCGGCCGGAACGAGACCGAGCGCTTTGGCCGTGTCGCGGATCGTCTGAATGGCCTCACGGCCCGGCTCCAGCGCCGAGTAATCGATGATCGGCTTGATGAGCACGATGCGGCGCGGCTCGGCGCTCGGGCCGACCGACGGCGCCTCCGGCTCGCGGCCGCCGGCGAGCAGCTTCTCCCAGGAGACCTTGGCGGGCTCGCCGGCCAGCACGGCGTCGAAAGCGTCGGTGAAATTGTCGAGGCCTTTGGCGAAAGCGGCGAGGCCGCGCTCGCTCGTTCCCACCTGCTTCAAACCGAATAGCAGAGAGTCCGACAGGCCGCGCAGGCTCGGATCCTCGGCCAGCGGCTGCAGGAAGTCGCGCTGCGCGACGAGGGAGTTCATGTCGCGGCGGATCTCCTCGACGCCGAGGAACAAAATGCCGTTGTCGCGGAAATATTTATTGTCGTCCGGCCGCCAGACGCGGGACATGAGCGGCTTGCCGGTCAACGCGTCGCGCAGCGCATCGGCGCTTTTTTCCGCCTGCTCGCTGCTCTTGGCGTCGATGACCGCAACGATGATGTCGTCGATTTGCGGAAAGGCTCTGGCGAGGCGAGTCTCATTGGCGCGCCAAGGAACCTCGGGCGAGAAGAGATGCGCAGTGTCCGTGTCGATGGCGAAACGCGTGGCGGTCACATAGGCGCCGGCGACGGTGAGCGCGAGCGTCGCTATGACGACCGTCCAGGGCCTGCGCAAACACCAGGCCACGAGTTTTTCCAACATCAAAGGTCCTCGAATTGTTCGATGCGCCGTGGGCGGCGCCGGTCGCGCGCGCCGTTTCGAGCGGAGGCTCGGGCGCAGAGTTCAGAAGTCGCTGGCTATGCCTTTGCTCTCCCAGTCGCCATAGCGCGCCGGATCGAGCCCGCCGCGGCCGCCGAGCTCGCGCGCCGCCGGCGGCGTTTCGCGGGCCGCGCGCGCGCGGCGCTCCTCCGCCTCCGCGAGCGCGCGCAAAGCTTCCGGCGGCGAGGGCCGTGGGGTCGCGGAAGCGTCCCGAGATTTCTCCGCTTCGGTCATTCATCCTCCGTGGCGCCCGTTTCGCGGCGCTCGCCTCGGGTCAGCTCCGCATGTGATATAAACGACGATTCGATCCGCGTCGAAGGTGAGTATGCGCGACCATAAACCATTCTCCGCCAAGTCCAAGGCGCGCGCCGGCTTCCTTCCCGCAGACGCGGCCAGGGAGGCCGAGGCCGCGCAGGTTCCGGGACTGCAGGCGCGCATCGCCGCGGCCAATGTGATCGCCGACGTCGCGCAAGGCGGCCATCTGCTCGACGAACGTTTTTCTCCGCAGGCGGTTCCGTTCCGGCTCGCGGGAATGGAGTCGCGCGACGTCGCGCTGGCCCGCTCCATCGCCTATGTCGGCGTGCGCCGTCTCGGCGCCATCCGTCATGCGCTCGCGCTTCTGCTGGAGAAGGGTCTGCCCAAGCAGGCGGCGCGGCTGGAATGGCCGCTCGTCGCCGCCGCCGCGCAAATTCTCTTTCTCGAAGTTCCCGATCACGCCGCCGTCGATCTCGCCGTGCGCGCGGTCCGGCTCGAGCCGAAGACAGCGCCCTTCGCCGGCCTCGTGAACGGCGTGCTGCGCAATCTCATTCGCCGCCGCGAGGAGTTTCTCGCCGCCGATCCGCTCGATCTCGACACGCCCGCCTGGCTCGCGCAGCGCTGGACCAAATCCTACGGCGAGGCGCAGGCGCGCGCCATAGCGGCGATCCATATGCAGGAGCCGCCGATCGACCTCTCGGTGAAATCGGACGCCGAAGGCTGGGCGCGGCGTCTCGACGGAGTCGCGCTGCCGACGGGCTCGGTGCGGCTGCGCACGCGCACCCCGATCGTCGAGCTCGAGGGCTTCGCGCAGGGCGAATGGTGGGTGCAGGACGCCGCCGCCGCTCTGCCGGCGCGCCTTCTCGCCGTTCAGCCGGAGGAGCGCGTGCTCGACATGTGCGCGGCGCCCGGCGGCAAGACCGCGCAGCTCGCTCTCGCCCGCGCGCAAGTGACGGCGCTCGATCGTTCCGCCGAGCGGCTGAAGCTGCTCGCCGCCAATCTCCAGAGATTGGGGCTGCACGCCGATATCGCCGTCGGCGACGCCGCGACCTATTCCGCCGCGCGTCCTTTCGACGCCATTCTGCTCGACGCGCCCTGTTCCGCGACGGGGACGATCCGCCGTCATCCCGACGTGCCCTGGATCAAAAAGCCCGGCGATCTCGATTCCCTCGTCGCCCTGCAATCGCGCATATTGGAGCGCGTCGCCGGTCTGCTGCGGCCGGAGGGGCGCCTCGTCTATTGCACCTGCTCGCTGGAGCCGGAGGAGGGCGAGGCGCAGATCGCGGGCTTCCTGCGCCGCCATCCCGAGATGCGCCGCGCGCCGATCGACGCTTCCGCCGATGGCGTTCCGGCGGAATTCGTCACGCCGGAGGGCGATTTGCGCACGCTGCCCTCCTATTGGCCGAACGAGGACAAGCGCCTTGCCGGACTCGATGGTTTCTTCGCCGCGCGGCTCGTGCGACGCGGCTGAGCGCGAGACGAGCGCATCCTTCGCTTTCCTCGCTCTGCGTTCTGTGTCATCCCAAATGTGATTCGCTTCGCTCCGCGCCCCGGAGCGCGAGGAGGACGCTCTGCGCGAAACGGCCCCAGGCTCTGGAATGCGATTGGCGAAGGCCGCCGCGCGCGGCGTCGCCTCGTTCGCGCGCGCGGTGCGCGGGCCCTATCTGGTCGTGCAGGCCATGGGCGTGCGCCCGCCCGAGCGGCTCTACGTGGCGCCGCAGGATATTCGCACCGCCGATCCGACCGTCGCCGATGAAATCTACGCCGGCTATTTCTCCTTCGACGGCAAAGTGGTCGAAACCAATGGCCGCTCGCCCTTCTCCATCGCGCCCCCCTCCATGGCGTGGCGGCGCTCGCTCACCGGCTTCTCCTGGCTACGCCATTTGCGCGCCGCCGATCGCGCCTTGGCGCGCGCCAACGCCCGCGCGCTGGTCGACGATTTTTTGCGCACGCGCGCCGATTTCGTCGACGATCCCGCGCAAGAGCCCAGCGTCGTCGCGCGCCGCACCCTGTCATGGCTCGCGCAATCGCCGATTCTGCTCGACGGCGCCGATCCGGATTTCTACGAGCGTTTCATGCGCGCATTGGCGCGCAACATTCGTGTCCTCTTGCGCGCCATGGGCTCGGAGCGGCGCGCATCGGATCGCCTGCTCTGCGCCACAGCGCTCGCCGCTTTCGGCGTCTGCGCCGACGCCGGCCGCAAATTCGAGCTGCGCGCCACCGCTCTGCTCGACGCCGAATTGCTGCGCCAAATTCTGCCGGACGGCGGCCATATCGGCCGCAACCCCGAGACGCCGGTCGAATTGCTGCTCGATCTCCTGCCTTTGCGCCAGGCCTATGCCGCGCGCGGGCGGCGCCCGCCGGAGCGGCTCACCGCTTCGATCGGCGCGATGATCGCCTTTTTGCGCGTGCTGAAACATGGCGACGGCGCGCTGGCGCTGTTCAACGGCATGGGCCGCGCGCCGCCGGATCGGCTGGCGACGATTCTCGCCCATGCCGACCTCGCCCATGCCGACGCCGGCGGTGCGCCCAGTCTCGACGCGCCCTATTCGGGCTATCGGCGGCTGCAAGCGGGCGCCACTGCGGTCATCGTCGACGCCGGCCCGCCGCCGCCGCCGCAATTCTCCTTCGCCGCTCATGCGGGCTGTCTTTCTTTCGAATATTCGATCGGGCCTGAGCGCATCATCGTCAATTGCGGCGCGCCGCCTTCCGGCTCGGAGGCGCTGCGCCGTCTCGCGCGCTCGACCGCCGCGCATTCCACGCTGATCGTCGAGGATCGCTCCAGCTGCCGTCTGGAGACGCGGCCGGGCCGCGGCCGGCCGGAGGAGCGCATCGTCGCCGGCCCCGCGCGCGTGAAGGCGGCGCGCCGCTCCACCGATTCGAGCCATGATCTCGAGCTGTCCCATGACGGCTATGTTCGCGAGCTCGGCCTCTCGCACGAGCGCAAGCTGGCGCTCTCGCATGACGGCGCGCAGCTCCTCGGCGACGACAGGCTCGTCGCGCTGCGCCATGGCGCGCGGGCCGAGCATTTCGTTCTGCGTTTTCATCTGCATCCCGATGTGCAGGTGATGGGTGCGAATGCGCGCAAAGTTCTGCTCACGAGCGGCGGCGTCGATCTCGTCTTCGAGGCCAACGCCGATGTGAGCGTGGAAGAGAGCGTCTTCTTCGCCGCCCCGGCCGCGGCGCGAAAGAGCGCGCAGATCATGGTGGATGGCCGCGGCGTCAGGGACGCGCATTTGCGGTGGTCGTTCTCGCGGGTGGAGGAGGGGTGAGCCCGAATGGCTTCGCCATTTCCCGAGAGGCCATCCCCGCCGCTTCCGCCCTATCGGGCCAGTTCCTCATAGAGATCGCGCCAGTCCGGATTCATGTCGAGGATCAGCCTGGCTTTCCATGCGCGGCGCCAATGCTTCATATTCCGCTCGCGTTGAATGGCGTCGCGAATATCCTCGAAGCGTTCGTACCAGACGAGCCGCGTCAAGCCATAGTGTTTCGTAAATCCCTCATAGAGCCCTTCACGATGCTCGAAGGCTCGGCGCGAGAGGTCGTTCGTCACGCCGGTGTAGAGCGTTCCGTTCGGTCGGTTGGTCATGATGTAGACCCATCCTCCAGCCATGCCGCAGTTTGCAAGGCGTGGATGGCCGGGACAAGCCCGGCCAGGACGGCGGCCCTCGGCGAAGGCGGGCGACGGCGTCGGAAAGAGGGGGGAATTCTCGATTTCTCAGGAGGCCGTCTTGGCCGGGCTCGTCCCGGCCATCCACGCCACGCCGCGTCCCCTTATCGGCGATTGCGCGGCGCTGAAGGCGACGACCTTCGCTCGCGGCCTGGGGCGGCGCAGCTCCGAGAGAATATTCAGCCCGTCACAGCTCGAGGTCGCGGGCTGATCTGGTCATGCTGACGCGATTATCACGCGGGGGCGCGAAGAAGCCCCTTGACGTTTGCTGACTAAATTCCTAGCGGCGGTCGCCATCATCAAGCATTTCTTCGTCATTTCCGAGGCTCGCGCGAGGATATACTACCCGAAAGGGGAAAACAACCCTGAGCCCGCAGGCGGCGAACAGAAAAGGCCGCCGTGGTCCGGGATGCTTCCGGCTTCGATGCGCGTCTCTTTTTTACGCCACGGCCGAACGGAGCCGCCGCGTCCCGGACCTCCCATCTTCCCGCGCCGAAATTCGGCGCCGGGCGCGAAAGCGCGCGCCTCGCCATTCGAGGGCGCTGTCGGCGCGCATTGGTTTCTCCCCCCCGGCGATCTATGCTAAGCGCCGGGTCTATATCCTTCCCCGCGACGTTTTCGCTCCACAATGAGGGACCTGAATGCCGGTCGATCTGCGTCGTATCACGAGAGCTCTGCTGTCCGTCTCCGACAAGACCGGGCTGGTCGAATTGGCGAAGGCTCTCGCCGCTCACGGCGTCGAACTGGTCTCCACCGGCGGCACGCGCAAGGCGTTGGCCGAGGCGGGGCTCGCTGTGCGCGATATCGCCGACGTCACCGGCTTTCCCGAGATGATGGACGGGCGGCTCAAGACGCTGCATCCCAAGGTGCATGGCGGCCTGCTGGCGATCCGCGAGAATCCCGAGCATGAGGCGGCCATGCTCGCCCATGACATTCCGCAGATCGATCTGCTCGTCGTCAATCTCTATCCCTTCGAGGCGACGCTGGCCAAAGGCGCGCCCTTCGAGACCTGCGTCGAGAATATCGATATCGGCGGCCCGGCGATGATCCGCGCCGCCGCCAAAAATCACGACGATGTCGCCGTGCTGGTCGAGCCCGCCGATTATGACGGGTTCCTGGCCGAGCTTTCCGCCAATTCCGGCGCCGCCACTCTGGCGACGCGGAGGCGCCTCGCGCAAAAGGCCTACGCCCGCACGGCCGCCTATGACGCGGCGATCTCCAATTGGCTGGCCGGCGCGCTCGGCGAGGCGACCCCGCCCTGGCGCGCCATCGGCGGCCATTTGTCCGAGCCCATGCGCTATGGCGAAAATCCGCATCAGAGCGCGGGTTTCTATCTCACCGGCGAGAAGCGTTTCGGCGTCGCCACGGCGAAGCAGGCCCAGGGCAAGCAGCTCTCTTATAATAATATCAACGACACCGACGCGGCCTATGAGCTGGTCGCGGAATTCGATCCTTCGCGCACGGCGGCGGTGGCGATCATCAAGCATTCCAACCCTTGCGGCGTCGCCGAGGGCGCGAGCCTCGCCGAGGCCTATCGCAAGGCGCTGCGCTGCGATTCCGTCTCGGCCTTCGGCGGCATCGTCGCGCTCAATCGCCGGCTCGACGCCGAGTCCGCGCGCGAGATCGTGAAGATTTTCACCGAGGTCATCATCGCGCCGGAGGCGGACGAAGAGGCCGTCTCCATCATCGCGGCGAAGAAGAATCTGCGTCTGCTGCTCGCCGGCGGCCTGCCCGATCCGCGCGCGGTCGGGCTCGGCTTCCGCAGCGTCGCGGGCGGCTTTCTGGCGCAGTCGCGTGACAATAGCGTCGTCGACGATCTGACCCTTTCCGTGGTGACGAAGCGCGCGCCGACGGAGAAGGAGCTGGCGGATTTGAAATTCGCCTTCCGCGTGGCCAAGCATGTGAAGTCCAACGCCATCGTCTACGCGCGCGATCTCGCGACGGTGGGCGTCGGGGCGGGGCAGATGTCGCGCGTCGATTCCTCGCGCACGGCGGCCTTCAAGGCGGAGGAGGCGGCGCGCGAGGCCGGCGTGCGGGAGAGCTTCGCCGTCGGCTCCGTGGTCGCGTCTGACGCTTTCTTCCCCTTTCCGGACGGGCTGCTGGCGGCGGCCTCGGCCGGCGCGACGGCGGTCATTCAGCCGGGCGGCTCGGTCAATGACAAGGATGTGATCGCCGCCGCCGACGAGGCCGGCCTCGCCATGGTGCTGACCGGCGTGCGCCATTTCCGGCACTGAGCCGGCGCGCGCTGCTGCGCTGCAATATACGCATGTAATCTGTTGATCTAGAACGGGATGCGCGACATCGTGCCGCGCTTTCCGGGCGAGGCGTATTGTCGCGCTGTCGCATTTTGCGGCGTCGCGAGCGCGACTGTCGCAGTCTGCGGCAGTTTTTGTCACGACAGTTTGGCGAATAAGCGAAATCTGTCGCGATTTCGAGACGTTCTAATTGCCATTGTGCGACGCACGTCGCCTAATGACCCCACGAAAGACCACGCGCTCTCCTGCTGAAGGCGAGCGAAGATCCAGGGGCTGTAATTGTACAAAAGACGATATCGAAGCTGATCGACGAAGACTCGATCATTCTTCTGCGGCTTTGACGGCCTGTTCTTCGTGAACGACGCTGACGCCGCGCCTCCCCAAGCAGATTCGGTCCGATTTCGTCGCGCTGCTCTTTAGAGCGGCGGCGCCGCCGGGTCGCGCCGTTACGAGACTTTCCTTCCCAGGGAAAGAGGCCCGCGCCGCTGGGTCGATGACGAGCGGTCACTCAATCCTCCCTAACTTTCCCGGCCGTCTCTTCGAAGGGCGGCCGGGACTTTTCCTGAGAAGAAACGACGGAAACGCCAATGACAAGAACCGGCGATGTGGCCGTTCCGCGTCCAATGCGGCGCGAGGCGACGAATGTGTTGGCGGCGGGGCTGGCCTTTGTTTCGCTTTTCACCGGAGCGGCGCGCGCGGATACGACGGATCAGCAGCTCGATCAGCTGAAAGCCAAGGGAATTCTGACCAAGGGCGAATATCGCAAGCTGAAGGCGCGCCATGCGGCCGAGACCGCCGCGCCGGCCCGCGCCGCTGTGGCGAGCCATGCCGCCGCGCAGCCGCTCGCGACGCCTTCGGATCGCTTCATCACGCGCCTCGACAAAGGGATCGGCGCGCGCGTCGGCGCGGTCGACGTGCGCCTTTCCGGCCAGCTCGCCTTTTTCGCGACCGAGCAATTCAAGCAGGCCGGAACGGCGACCGTCGCCGGCGGGCTCGGAGGCGGCAGCGTCTATAACAACTCCTCGGCCATTCGCTCCGGTTTGCTGCCGAGCGCGCTGGCGCTCAGTCTCTCGACCGAGCAGGAGGGCTATAAGGTGTCTTTCTCGCTCGGCCTCTACGCGGGCGGCAATAATATTCGCGTCGGCCTGCTCAATGGCAACAGCTCCGGCGCCTCGGTGGCGCTCGGCACGCCGGGCGTCGATCTGCGCCAGGTATTCGGCGAAATCAGCTCGGCCGATTATGGCGCGCTGAAGGTCGGCCGCGATCTCGGCCTCTTCGCCGCCGACGCCATTCTCAATGATTTCACTTTGTTCGGCGCCGGCACCATCGCCGCCAACGCCAGCCCGTCCAACACCAGCCTCGGCCGCATCGGCTTCGGCTATGTCTATGCGGATTGGATTCCGCAGCTCACCTATACGACGCCGGATTTCCATGGCGTGACCGTCTCGGTCGGCGTCTTCTCGCCGTATCAGCAATTCGACAATGCCGGGTCCTATGTGTCGGCCTCCGGCGTCCTTCCCTATTCGGGCGTGATCACCGGGCATGATCAGCCGGGCTTTCAGGCGCGCCTCAAATATGTGGGCGAGCTCGCGCCGGGGACGAAGCTGACCCTGTGGACATCGGGCCTCACCCAGCGCCATCGCGTCGAATCCGGCGACGCCGTGCTGCTGCCGCGCGGAGCAGGCGTGCGCTCCATGGCGATCGACGCCGGCGGCCGTCTCGACCTCGGCCCGGTGACTTTGGTCGGCTATGGCTATAAGGGCGTCGGCCTCGGCACGACGGGGCTCTATTTCGACGGCGTCGGCTATGACGGCGAGCGGCGCAAATCCTCGGGCTATTACGCCCAGGCCGGCTATACGCTCTTCGAGCGCCTGACTTTCGGCGGCAGCTATGGCGTCAGCTATCTCGACGCCAATCTCAACGATTATCCCGGCCGTCTCGGCGATGGCGCGCTCGTCGCCTCCAACGCCTCGACCATCGGCTTCGTGAAATATCGCTTCACCGATTGGGTCACGTTTCAGAGCGAATTCGTGCGCTCGGTCTCGCATAATCTGCTGGGGCAGGGCGTGCGGACCAACGCGCTCGTCGCGGGAACGATTTTCTCCTTCTGATCCCATGGGATAGGGGAGGGGATGCGGCAATTGGTGCAGTGCACAAACCAGGCGTATTCTCATATTAACGAGCTGCGGTCGGCTCGGCGACGAGCCGGCCGCCAGCCGTTGCGTATCGGACGGCCGCGAAAAGGCGTCTCAAATGCCCCTCTATTCCGCCAGCCTGACGGAGGCGGCGCGTGAAAAATTCTTCGGCCGCGGAGAGCTGCCGACCGTCGAGCTCAAACAGCCGATTCTGCGGTCCTGGCTGCGCTGCGCGGAGCTCGGCCTCGACGTCGCCAAACCGCCCCGCGCCGCCGCGCTCGAGCGGACCGAGCTGCAGACTTTTCTCGCGCGCCACGAGCGGCTGCGGCGCCTCTGCCGGCCGGAGCTCGACGCGCTCAACGCCGAGGCGCATGAGACCGGCGCGGTCGTCATCCTCGCCGATGCGCAGGGAGTGATCGTCGACGCTGTCGGCGACATTGGGTTTGCCGCTCAGGCGGCGGAAATCTCGCTCAGGCCCGGCGCGCATTGGAGCGAGGCGGCCGCCGGCACCAATGCGATCGGCGCGGCTCTGGCCGAGCGGCGGGCGGTGGCCGTGCATGGCGGCGAGCATTTCTTCGAGAGCCACGCCAATTTGAGCGGCGCGGCGGCGCCCATCGTCGATCCGCGCGGCGTCGTCGTCGGCGCGCTGGCCCTCTCGGCCAACGCCGGCGTGCACCGCGTCCATGCTCTGGGGCTCGTTCGCTTCGCGGTCGAGCAGATCGAGCATCGCTTCTTTGGCGGCAATGCTTTTTCAGCGGCGACAGTCTTGCGCTTCCACACCGATCCCGCCGTCGTCGGCGCGCCGCGCGAGGGGCTCCTCGCCTTCGACGACGACAAGCGGCTCATCGCCGCCAATCGCCGCGGCCTCTCCTTCGTGCAGCGCGATTGGAGCGCGCTCGATTGTGTGAGTTTCGACGAATTGTTCGAGCCGCTGAGAGCCGCGCCGCAAATGGCGGAGATCATCGGGAGCGACGGCCGGCGCTATTATGGTCTCGCCAACACGCCCTCGTCCTGCCGCGCGCGGCCGACGGATTGTCCTTTGGAGCTGCACGACATCTGTTTCGAGCCGCTCTCGGCGCGGCTCGCCGAGCACAGGCTGCGCGACGCCGAGCTTTCGGCGATGCGCGCGGCGCTCGACGCCTGCGACGGCAATTTCAGCAAGGCCGCTCGCGTGCTCGGCGTGCATCGCAGCACGCTCTATCGACGTCTGAACGAGCGGGCGGGGGAGAGGCCTCGCTAGGCGCGGCCGCTTCGAGGTCGAAGGGCCGCGCATTTTCTGGCTCATCCATCCGCGCTGGCTCACTCGCAGACGCGCACGCGGCGGAAATAGAGGACATTGCCCCAGTCGTCGGTCACGGGCTGGCGGGTCATATAGCAATCGCTCGGCGCTTGCGACGCGGCGATGGCGCCGAGCGTCAGAGCCGTCAGCGCGCCCGCGGCGGCGACGCCGCCCCAATAATGGCCGTGGTGATGGCGCCGATAGGGGCTCGCCTCGGCGGTGGAGGCGAGAATGGTCGAACCGGTCAATGTCAGGGCCAGAAGTCCGGCGGCGAGGGCGTTTTTGCTCATGATCAACTCCGTTTGCGTTGCGCTCGCTCTCATCGGCGAGCCTTCGCACGCTACGACGCGCCACGCCGGATGTTCGTGCGACGGCGCACAGCGCTGGTCTCTTCGCGGGAAAAGACGCCGATCCGGCGTCGGAGGCGCGTCGGCTTCAACGAAATGCGAAAAGGCTCCAGCCGCCGAGGAGCGCGCTCAGTTCGGGCTCGAAGAATTTCCAGCTGACGCCGCCGCGGACCAAGTGGACGCCGACCGGCGCCGTCGACAACGAGCTGACGGACAGCGCGCCATTCGACGAGAGCGTGGCGATCGGAATGGTCGCGCCGCCGAATTTCGAATAGAGATATTCGGTCCATAGCGCGATCCGCTCGGTAAGCGCATATTCGGCTCCCGCGCCCGCCGTCCAGCCGACCTCGACCTCGCTCGCGGCGCCGCGCGAGGCGCTCCATCCGTCGCTGGCGTAGACGCCGACGGGATCGAGCGATTTCACGAAAAGGCTCGATAGGGTCGACGAGGCGAATTTCGCCTCGATCTTCGAAAAGGCGACGCCCGCCGTGACATAGGGCGCGAGCCGTTCGAGCAGCGCATAGCCGAGGCGCGCCCTCGTCGTCGCGAACCAGCGACGTTCGATGCGCGCATCGCTTTGGGACAGATTGCCCGTCTGAAGCAGATAGAGGCCGTCCGCGCTCGTCGTTTCCGATTGGGCGCCGTCGTCGACGACATGCGTTCCGAGGACGCCGCCGTAAAAATCGGCCGCGAGGCCGAGGATGATCCGGTCGCCGACGATATGATCATATCCCGCGAGAGCGCCGATGAGACGATCGCCGTATCCGATCCTCGTTTTGACGGAAGCGCCCGAAAACCCCGCGCCCTGCGGCTGGGATCTGTTCAGATCGGCGACGCCGCCGCCGCCGGCGAAGCCTCCGCCCAGGCCGAAATAGAGGCCGCTCCTCGGGAAGGCGGGGCGCGGCGCTCCGGCGCCGAGATCGGGAGGCGGGAGCGCGAGATCGGCGTCCTGCCGACGCGGCCTCCAGCTCACGCCGCCGCGCACCGTATGAACGCCGACTTTCCGTGTCGAAAGGACGCCTACGGCCGGCTCGGCGGACGCGAAAGCGGTGATGATGGGGAGCGCGGAGCCGCCGAATTCCGAATAGAGATACTCGGTCTTGACGCTGATCTGGTCCGTGATCGCATACTCCATGCCCGCGCCCATGGTCCAGCCGAGCTTCGCGCCCGACCCCGTCCCGATCGCCGTCGAGGCGGCGAGGCTCGTCTCGGGAAATCTCGCGACCATATCGGCGCCGATTCTCGAATAGGCGACGCCGCCGGTGAGATAGGGCAGGAAACGGTCGAACAGCCCATAGCCCATGCGCGCCCGCAATGTCGCGAACCATCCTGGATCGCTCGCGGATAGGCCGCGCGCCGCCGCGACGGCGACCCCCGGCGTGACATCCGCGACGATCCGCGACCAGTCGGCTTCGAGCCCGACGATCAGCTCTCCGGCCGGTCGATAGTCGTATCCGAGCGCGGCGCCGGCGAACAAATAGCCGAATCCGACGGTCGCATTCTCGCTCGACGCGCTCGCGCTCGCCACGGCGTGGGCGTTCGAATATTGGAGCCGCTCGCGATTGGCCGGGCCGTATCCGCCGCCATATCCCCCGGTCGTCCCGAAATGGACCCCTGTCCAGTCGAATGGACTTCGAGGCGCCGCGAACGGCGGCAGATCGCGAAGGGTGGTCGTCTCGACCGCGCAGGCCGGCGGCGAGAACGTAGAAGCCAGGAGCGCGAAAGCGAATATCTTACGCATGATGCGCGCTCCTCGAAGATATATTTCGAGTCGATTGTCGAAAAAGCGAATGACTAATTTCAGTGCGGGCGCACCCTAGGCGCATCCGCTGTCGCATTCAACTCGGAACTGAATCGGGGCTCGATCGCGTCGAAGCGTCAGCTCTCGCTCTGCGCCAGCAATTTCGCCTGATGATCCGTCGTCAGAGCGTCGAAAATCTCGTCCATCTCGCCTTCCATCACGCGATCGAGCTTATAGAGCGTCAGATTGATGCGATGGTCGGTGACGCGGCCTTGCGGAAAATTATAGGTGCGAATGCGCTCTGATCGATCGCCGGAGCCGACCTGCGCCTTGCGATCGGCGGCGCGCGCGCTGTCGAGGCGCTGGCGCTCGGCGTCATAGAGGCGCGAGCGCAGCACCTCCATCGCCTTGGCCTTGTTGCGATGCTGCGAGCGCTCCTCCTGCATCATTACGACGATGCCGGATGGAATATGGGTGATGCGGATCGCCGATTCGGTCTTGTTGACATGCTGGCCGCCGGCGCCGCCCGAGCGCATCGTCTCGATGCTCAAGTCCTTGTCGTCTATCGCGACGTCGACATCCTCCGCCTGCGGCAGCACGGCGACCGTCGCCGCCGAAGTGTGAATGCGCCCCTGCGTCTCCGTCGCCGGCACGCGCTGCACGCGATGCACGCCCGATTCGAATTTCAGTTTCGCATAGACGCCGCGGCCGGCGATCTCGGCGACGATCTCCTTATAGCCGCCGAGCGCGCCCTCGCTGGCGGAGAGAATCTCGACGCTCCATCCTTTGACGGCGGCGTAGCGCTGATAGGCGCGGAAGAGATCGCCGGCGAAGAGCGCGGCCTCGTCGCCGCCGGTGCCGGCGCGCACCTCTAGAATGACGCCTTTTTCGTCGGCGGAGTCTTTCGGCAGCAGAGCGAGCTTCAGCTCATGCTCGGCGCGGGTCAGCGCATCCTGCGCGACTTTCAGCTCGCCATCGACGAATTCACGCATGTCGGGATCGATCGCCGGATCGGCGAGCATTTCGCCGAGGCCGTCGATCTCGGCGAGCGTCGCGCGATAGGTTTTGATCTTGGCGACGACGTCGTCGAGCGAGGCGAGCTCGCGCGAGAGCGCGACGAAGCTCGCTGCGTCCGGCCCGGCGCTGAGCCGGTCGGCGATTTCCTCGTGACGACGCAAAATGAGGTCGAGCTTGTCTTGGGCGAACATGGGGCTGCCGAGCGAGAGGGTAGGGGATGGCGTGGAGCGAAGCGCGAGCGTCGCTAGCGGCCCCGGTCTTTCGTGGCGAATGCCGAAATCGACGCGCTCACCCTCCCCATCAGGGGGAGGGGCGGACCGCGGTCCACGAGGAAGACTCGGCGGAAACGCCTTTCCCGGCGAGATTTCTCGAATCGACGCATGGTCAAACCGGAATATCGCGCGCCGCGGCGAATTCGCGCAAATTCTCGCGCAGGCTCGGCGCGCCGTCCTCCTTTGCGAGCAGCGAGGCGAGAAACACTTCCGCCTCCTCGAGATTGACGGCGAGGATCATCGCCTTCACCGGCCCGATCGAAGAGGGCGACATGGACAGCGAGCGATAGCCGAGAGCGAGCAGCGCTAGCGCCTCCAGTGGGCGGCCGCCCATCTCGCCGCAGAGCGTCACCGTCTTGCCGGCTCGCTTGCCCGCCGCGGCGATGCGCTCCAGCGCCCGCATCACCGGCGTGGAGAGCGTGTCGTAACGCTTGGAGACGCGCGTATTGTCGCGATCGGCCGCATACATGTATTGCACGAGATCATTGGAGCCGACCGACAGGAAATCGGCGCGCGCGGCGATGGCGTCGAGCTCCCACAGCAGCGAGGGCACCTCGACCATGGCGCCGAGATGCATATTGGTCGGCGGCCGATGGCCATGGTGCTGGAGATGCGCGAGCTCGCGATGCGCGATCGTCTTCGCCGCCTCGAATTCCGCGACATTGGCGATCATCGGGAACATGATGCGCACGTCTCGGCCGCCCGCGGCCTTCAGCATGGCGCGGATCTGCATACGCAGCAGACCAGGACGATCGAGGCCGATGCGGATGGCGCGCCAGCCGAGCGCGGGATTCTCCTCGTCGATCGTCGCCATATAGGGCAGGATCTTGTCGCTGCCGATGTCGAGCGTGCGGAAGGTGACGGGGCGGTCCTGCACCGCGTCGAACACCGCCTTGTAGAGCAGGAACTGCTCGTTCATGCGCGGAAAGCGCGGCGCCAGCATAAATTGCAGCTCGGTGCGGAACAGGCCGATGGAGCGCGCGCCGGTCTCGTGCAGATGCGGCACGTCGACGATGAGGCCGGCGTTCATATGCAGCGCGATCTCGACGCCGTCCTTGGTCACGGCGGCCACATCGCGCAGCTTGGCGTATTGCTCCATGCGGCGGGCGCGCAGCCGCGCCTTCTCGCCATAGGCGGTCTGCACGTCCGGCGGCGGGCGGATATGCACGTCGCCGGTGACGCCGTCGACGATGACGGCGTCACCCGCTTCGACGAGATCGGTCACATTGGCGGCGAGGCCGACAGTGGCGACGCCGAGCGCGCGGGCGACGATGCCGACATGGCTCGCCGGCCCGCCTTCCTCCAGCACTAGGCCGCGCAGCCGCGAGCGGTCATAGTCCAGCAGCGCGGCGGGGCCCATGTTGCGGGCGATGAGAATGGCGTTCTCGGGGATCGATTCACGATCGGCGACATAGCTCTGCCCGGTGAGCTGATGCAGCAGCCGATTGGCGAGATCGTCGAGATCGTGAAGCCGATCGCGCAGATAGGGGTCGGTCTGGCGTTGCAGCTTGGCGCGGGCGTCGTTCTGCACGCGCTCCACCGCCGCCTCTGCCGTGAGGCCGCTCAGCACCGCCTCGTGCAGGCGGCGCACCCAGCCGCGGTCATTGGCGAAAATGCGCACCGCCTCCAGCACCTCGCGATGCTCGCCGGCGCCCATGCGGTCGCCATGGGCGACCAATTCGTCGATGGAGACGCGCATCGCCTCGATCGCCGCGTCGAGGCGCTGGACCTCCGCGGCGATATCCTCGGCGATCAGCTGCTTCACGACGACGCGCGGCTCGTGCAGCACCGCATAGCCGAGCCCGACGCCTTCGCACATGGGCGCGCCCTTGACCACGACGGGGCGGTCGAGCGCGAAGCTCTCCGGTGTCTTGGCGATGGAGCGCAATTCGCCCGAGGCGATCATCTCGGCGACCAGCATCGCCGTCGTCTGCAGCGCCTCTATCTCCTCCTCGGAATAGATGCGCCGCACCCTGTTCTGCACGACGAGCACGCCGAGCGTGTTGCCGCCGCGCAGAATCGGCACGCCGAGGAACGAGTGATAGATCTCCTCGCCCGTCTCCGGCTTGTAGGAGAAGGACGGGTGTTCCTGCGCCTCGGAGAGGTTCAGCGGCTCGGCGTTTTTGGCGATGAGGCCGACGAGGCCTTCGCCCGCGTGCATGGTGGTGAGATGCACCGCCTCGCGATTGAGGCCCTCGGTGGCGTAGAGCTCGAGCCCCTGGTCGGCGCGCAGCACATAGACCGAGCAGACTTCCGCCACCATATTGGACGCGATCAGCACGACGATCTTGTCGAGCCGCGCCTGCGCGCTCACCGGCTCCGCCATGACCTCGCGAAGCCGGCGGAGCAGCAAGCGGGGTCCGCCGAGAGCGCTACGCATCCAGTTTCCTTAGTTTCGACAGGCCATATCCGCCAGACGAGGGCTCTGCGAGGCCGCATCGCCCAAATCTAGAGAACTTCTAAAATTCTGCCCTGTTCCCGTTTCAGCGTATATTGGGCCCGTCCGGCCTCCGCAAGCGCGGCCGCTCGGCCGCCCGCGATACGCAAAGACCATACCGGCTTGCAGACCGGCGACTTAGCCGGTACCAGTCAAAATTCAGACAAGAAGAAATCCGAAAGCCGACCGGCCGCCCTCGCGACAATCGGACTTTTTGGGCCTGCGCGCCAGAGACGAGATTCGTGCCGCTATCCAGATATCTGATCGCTCTCCTTTTTCTCGTCCTTTGCGGGTCGCGGGCCCTCGCCATCGATTCCGTGCGCGTGCCGCAGGATGCGGCCGCCATCGACCTCACCCATGCGGTGGAGAAATATTCCTCCGAGGGCGACCGCCTCCAGGTCTCGACCGCCCCCGGCTCCGACGGCATCATCCGACGCATAGAAGTGGGCGCCAAAGAAGCGGGCACGCGCCCGAGCTGGATCGTTTTCGCGCTCACAAATGATACGGACGAGCAATTGGAGCGGTTGATCGTCGCCCCGCATTTCCGCCTTCAAGGGTCGGGAGTGATCTGGCCGGACCTCGGCGCGACGCGCATTTCGGCGATCACCGCGAGCCAGGGATTTCCGCCGGAACATGAGGATAGCGGGGACGCCGATGTTTTTCGCCTGACCCTCGATCCCGGCACCACGATCACCTATGTGGCCGAGCTGCGCACGCCCAATCTGCCGCAGCTCTATCTGTGGGAGCCCGAATCCTACAAGGACAAGGTGACGAGCCTCACCCTCTATAAGGGCATCGTCATCGGCATCGCCGGCCTGCTGGCGCTGTTCCTCACCATCGTCTTCGTCGTCAAAGGCGCGGTGATTTTCCCGGCGGCGGCGGCGCTGGCTTGGTCTGTGCTCGCCTATGTCTGCATCGATTTCGGCTTCTGGGCCAAGATTTTCGGCGTCGATCCCAACGCCGACCGCATTTGGCGCGCCGGAGCGGAAACGGTGCTGTCGGCGACCTTGGTGGTCTTCCTCTTCGCCTATCTCAACCTCAACCGCTGGCATGTGCGCGCCTGGCACGTGGCGGCGCTCTGGCTGCTGATTCTCGCCGATCTCGTCGGCCTCGCCATTTTCGACGCGCCAGTGGCGGCGGGCGTCGCGCGCATCTCGCTCGCCACGGTCTCTGCAGTCGGATTCGTGCTCGTCCTGTATCTGGCGACGCATGGCTTCGACCGCGCCATCATGTTGATTCCAACTTGGTTCTTGCTGCTGCTCTGGGTCTGCGCGGCGGGCTTCACCGTCTCCGGCTGGCTGACCAATGATCTGGTCTCGCCGGCGCTGGTCGGCGGCCTGGTGCTGATCGTGATGCTGATCGGCTTCACCGTTATGCAAAACGCCTTCGCCAGCGGCGGCCTCGCCCATGGCGCGATCTCCGACACGGAGCGCAAGGCGCTGGCGCTGACCGGGGCCAATGAGATCGTCTTCGATTGGGACGTGCCGGCCGACTACATTTATGTGAGCCCGGAGGTCGAGGAACAACTCGGGCTCGATCGCGGCGGGCTCGAGGGCGCGGCCTCCTCCTGGCTCGCGCTGTTGCATCCTTTCGAGCACGACCGCTATCGCGCCTGCCTCGATTCGCTGCTCGAGCAGCGACGCGGACGCATCAATCAGGAGTTCCGGCTGCGCGCCTCTGACGGCCATTATTTCTGCTACCGGCTGCGGGCGCGGCCGGTGATCGGGCAGGATGGCGAAGTCATTCGCGTCGTCGGCACGCTCACCGACGTCACCGACGAGCGCAATGCGAGGGAGCGGCTGCTGCATGACGCCGTCCACGACAATCTGACCGGCCTGCCCAATCGCGAATTGTTCTTCGATCGGCTGGAGGCGGCGCTGGTCTTCGCCGGGCTCGAGGCCGGCGTGCGGCCGACCGTGCTCGCCGTCGACATCGACCGTTTCCGCCAGATCAACGAGCAGGTGGGCGTCGCGACGGGCGATTCGATCCTGCTCACCATCGCCCATCGCCTGACGCGGCTGTTGCAGCCGCAGGACACTCTGGCGCGGCTCGACGGCGATCGCTTCGCCATCATTCTCGTCTCCGAGACCGACGTCGATCATGTGATCGCGCTCGCCGATTCGGTGCGGCGCACGCTGGCGACGCCGGTGCGCTTCACCGATCGCGAGATTTCGCTGTCGGTGTCGATCGGCGTGGCGCTGTTCGACAAGGAATTGCATCCCGACCGCCACGACATGCTCGAGGACGCCGAAATCTCGCTGCGTCACGCCAAGAAGCTCGGCGGCAATCGCATAGAAGTGTTCCGCCCGGCGATGCGCGCGCAGCGCTCCGACCGGCTGACGCTGGAGGCCGATCTGCGCCGCGCGCTGGAGCGCGGCGAGATCAAGGTGTTCTTCCAGCCGGTGGTGCGGCTCGAGGATCGCACCATCGCCGGCTTCGAGGCGCTGCTGCGCTGGGATCATCCGCGCCTCGGCCAGCTCGATCCGAGCGAGTTCGGACAGGTCGCCGAGCAGACCGGCCTCATCGTCGATTTCGGCCTATTGGCGCTGGAGCGCACGGCGCGCGAGCTGGCCGCCTGGCAGCGCGCGCTCGCCGTCGATCCGCCGATCTTCGCCTGCGTCAATATCGGCTCGCGGCAATTGCTGCGGCACGATCTGCTGCGCGACGTCAAAAGCGTGCTGATGCGCAACGACATCGTCAAAGGCAGCCTCAAGCTCGCGCTCGGCGAGGGGCTGGTGATGGAAAATCCCGAATACGCCGCGCAAATGCTGGGGCGAATCAAGGAGCTCGGCGCGGGCCTCGCGATGAGCGATTTCGGCTCCGGCTATTCCTCGCTCGCCTATCTGCAGAGCTTTCCCTTCGACACGATCAAGATCGGCCGCTCCTTCACGCGCCAGACCGGCAAGGGCTCGCGCGCGGTGATCCTGCGCTCGCTGATCTCGCTGGCGCATGATCTCGGCATGGATGTCGTCGCCGAGGGCGCGGAGACGGAATCGGACGCCATCGAGCTCTATCAGCTCGGCTGCGCCTATGCGCAGGGCTACGCCTTCGGCCGCCCGATCAGCCCGATGGAGGCGCGAAGGCTGGTGGGGGCAGCGCCCGAGGCGGCGTAGGGCGGGGGCTCGTTAAGGAAGGGCGCTTTCTCCTTCTCCCACGCGTGGGAGAAGGAGGCCCGACGAAGTCGGGTCGGATGAGGGTCCTTTCGAATATCCATACGCTTTGCGTCATCGCGCAAATGATCGTAAACGGCTGAAGCGGCGCGAGCCCTCATCCGACCCTCGCTGACGCGAGGGCCACCTTCTCCCCGAGTGGGAGAAGGGGCGCGCGCTGGTTTTCAAGTTCGGAAGTCATCATGAGCGCTGATGATGGTCGCCCCTCGGGCAAACGCGCCGAGAGAAAGCCCACGCCGATCGAAGATATCTCGCCGCGGCGGGCGAAGCTCGAATATTCGCGGCTCGCGGAAGAGCTCGCCGAATATGACCGCCGCTATTATCAGGAAGACTCTCCCGCGGTCAGCGACGCCGACTATGACGCGCTGCGCCAGCGCTATGAGGCTTTGGAAAGAGCCTTTCCCGAGCTTTCCTCCGACGCCTCGCTGACCAAGAAGGTCGGCGCCGCACCGGCGGAGAAATTCGCCAAGATAAAACATGTCGTGCCGATGCTCTCGCTCGGCAACGTCTTCGCGGACGAAGAGGTCCATGAATTCGTCGCGCGCGTGCGGCGCTTTCTGGGCTTTGCGGACGAGGCGCCGCTCTTCTTCACCGCCGAGCCGAAAATCGACGGCCTCTCCTGCTCGCTGCGCTATGAGAAAGGCGTGCTCGTCTATGCCGCGACGCGCGGCGACGGCTATGAGGGCGAGGACATCACCGCCAATATCCGCACGCTCGAGGAAATCCCGCAGCGCCTCCATGGTGAGAGCTGGCCGGATGTGCTGGAGGCGCGCGGCGAGGTCTATATGCGGCGCGAGGATTTTTTCGCGCTCAATGAAAGACAGGCGGCCGCGGGCAAGCCGCTCTTCGCCAATCCGCGCAATTCCGCCGCGGGGTCGTTGCGCCAGCTCGATCCCAAGGTGACGGCGAGCCGGCCGCTGCGCTTCTTCGCCTATAGCTGGGGCGAGGTGAGCGTCATGCCGTCCGACACGCAATATGGGATGGTGCAGGCGCTGGCGAGCTTCGGCCTGCCGACCAATCCGCTCACCAAAATTTGCGCGGGCGCCGAGGAGATGCTCGCGCATTTCCGCGACATAGAAGCGCGCCGCGCCACGCTCGGCTATGACATAGACGGCGTCGTCTACAAGGTGGACGATATCGGCCTGCAAACTCGCTTGGGCTTCGTCTCGCGCGCGCCGCGCTGGGCGGTGGCGCATAAATTCCCCGCCGAGCAGGCCAAGACCATCGTGCGCGGCATAGACATAAATGTCGGCCGCACCGGCGCGCTGACGCCGATCGCGCGGCTGGAGCCGGTGACGGTCGGCGGCGTCGTCGTCTCCAACGCCACGCTGCACAATGAGGACGAGATCGCGCGCAAGGATATTCGCGTCGGCGATACGGTCGTCGTGCAGCGCGCCGGCGACGTCATTCCGCAGATCGTCGAGGTGGTGCTGGAAAAGCGGCCGGAGGGAACGAAGCCTTATGAATTCCCGCATGTCTGCCCGGCCTGCGGCTCGGCGGCGGTGCGCGAGATCGACGAGAAGGGCGTCGAGGATGTGGTGCGCCGCTGCACCGGCTCGCTGGTCTGTCCAGCGCAGGGCATCGAGCGCTTGAAGCATTTCGCCTCGCGCAACGCCATGGACATAGAGGGGCTCGGCGACAAGCAGATCGAGGCTTTCTTCGAGGAAGGCCTCATTCGCACGGCCTCCGAAATTTTCACTTTGGCCGAACGAAACCGAGCGAGCCTCACCAAGCTCGAGAACAGAGAGGGCTATGGCGAGACCTCGGTGCGCAATCTCTTCGCCGCGATCGACGCGCGGCGAAGCGTGCCGATCAATCGTTTCCTCTTCGCGCTCGGCATTCGCCATGTCGGCGAGACCAACGCCAAGCGCCTCGCGCGGCATTTCGCCGATTTCGCCAGCCTTCGCGACACGGCGCGCGACGCCGCGCCGGGAAGCGAGGCGCGCGAGCGCATCGAGTCGATCGAAGGCATTGGCGGCGTCGTCGCCGAGGCGCTCTATGATTTCTTCGCCGAGAAGCACAATGAGGACGAGATCGATGCGCTTCTCACGCATCTGACGCTAGAGCCCATGCCGCAGATCGAGAGCGCCTCGCCGGTCGCCGGCAAGACGGTGGTCTTCACCGGCGCGCTGGAGCGGCTCACACGCGATGAGGCCAAGGCGCAGGCCGAACGTTTCGGCGCGAAGATTTCCGGCTCCGTGTCGAAGAAGACCGATCTCGTCGTGGCGGGGCCGGGCGCCGGCTCCAAGCTCGCCAAGGCCGAGGAGCTGGGCGTCGAGGTCATCAGCGAAGAGGAATGGTTTGCGCGAACGGGACAGTAGGGGACGAAATCGACCGGCGCGTCGCGAAATGATAAGACGAGCCGCTATTTCAGATGCAAGGGAACTCCCTTCTCCCACTTGTGGGAGAAGGAGACGCGCGTCGAGATTCCAAATCGATCTTCCAAATTGAGGACAAAGATGAGCCAGCTCTCACCGGAAAAAATCCTCGGTCTCGGTCTCGGCTTCTGGAACTCCAAGGCTCTGCTCTCGGCGGTCGAGCTCGGCCTCTTCACCGTTCTCGCCGAAGGCCCGGCCGACGCCGAAACGCTGCGCGTCCGCCTCGGCCTGCATGAGCGTTCGGCGCGCGATTTCTTCGATGCGCTGGTGGCGCTCGGAATGCTCGAGCGCGAGAACGGCCTCTATCGCAATACGGCGGAGACGGACCTCTTCCTCGATCGCGCCAAGCCGAGCTATGTCGGGCAGATATTGGAAATGTCCAATCTGCGCTTGTTCTCGAGCTGGAACCGCCTCACCGAGGCGTTGCGCACCGGCGCGGCGCAGAGCGAGAACGCCGCCGAAGGGGATTTCTTCGGCGCGCTCTACGCCGATCCGGAAAAGCTGCGCGGCTTCCTCACCGCGATGAGCGGCATAAGCGCCGGTCCGGCGCAGGCCATCGCCGCGAAATTCCCGTGGCGGGACTACAAGACTTTCGTCGATGTCGGCTGCGCGCAGGGCATGGTTCCCGTCACGGTCGCGCGCGCGCATCCGCATCTGACCGGCGGTGGCTTCGATCTCCCGCAAGTGCAGCCGGTGTTCGACGATTTCATCGCGCAGAACGGGCTCTCCGATCGGCTGCGCTTCTATCCGGGCGATTTCTTCGAGGATGCGCTGCCCAAGGTCGACGTCATCGTCATGGGGCATATTCTCCACGATTGGAATCTCGAGGAGAAGCGCCTGCTGCTGGCGAAAGCCTATGAGGCGTTGCCGAAGGGCGGGGCGCTCATCGTCTATGAAGCGCTGATCGACGACGAGCGCAAGACCAACGCCTTCGGTCTGCTGATGAGCCTCAACATGCTGATCGAGACGCCCGGCGGCTTCGATTACACAGGCGCGGATTGCCTGGGCTGGATGCGCGACGCCGGCTTCGCGCAGACTCGCGTCGAGCATCTATTGGGGCCGGATTCGATGGTCATCGGCGTGAGGTGAGGCGTTTCCGATATGGCGCGGCTTACGCGGCTCAGGGGCATTCCTTCTGCACGCGGCCGAGCGCGTCGGAGAGGCCTTTCAGCGAATAGACGTCGGTCGTGACATTGCCCTTGGCGGAGGGCGCCTTGACGGTGAGCTTGGTCCCGCTCTTCAGCGCCTCGACGAATTCCTTCTCCTTCGCCGGATTCTTCACCCAGGCGTTGGAGCCTTTGGTCACGAGCTCGAAACTGCCGCCGTCTATGTCTGCGCTGGCGGCGGCGCCGTCCTTGGCCGCAAAGCCCAGAATGATCGCCACCTCATTGCGCACGCCCTCGGCCGGCCGGGTCGAGATGAAGACATAGGCCTTGTCGCGCTGCAATTTCGCCGGCTGGCGGTCTTTCGGCTCGGCGAGCGCATAGCAGGTCTTGTCCTTGCCTTGCCCATGCGCGGTCATGGCGTTCCAATCGCCATAGGAGCCGACGGCGGTCGGCGTCTTGGCGCCGGCCTTCTCCTTCTCGGCCGGCTTTTCCTTGCCGGCCTTGGCGGCCTTGCCGTTCTTGTCCTTGCCGTTCTTGTCCTTGCCGCTTTTGGCGTCCGGCTCTTCCTCCGCCGCCGCGGGCTTTTTCGCTTCGGCGGTTTTCTTCGCTTCGGCGCCTTTCTTCGTCTCGGCGTTTTTCTTGGCGTCGGCCGGCTTCTTGTCGGCGTGGCTCTTGGCGTCGGCCGGCTTCTTCGCGTCGCCCGGCTTGCCGGGATCCGTTTTCTTGGCGGGCTCCGCGTTCTTCGGGTCCGGCTTGGCGGGCTTCTTCTTGTCGGCCTTGGCGTCGGAGGCCGCATCCTCGGCCGCCGGCTTTTCTTTGGCGAGCGCCGGCGCCGCGACAGTGAGGCCGAGGCCGGCGGCGAGAAGGAGAGGAAGGAAAGAAGGGCGAATCATAGAGCGAAGTCTATCGCCCGAGCCTGTGGCGAACCAGTGGCGGCGAAGGCTGCGACATTGTCATAGTGGAATGTTTCCTGCTTGGCGCAAGCGCGCGAATGAGGCGCGCGAGACAGGATGTTTCCATGGCCAGACGGCACATTCTCTACATCGAGCGCGGCAAGCTGCCGGACCGCGCCGCTCATCAAAAGGCGATCGACGCGACCAAGATCGCCGTCTCGCTGGATCACGATTACGCCCCTTTCGCCGTCGAGGGCTATCTGCCCTGCACATTCGACGGCGAGGACGCCGGCTTCGACATTCGCTTCGCAGAGCGCGACCCCGCCGTGGCCCTGCCGGCGGAAATCGCCGAGGCGATCGGCGGCCGCGATGCGCAAGTCGCGATCAAATGGTCGAGCGACCCCCGCGAGAAGATCGCGGCCCTGGCGTTCAGCGCCGCGCTGGCGAAGGATTTCGGCGCTGTGGCGCATGATCCCGACAAGGACAAGATCATCGCCGCCGACGCGCTGCTGAAGCAGGCGAAGGCGGCGCAGGACGAGCTATAGGTTCAACGCCGCCGCAGCAGGACCAGCCGGCCGTCGACCGGCCGGTTGGCTTCTATGCGGATCGTCGTCTCCCGCGAGACCAGCGGGACGAAATCTTTCTCCCACAATTTTTCGACATAGGCCGGATCATGCCTGAACCGGCCTGTCGGCGTGAGCGCATAATCGGTCCCGAACCCCGTCTCTATGCTGAACGCGAAGACCCCGCCCGGGGCGAGGCGCGCCGCGACGCTCGCGAACAGAGCGGAGAGGTCGCCGAAATAGATCAGCAGGTCGAGCGCGACGACGAGATCGAAGCGCTCGCCATCGGCTTCCAGGAAATCCTCGACGTCCTGCTCCGCCAGCCGCGCATAGATCCGGCGTTCGCGCGCCTTCTCCAACATGCGCGGGGAGAGGTCGACGCCGACGATCTCCTCGCCGAAGCCGGCGAGCATTTCGGCGGCGAGGCCGGTGCCGCATCCGAGATCGAGAATGCGCGGGAAGGCGCGCGCGGTCTCGGCCAGCAGCGGCTGTAATGTCGTGGGCAGGCGATAGCCCAGCGTCTCGACGAGATGCCGATCGAAGTCCGGCGCATATTTGTCGAAGCAGGCGGCGATATAGGCGCGCGACGCGCGCTCGCTCCGCAATCCGCGCAATGCGGCGAGATGATGGGGGATGATCGGATCGTCCGGCGCCCCGCGCAGCAGCGCTTCGCCGAGGTGGATCGCCGCTTCCTTTCGGCCGAAGCCGCAGAGCGCCTGGAAGGCGGAGCGGGCGACGCGCTCGTCCTCCTCCGCGTGGAGGCCGGCGGCGCGCCGATAGGCGGCGAAGGCCTCTTCCGGCGACGCTGCGATCACCGTTTCCACAAAAGCGGCGAGGGCGAATTTGCGCACGATCGGCGCTTCTTCGGGCAGCGCCTCGGCGGCGCGCTGCAACGCCGCGCGCGCGGCCGCGAACTCGCCGATCAGGTAGAGCGTCTGACCATAGCAGGCGTAGAGGCCGGGGGTGGCGACGCCGCGATCCAGCGCGCCGCGCAGCAGCGTGACAGCTTCGTCATAGCGGCGGCTCTCGAGGCAGATGAGGCCGAGCCCGGTCGCCGCCTCTGCGCAGGCGGGGTCGAGATCGAGCGCCGCGAGATAGGAATGCTCGGCGGTGGCGGTCTCGCCGATCTCGTTGCAGAGGCTGGCGACGGTGAGCCAGACCTGAGTGCGGCTCGGATCGCGCTCCAGCGAGGCGATGAAACATTGCAGCGCGTCGGCCTTGCGGCCGTCGAGCCAGAGCACCGCGCCGAGATCGGCGAGGAGATGGGCGTCCTCGGGCGTCAACGAGGCCGCCGTCGTCAGAGCGGCGACGGCGCCGGTCACATCGCCCTCCTGCCAGAGGCCGAGGCCGAGATAGCGCAAAGCTTTGACCGGCGATTCGCCGGCGTCGATCATTTCAGCGAAACGAGGAAAGCGCGCGCGCCAGACAGCGAGCGTGTCGACGAGGTCCGGCGGCGACGGAGGGGAAATATGCAGACTCATGCGGCTATGCTCCCGAAACAAACGGGACATATTCTGCCGCGCCGAGCTGTCGTCAGGCTTGCCTGGCGGTCTCCTTCATCGGAGCCGAAGAGCGAGCCTGAAGGTTCGCGTCTGTCCGCCGAACGAAAACGACCTCATAAAAACTGCGACAGCCCCGGCACGGAATCGGTGATTTGCTTCAGCTTGTCCTTGCCGACCAGCCCCTCGGCATGGGCGAAGAACTCCTTGGCCAGCGCCTGGCTCTGATCCATGGAGAGGCCGACGCTGGAGAGTCGTCCGGCGAGCGCCATCAGATCGCCCTTGGAGCCGCCGACGAGGCCGCCGAGCCCGCCCAACAGACCGCCGAGCAGCCCGCCATCCGCCGCCGGAGCCGCCTCGGCCGCGGCGATCGCCTCCTCGGCGCCGGGCAGCTTGGCGATGAGATCGGCCGCCGGACCGTCCGGGAATTCCTTGCGGAAAAAGCCGAGCACATGGCCGGCGGCGAGGCGCGCCGTCTCGGGCTCGACGCCGAGCGCTGCGGAAATGCGGGCGATCAATTCATCCATGCTCGGCTCCTACTTTTAAAATAAGCTCGGTCTCGACAGTTACGCGGCGATTGCGACGAATTCGCAGCGGCCTCACTCGGCGTCGAGGCCATAGAGCGAATGCAGCGTGCGCACTGCGAGCTCCGTATAGGCGGCGTCGATCAGCACGGAGAATTTGATCTCCGAAGTGGTGATGGCGCGAATGTTCACGCCCTTGTCGGCCAGCGCCTTGAAGGCGCGGGCGGCGACGCCGGCGTGGCTGCGCATTCCTATGCCGATGGCCGAGACCTTCGCCACATCCTTGGCGCCGGTGAGCCCTGCATAGCCGATCGAGGGCTTGGCCTTCTCGAGAATGGAGAGGCAGCGCTCATATTCGGCGGCGGGCACGGTGAAGGTCATGTCGGTCATGGTCGCGTCGGAGGCGACCTGCACGATCATGTCGACATTGACGCCGGCCTCGGCCAGCGGCACGAAGACGGCGGCCGCCACGCCCGGCTTGTCGGCGACGCCGCGAAGGGTGATCTGCGCCTCGTCGCGCGAGAAGGCGATGCCGGTCACGACCTGGGCTTCCACAATATCCTCCTCTTTGCAGATCAGCGTGCCGCTGTTGGGACGGGCCGGATCGTCGAAAGACGAGCGGACGAAGGTGCGGACCCCATGCACCATGGCCACCTCCACCGAGCGCACCTGCAGCACTTTGGCGCCGAGCGAGGCCATCTCCAGCATCTCCTCGAAGGCGATGCGCTCCATGCGTCGCGCCTTGGGCACGACGCGCGGATCGGTGGTGTAGACGCCGTCGACATCCGTATAAATGTCGCAGCGGTCCGCCTCGATCGCAGCGGCGACGGCGACGGCGCTGGTGTCCGAGCCGCCGCGGCCGAGTGTGGTGATGCGGCCGCTCGGCTGGTGAATTCCCTGGAAGCCGGCGATGACGGCGACCTCGCCGCGATCGAAGCCGGCGCGCAGAGCGGACCCGTCGATCGATTGGATGCGCGCAGAGCCATGGGCGTCGCTGGTCAGGATCGGGATTTGCCACCCCTGCCAGGAGCGCGCGGACAGGCCGATATTCTGCAGGGCAATGGCCAGAAGGCCGGCCGTCACCTGCTCGCCGGAGGCGACGACGGCGTCATATTCGCGCTGATCGTGCAGAGCGGCGGCGTCCTTGCACCAGGCGACCAGCTCATTGGTCTTGCCGGACATGGCCGAGACCACGACGGCGACCTTGTATCCGGCCTCGACCTCGCGCTTCACATGGAGCGCGACATTGCGGATGCGCTCCACATTGGCGACCGAGGTGCCGCCGAATTTCATCACCAGACGAGCCATGACCGACCTAGATTGGAAACACGGGCCCGGCTCGGGCGAGCCGGATGGCCGCTCGCATCCGACCAAAAGCGGGCGTATATGTGACGCCCCCGCCGCCGGTGTCAACGCCGCGGCGGGGTTCCGCGTGCTTCGAGACGCCCGCCACGCGGGCTCCTCGGCATGAGGAGCGCCACTGGTGACGGGAGCAATCTCTCCCTCATGCCGAGGAGGCTCCGAAGGAGCCGTCTCGACGCATGAGGGCGAGCTCCAGATCGCGAGAGCGGCCGCCGAGGCCGAACAAAAGAGGACAAGCGTGCCGCATCATCATGACCGCCCCCATTCCGCCAGCGTCGATCCCGCCGACGTCGACCGTTTCGACCGGCTCGGCGAGCTGTGGTGGGACGCCACGGGCAAGATGGGCATTTTGCACGACATCAACCCGGTTCGCGTCGAATATATCCGCGACCACGCATGCCGCCATTTCCGCATGGACGGAGCGCCGCGCGACCGCCATGACGCGCAGCCGCTCGACGGGCTGCGGCTCGTCGATATCGGCTGCGGCGGCGGCATATTGAGCGAATCGCTGGCCGAGCTGGGCGCGAAGGTCACGGCCGTCGATCCTGCGCCCAATAATATAGAGGTGGCGCGCCGCCATGCGGAGCGCTCCGGCCTCGACATCGCCTATCGCAACAGCACCGCCGAGGCGCTGGCCGCGGAAGGCGCGCGCTTCGATATCGTCGTCGCCATGGAGGTGCTGGAGCATGTCGAAGGACAGAGCGATTTCGTCGCGACGCTCGCCTCGCTGGTCGAGCCCGGCGGAATGCTGTTTCTCGCGACCATAGACCGCACGCTGAAGAGCTATGCGCTGGCGATTCTCGGCGCCGAATATGTGCTGGGCTGGGTGCCGCGCGGCACGCACGACCACGACAAATTCGTCCGGCCCGACGAATTGTCCGCCTGGCTGCGCCGCGCCGGGCTGCGCGAGATCGACCGCTCCGGCATGAGCTTCCAGCCGCTGACGCGCAGCTGGCGCAAGAGCCACGACACCGATGTGAATTATATGATGGCGGCGAAAAAGTCCGGCTGACGCGCAGATCAGCGTTTTGCCCGTCTCAGCTGCGACAGGCGCAGGCCGAAGAGGCGCAGGCATAAGGCGAGAACGCTTCCATAGACGAGCGCTCCCGCCGCGCCCAGCAGCAGCAGAGCGGCGATATCGCGCAAGGGGCCGAGGCCCCCGGTCAGCGCCATCGCCGGCCCATAGCCATAGACGGCCGTCGCCAGCAGGGGCGCGCTTGCGCAAAGACTTGCGATCGAGACGCGCAAAAACGTCTCGTCGAAGCGCATCGCCCCGCGATGCAGCGCGAGGCCGATCAGCGCTGCGAGATTGAGCCAGAGGCCGACGGAGGTCGCGGTGGCGAGGCCCGGCGCGCCCATCGGCTCATAGAGCGCGATCTTCAGCCCCACATTCACGACGACAGCGCCGAGCGCGACATACATGGGCGTCTTGGTGTCGCCATGCGCCTGAAAGCTCGCGCGCGCCGAGGCGATCAGCACCAGCGCCATCAGCCCGCCGCCATAGGCCGCGAGCACATCCGCCGACGCGGCGGCGTCAGCGTGGGTGAAGGCGCCGCGCTGGAAGACGCCGCTCATGATGAGCTCGGGGATCGTCACAAAGGCGATGAAGAAAGGCGCGGCCAGCGCCACTGTCAGCGCCATCACGCGATTTTGCGCGGCATGGGCGCCGTCCTCATCGCCGGCGGCGATGCGGCGGCTCATCTCCGGCAGCAGCACTGTGCCGGCGGCGAGGCCGATGACGCCATTGGGCAGCTGATAGATGCGATCGGCGTAAGTGATCGAGGAGACGCCGCCGTCCGGCAGCATGGAGGCGATGATCGTATCGGCGAAAATGGCGATCTGCCCGCTCGCCGAGCCGATCACCGCCGGCCCCAGCATCAGGAAGAATTCGCGCACGCGATTCCAATGCGGCCGCGCGAGGCCTTCCATCACGCCGATCATGCGGGCGTTGGCCATCAGCAGAGCGAGCTGCAAGACGCCCGAGACGGTCACGCCCCAGGCGGCGGCATAGGCCGCGCTCGGAAAGAGAAAGGCGACGGCGAGCGCCGCCATCATGGAGAGATTGAGCAGATTGGGCGCGAAGGCCGGCGCGGCGAAGCGGCCATTGGCGTTGAGCGCGCCCTGATGCAGCGTCACCAGAGTCATGCAGAGCAGATAGGGAAAGGTGATGCGCGTCAGCGAAACGGCGAGCGCGAATTTTTCCGGCCGATCGTCGAGGCCCGGCGCGAGCAGGGCGACGAATTGCGGCATGAAGGCGTAAGCGAGGATGAGCAGCAGAATCTGCGAGGCGAGCAGAAGCGTGAACACCTCGCTCGAGAATTCTTTCGCCGAGTCTTTTCCCTGTTGCTCGAGCGCCTTGGAATAGCAGGGGACGTAAGCGGCGTTGAAGGCGCCTTCGCCGAAAATGGCGCGGAAATGATTGGGCAGTCGAAAGGCGATGAAGAAAGCGTCCGCCGCGAGCCCGGCGCCGAGAATGCCCGACAGCATCACATCGCGCAGAAAGCCCGTGATGCGCGAGAGCAGCGTGAAGCCGCCGACGGAGAGGAGATTGCGGATCATCGGCGCCTGCGCCCGCGATACACACTCTCCTCGATGACTCTACGATTCATACATTGCGAGACGCTGAGGCCGTCATGGCCGGGCTCGTCCCGGCCATCCACGCCAAGCAGCTGAGCAACCAAAGGAAAGCGCCCGCTATCGACGGATTCCTCCCACGGCGGCCGCCGGAGCTTCGGCGTCACGCCAAATTTCTCGAAACGCCTCGGCGTCTCGGCGTGGATGGCCGGGACAAGCCCGGCCATGACGTCGCGGGGGCGAGGATGTGTGCTTTCAATGGCCCTCGAGAGGGAAGTGGGGCGCGCGCGCCGGATCGTCATTGTTCTTCCACTCCGACCCGTTCGGCGACGAGATAGAGCGGACGTCCTTTCACCTCGGCGAAAATGAGGGCGATATATTCTCCGAGCACGCCGAGCGAGAACAGCTGCATTCCGCCGAGAAAGGCGATGGAGACGATCAGCGAGGCGTAGCCGGGGACATCCACGCCATAGAACACGGTGCGCCAGAAATAATAGGCGGCCATGGCGAGCGCGAAGGTCGAGACGGTGATTCCGATCACCGCCCATACCTTCAGCGGCACCGAAGAGAAGGACATCAGCCCGTCGAGCGCGAAGCGGACGAGCTTGGCGTAATTGAATTTGGAGCGGCCGGAGGCGCGCTCCTCCACCTCGAAGGGCACGCCGATCGATTTGAAGCCGATCCAGGCGAAAAGACCCTTGGAGAAGCGCGCCCGCTCGCGCATTCGCGAGAGCGCGTCGATCGCCTGGCGGTCGAGCAGGCGAAAATCGCCGGCGCCGCGCGGCAGAGGCGTCTCGCCGAAACGATCGAACAGGCCATAGAAGAGATTGGCGAAGAGCGATCGCAGCAGCGGCTCGCCGGCGCGGTCGCGGCGCACGCCATAGACGTTCTTATAGCCCTCGCGCCATTTGGCGACGAATTGCGCGATCGTCTCCGGCGGATGCTGCAGATCGGCGTCCATCAGCACAACGGCTGCGCCGCGGGAGTGGTCGAGAGCGGCGGCGATAGCGATCTCCTTGCCGAAATTGCGGCTGAAGGACACTGCTTTGACGCGGGCGTCCTCCTCATGCAATTCGCGCAATCCCGCGAGCGTTTCGTCGGAGGAGCCGTCGTCGACGAAGACGATCTCGAAAGAGGCGGCGCAGCGCTCCAGCACGGGCTTCAACCTTGCGACGAGCGGGCGGAGATTGGCCGCCTCATTGAAGACCGGAATGGCTACGGATATCTCCGGAGGCGGATTTTCGGCTTTATCGTCCATCGCTCGCCTTATAGGTTCGAACCGGGCAAGAGAAACGGGCAAGACCTAGGCGGGCGCGCGAAAATGCGCAAGCGCGCCGCGGTGGGGGAAGGGCAGGACAGAAGATGGCGGCGCAACGTGCGGTCGCGCTCTGCGCGGACGATTATGGTCTCTCCATGGGCGTCAGCCTCGGCATTCTCGAGGCGCTGGACGCCGGGCGGCTGACGGCGGTCTCCGCGCTCACCAATGTCGATCGCTGGCCGGCTATGGGGCGGGAGCTGGCGCGCCGCCGCCATGACGCCGATATCGGCGTGCATTTCAATCTGACCCTCGGGCGCCCGCTCGCCAATATGCCGAAATTCGCGCCGGGCGGCGTGTTTCCGCCTTTGCGCGAGGTGATTCGCGCCGCCATGCGCGGAAAGCTGCCGATGGAGGAGATCCGCGCCGAGATCGACCGCCAGATCGACCGATTCTATGCGGTGATGAGCCGCGCGCCGGACCATCTCGACGGGCATCAGCATGTTCATGCGCTGCCCGGCGTGCGCACGGCGCTGTTCGACGCGCTGGAGAAGCGCGGCCTCACCGGCGAGAAGCTGTGGCTGCGCGACGCCGGCGATCGAATGCATCGCATCGTGATTCGCGGCTCGGACATGCGCAAGGCTCTGGCGGTGCGCGCCATCGGGCGCGGCTATCGGCGCGAGGCGGTGGCGCGCGGCTTTCTGCTCAACGAAGGCTTCGCTGGCTTTTCCGATTTCGATCCGCAGAGCGATTACGCCGCGCAATTCGAAACCTATTTGCGCGCGCCCGGCGAGCGGCATCTCGTGATGTGTCATCCCGGCCGCGTCGACGAGGATTTGCGCGCGCAAGATCCGGTGACCGTGACGCGCGAGCAGGAGCTCGCCTTTCTGCTCTCGCCACGCTTCGAAGACGTGATGCTCAATCGCAGCGCCGCGCTCGGCCGGTTGAGGCGGGAAGTCTGAAAACGATTTCGTCGGCCGCGACGCTCGACGGCGGCCGATCGGATCATGAGCGAAAAGACCGGCTTCCAATGCGAATGGAAGCCGGTCTTCGCGCGATGCAGTTCGATCAGACGCCTTCGAACAGAGCGGTCGAGAGATAGCGCTCGGCGAAGTCGGGGATGATCAGCACGATATTCTTGCCCTCGGCCTCTGGACGCGCGGCGATTTCGAGCGCGGCGGCGACGGCTGCGCCCGACGAGATGCCGACCGGAATGCCTTCGAATTTGGCGAGCTGACGCGCGGTCTCGAAAGCGGTCTGATTGCCGATGGTGACGATCTCGTCGATGATCGTGCGGTCGAGGATCGGCGGCACGAAGCCGGGGCCGATGCCCTGAATCTTATGCGGTCCCGGCGGACGGCCGGAGAGCACCGCCGAATCCTCGGGCTCCACGGCGACGACCTTGAGGCTGGGGCGGCGCGGCTTCAGCACCTGGCCGACGCCGGTGATGGTGCCGCCCGTGCCGACGCCGGAGACGAAATAATCGATTTCGCCCTTGGTGTCGTTCCAGATCTCTTCGGCCGTGGTGACGCGATGGATTTCGGGATTGGCCGGATTCTCGAACTGCTGCGGAATGACCGCGTCGGGATTTTCCGCGGCGAGCTCGGTGGCCTTGGCCACGGCGCCCTTCATGCCCTGCGCGGCCGGCGTCAGCACCAGCTCGGCGCCGAGCACGGCGAGGATGCGCCGACGCTCGATCGACATGGATTCCGGCATCACCAGAACGAGGCGATAGCCGCGCGCGGCGGCGACGAAGGCGAGCGCAATGCCCGTATTGCCGGAGGTCGGCTCGATCAAGAGATTGCGGCCGGGCGCGATGCGGCCGCTCTTTTCCAGCGAGTCGATCAGATTGACGCCGATGCGATCCTTGACGCTGGCGAGCGGATTGAAGAATTCGAGCTTGCCGAGAAGATTGGCTTTGACGCCCTTCTCCTTGGCGAGACGGTCGAAACGCACGAGCGGCGTATCGCCGATCGTCTGCGTGATCGAATCATAGATACGGCCGCGGCCGGGTTTTTCCGATTGGCTGAAAATCGGCGCTGCTACTACCTCTGACATGGGTTGCTCCTCGAATTATGTCGGTCGCTGACGCGCTTGTCGCGAGCTTATCCTGCGACGGCCTCTTCGGCCACCCGGCGCGCGCGGGGAAATGCGATCGGCGGAGCGGTTTCGAGCGGCAGAGCCGTCGTCGCCTTGATTCGCTCCATGGCGAAGCGCGACACCACATTGCGCAGAGGCGCGACCGCGATGAGGCGCTTATAGAATTCGTCGAAGGCGATCATGTCGGAGACGACCACCCTCAGCATGTAATCGACGTCGCCCGCCATGCGATAGAACTCCACCACCTCCGGCATGGCGGCGACCGAACGGGTGAAGCGATCGAGCCAGGCGTCGGAATGCTCGCCGGCGACGATGGAGACATAGACGCTGAGGCCGAGACCGAGCTTCTCGGGCGAGAGCAGAGCGACCCGTCCCTGCAGAACGCCGCTCGCCTCCAGCCGCTGGATGCGCTTCCAGCAGGGCGTCTGCGACAGCCCGACCTGCGCCGCTATGTCGGCGATGGAGAGAGAGGCGTCCTCCTGGAGAATCGAGAGAATGTGGCGGTCGATGGCGTCCATGGCGCTTCCGGCGTTCGAGAAAGATTTTCCTATAGTCCACAAAAATACTATAACATGTCAAGAAAGAAGCGACGGCCGAGGCGGCTCGCGGCCCGACGGCTATGACGGCGGGAAATGGCGCGACCGCGGTCGAATTGCCCGCCGCGCTGGGGTGAGCGCGGCTTAATCGCTGATTTGTCTACGAATAACATAGGCTGTAGAAGAAACTCGCCGCTTGGCGCGGCGTCGAGGGCCGCCGGGCCGCCAGTGGACAAGCGGCGCAAAATGGCGCCAATTTGCTGTAGAATCTGCTCGCCGGAGAAAATTTCACCCTACACGCCGGCTATGCGGACCCGAGGAGACGCCGCTTCATGTTGACGAAGAAAGCGAAATACGGATTGAAGGCGATGGTCTATCTGGCCGGTTTCGAGCCGGGGCGGACCTCGCTCGTCACCGATATCGCCGCGGCGAATCAGATCCCCAAGAAGTTTCTCGACGCCATTCTCGGCGAGCTGCGCAACGCCGGCTTCGTCCATTCCAAGAAGGGCAAGGGCGGCGGCTACACGCTGGCCCGTTCTGCGCAGGAGATACGCGTCGGCGCCGTCATAAGAGTGCTGGACGGACCGCTCGCGCCGATCCAATGCGCCAGCCGCACCGTCTATCGCCGCTGCGACGATTGCGAGGACGAGGTCCATTGCACGGTGCGGCTCCTGATGCTCGAGGCGCGCGACGCCATCGCCAGCGTGCTCGACAATTGCACGCTCGCGCAGATGCGGGCGCTCGGCGAGGACGGCCCGGCCGGCGCGCTCGTGTCCGAACTCGAGCGAAACTGACGGCGCTCGCGCGGAATCGGGGGAGGGCGTCCGGTCGCCATGGACATGGACGCGGCGCGAACCTATAAAGCGCACGGCCGAGCTCTTGCAGCGCGGCGCGAGCGAAAGCGTTCGGCGAGAGGAGCCGGCCCGTCCGAACGCCTTCTTTGGAATTTTGGCGTCTTTTCAATATGCGGGGCGCCCGCGGCGGACCGGCGGCCGTCGTCGAGACCCCGCGAGAGGCCGGCGCGACGCCGGAAGGTCGATGGCCGAAGCTGCTGAGCTCCACGCAGAGACGAATTCGCAACAAGGCGCGGCGACCGCCGCCCTGCGCCAGACGATGGTCGAGCGGCAGTTGCGCACATTCGATGTGACGGATCTGCCGCTGCTGCGGCGCTTCCTCGCCGTGCCGCGCGAGATTTTCCTGCCGCACGATCTCGCCCCGCTCGCCTATTCCGATCTCGCGCTGACCCTCAAGGACGAGCACGGCCGCCTCGCGCGCGCGCTGTTGCCGCCGCTGGTGCTCGCGCGTCTGCTCCAGGACGCCGAGATTCGCGAGACCGATCGCGTGCTCGATATCGCCGGCGGCACTTTCTACTCCTCGGCGCTGCTCGCGCCGCTGGCGCGCGAGATCGTCGCCCTCGAGGACGACGCCCGCCTCGCCGCGACGGCGCGCGCCTATCTGCAATTCTTCGGCGTCGGGAATGTCCGCGTCGAGACCGGCCCGCTCGCCGCTGGCGTTCCCTCGGCTGCGCCCTTCGACGTCATCCTCGTGCAAGGCGCGGTGGAGGCCGGTCTCGAGCGTCTTTTCGAGCAGCTCGCCCCCGAAGGCCGTCTTCTCGCCATCGCCAAGGCGGAGCCGGACGCCGGCTGGGCCGTCACCCGTTACGATCGCTCCGGCGGCGCTCCGGCCGGCGCGCGCGCTTTGTTCGACGCCTCTGCGCCCGTTCTCGAAGGCTTCGAGAAGGCGCCCGGCTTCGTATTCTGACGGCGGCGATTTCCCAAGTCGACGATATCCAAGTCTTCGATCTTCTGGCTCGGATTCCCTGTTTCGAGCGTCGTGTTCCGTGAGTAGGCCGTAGGGCTCGTCGAGCGCCGAGCGCGCCGTGTCGCAGAGCGGGTCTTTGTGGAATGCGTATCGTCGAATTGCGTCCGTCGTTCTGGCTCGGGCTGTGGCTTTTGGTCATGGGCCTCGCTCATTCGTCGTCGGCCGCGGCGGAGACTCTGAAAGAGGCGCTGGCGCGCGCCTATCACGGCAATCCCGACATGAATCAGCAGCGCGCCAATGTGCGCGTCAGGGATGAGGAGGCGCCCAAGGCCGCCGCCGGAATGCGTCCCAAGGCGAGCATTTCGGCGAGCGCCGGGCCGCAGAACTCCAACATCAAGATCCCGGCGGGCCGCAGCCAGCTGACCGGCCAGCGCACCTATATGTATGACGAATATGTCGGCTATCCGCGCGGCGCGACATTGAGCCTCTCGCAGACGCTCTATGACGGCGGCCGCACCGGCAATTCCGTGCGGCAGGCCGAATCGGGCGTCTACGCCGCGCGCGAGGCGATGCGCCTCACCGAACAGGCGACGCTGCAGAATGGCGCCGCCGCTTATATGAATGTGCTGCGCGACACGGCGGTGCTCGATCTGCGCAAGAACAATGTCGCCGTGCTGGAGCAGCAGCTTCTGCGCACGCGCGACCGATTCGCAGTGGGCGAGGTGACGCGCACCGATGTCGCGCAGGCCGAATCGACGCTCGCCCAGGCGCGTACGGAACTCTATGGCGCGCAAGGCCAATTGAAGACCAGCGTCGCCAATTATCGCCAGATCATCGGCGTCGAGGCGAAAAATCTGCAGCCGGCGCAATCGGTCGAGGCGCTGCTGCCGAAGTCCCTCGATCAGGCGATCACAGTCGCCATCGTCGAGCATCCGGGCGTGGTCGCCGCGCAGCATCAGGTCGATGTCGCCGCTTCCGCGGTGAAGGTGGCGGAAGGCGCGCTGGCGCCGACGCTCTCCGTCGCCGCGCAGCTCTCGCAGCAATATGATTCCTTTCTCGGATCGCCGGCGACGCGGCAATTCTCCGCCGGCGCGAGCGGACGGCTCGACGTGCCGATCTATCAGGGCGGCGCCGAATACGCCTCTATCCGCCAAGCCAAGGAGCAATTGGGCCAGGCGCGCTTCAACGCCGATCTGCAGCGCGACAGCGTGCGCGCCAGCGTCGTCTCCAGCTATGCGCAGCTCGACACGGCGCGCGCTTCGATTCTCTCCGGCCAAGCCGCTGTCAAAGCGGCGGAAATCGCTCTGCGCGGCGTGCGCGAGGAGGCGCAGGTCGGCCAGCGCACGACGCTCGACGTGCTCAATGCGCAATATGCGCTGCTCAATGCGCGCGTCGCTCTGATCATCGCGCAGCGCGACCGCGTCGTCGCTTCTTACGCTGCGCTCGGCGCGATCGGCCGATTGTCGGCCGCGAATCTGAAGCTCGATGTCGTCGCCTATGATCCGACGGCGCATTTCGAGCAAGTGAGAGGCATGTGGCTCGGCCTCGACGCGTCCGCTGCGCATTGAGCGGCGCGCCGCGCGGCGCCGATCGTTAAAAATTCGTGTGAAAACTCCCGTACGCACAACCCCCGCGGTTTCACCCAAAGGGGGAATCGTCCGATGATGCGAATCGACGCTCGCAAAGAGCGGAGAGGAGAGCGAGCGGCGACGATATTGCGAAAGCCGTCGCTGCGAGACGGGAAGCAGCACATCTCATGAGCGCAGTGAACGCTTCGATCACCGCGCCGGCGCTCGACGCCGAGCGCAGGTCGCACGAGCCGTCGATGGAGGAAATCCTCGCATCGATCCGGCGCATTATCGCCGATGACGACGCTTTGCCGGCCGCGAGGCGCGAGCGCGACAAGGAGAAGCGTCCGGCCGAGCCGCAGCAGCGCGAAGAGACGCCGCCTGCGCCCGCCGCGCGCGCGCCTGTGGCCGCGCGTCCGGCCGCGCCTTCGCCGGTCGCCGCCGCTCCCGCTCCCATCCCGGCGGTGGAGCCGGCGAAGCCCGCCGATTTCTGGCTGCGGCCGAGCGCTGCTCCCGAGCCGGAGGCGTCCGCGCCCGAATCCGCGGATCAGAGCCGCTGGTCGGAAGATACGGCCGAGGAAGCGGTGGACGAAACGCTCGACGAATCTCTCGCGGCGGCCGAGGAGCCCTATGTCCAGGATATGGACGAGGAGTGCGCCGAGGACGAGCCCATGACGGCGAGCATCGAGCCGAGCCCGGCCGAGCCGGCCAATGACAGCGAGCCGACGCCGCTCGTCTCGACCGACGCGGCCATGTCCATCGGCGCGCATTTCCAGGCGCTGGCGGCGAGCATCGTCATCAGCGAGGCCGATCTCATCGAGCGCTATGCGCAGGACATGCTGCGGCCGATGCTGAAGCAATGGCTCGACGACAATCTGCCGCATCTCGTCGAGCGCCTCGTGCGCGCGGAGATCGAGCGGGTCGCGCGCGGGCGGCGCTGACAGCCCGATTCGGCGAGACCCAGGCCGTTAACGGCGCTTATACAATGTTCGCGCAAAGTGGCGGCATGTTCGCTCGTCATGTTCTGCGCTCCTTTGTGATCCCCCTGCTGCTCTACGGAGCGGCGGGGCTCGTGGCGAGCTATTTCGTCTGGCACGGCGTCAACGGTCAGCGCGGACTCAAGGCCGGCGTCGAATATGAGCAGCGCATCGCCGAATTGCGCGGCGAGCTCGCCGGGCTGAAGGCCGAGCGCGCGCAATGGGAGCGTAAGCTCGCGCTGGTGCGCGGCGACGTCGTCGACGCCGATATTCTGGACGAGGAGGCGCGTCTGGTGCTCGGCCGCGCGCATCGCAACGACATCGTGATTCTCACGCCGCCTGCGCCGTCCACGCGCCGCTGAGGACAGCGCCGCGAGACGGCTCGTTTTCGGCGCGTGCTCGAGCTATTCTGCCGGAGGCGGAGCCCTTGCCGCGATGCGGGAGGGACGAGGGCTCGCTCTTCGCCTCACGCGCTCCCAGATAGTGTCGAACGACCACGAGGACGGGCGGACATGCCGGCAGCGGATAAGAATGCGAAACTCGCCGATGTCGCCGGCGCGGCCGAAGGCGCGCAGGCCGAGGGCGGCATCTTGGCCTTCACGCGCGAGCAGGAGCTTTCCGCCTATCGGGCCATGCTGCTGATCCGCCGCTTCGAGGAGAAGGCCGGCCAGATGTATGGCATGGGTCTCGTCGGCGGCTTCTGCCATCTCTACATCGGCCAGGAGGCGGTGGTCGTCGGCGCGCGAATGTCGGCGAAATCCACAGATCAATTCATCACCGGCTATCGCGACCACGGCCATATGCTCGCTTGCGGCATGGAGCCGAGGCGGGTGATGGCGGAGCTCACCGGGCGGCGGGGCGGCTATTCCAAGGGGAAGGGCGGCTCGATGCACATGTTCTCGCGCGAGAAGAATTTTTATGGCGGCCATGGCATCGTCGGCGCGCCGGCCCCGCTCGGCGTCGGCCTCGCTTTCGCCGATCTCTATCGCGGCGACGGCTCCGTCTCGCTGACCTTTTTCGGCGACGGCGCCGCCAATCAAGGCCAGGTCTATGAGAGCTTCAATATGGCGGAGCTCTGGAAGCTGCCCATCGTCTTCATCGTCGAGAACAACCGCTACGCCATGGGGACATCGGTGGAGCGCTCCTCGGCGCAGTCGAATTTTTCGATGCGCGGCACGGCCTTCAACATTCCCGGCCGGCAGATCGACGGCATGGATGTGCGCGCCGTCGCCGCCGCCGCGCGCGAGGCGCTCGATTGGTGCCGCGCCGGCAAGGGGCCTTTCCTCATCGAGGCGCAGACCTATCGCTATCGCGGCCATTCCATGTCCGATCCGGCCAAATATCGCTCGAAGGAAGAAGTGCAGCGGGTGCGCGAGGAGCACGATCCGATCGAGCAGGTGCGCGCCCGTCTGCTGGCCGGCGGAGCGAGCGAGGACGAGCTGAAGCAGATCGACGCCGCCGTGCGCCGTATCGTCTCCGAGGCGGCGGATTTCGCGACCAATGATCCAGAGCCCGATCCGAGCGAATTGTGGACGGATGTGGTTCTATGAGGGAAAGGCGGGCTCATCGTGCTCTTCTCCTTCTCCCGCTTGCGGGAGAAGGTGGCCCTCGCGTTAGCGAGGGTCGGATGAGGGCCCGCTGTTCTTCTGCTCCTTCGAGAGTTACGGCCCGGGGCGGTTGCCGCGGCGATAGCCCTCATCCGACCCGGCTTCGCCGGGCCACCTTCTCCCACAAGTGGGAGAAGGGAGCGCGCGCCCTCTTTATTGTGCGGATAAATCCATGACCGTGAATGTCCTCATGCCCGCGCTGTCGCCCACGATGGAGCAGGGCAAGCTCGCCAAATGGCTCAAGAACGAAGGCGACAAGGTCAAGGCCGGCGATGTCATCGCCGAGATCGAGACCGATAAGGCGACGATGGAGGTGGAGGCCGTGGACGAGGGCGTGCTCGCCCGCATCCTCGTGCCGGGCGGCGCCGAGAATGTCGCCGTCAACACGCCCATCGCCGTCATCGCCGAGGAGGGCGAGGAGATCGGCCCCACGGAGGCTCCGCCTTCGACGCCGGCCGCCGCCCCCACCGAGAACGTCGCGCCTGCGCCCGCCAAGGCGCCGGATATTCCGGCCTCCGCTCCGCAGGAGGCGGCCGTCGTCGCCGCCGTTCCCGCTGCGCCGGCCGCGACTGCGGCCGAGCCCGCCGCTCCCTCGCCCGCCGTCGCCGTCCCCGAAATTCCCGCCGATACGACGCTGATCCCCATGACCATGCGCGAAGCTCTGCGCGACGCCATGGCGGAGGAGATGCGCCGTGACCAAAATGTCTTCGTCATCGGCGAGGAGGTCGCCGAATATCAGGGGGCCTATAAGGTCACGCAGGGCCTGCTGCAGGAATTCGGCCCGCGCCGTGTCGTCGATACGCCGATCACCGAATATGGCTTCGCCGGCCTCGCCGTCGGCGCCGCCTTCGCCGGGCTGCGGCCGATCTGCGAGTTCATGACCTTCAATTTCGCCATGCAGGCGATCGACCACATCGTCAATTCCGCGGCCAAGACGCTCTATATGTCCGGCGGGCAGATCAATTGCCCCATCGTCTTTCGCGGACCCAATGGCGCCGCCGCCCGCGTCGCCGCGCAGCACAGCCAGGATTATGCGGCCTGGTTCTCGCAAGTGCCGGGGCTGAAGGTGGTCGCACCCTCCAACGCCTCCGACGCCAAGGGGCTTTTGAAGAGCGCCATTCGCGATCCCAATCCCGTCGTCTTCCTGGAGAATGAGATTCTCTACGGCAAGCAATGGGACACGCCCATGCTCGAGGATTTCCTCATCCCGATCGGCAAGGCGCGCATCGCCCGGCCGGGAACGGATGTGACGCTCGTGTCCTTCTCCATCGGCGTCACACATTGTCTTTCGGCCGCCGAGGCGCTGGCCCAGGAGGGGATAGAGGCCGAGGTCGTCGATCTGCGCACGCTGCGGCCGATGGATGTTCCCGCCATCATCGAATCGGTGAAGAAGACCGGCCGTTGCGTCGCGGTGGAGGAGGGCTGGCCGCAATGCGGCATAGGCGCGGAGATCGCCGCCCGCGTGCAGGAGGAGGCGTTCGATTATCTCGACGCGCCGGTGCTGCGCGTCACCGGCAGGGACGTGCCTATGCCCTATGCCGCCAATCTCGAGAAGCTGGCTCTGCCTTCCGTCGCCGATGTGATCGCGGCGGCGAAGGCGGCGCTGTATAGATAATTTGATTACCTGGGGGCGAAATGGCTGACTTACTTCAAGAACTAACTTCGAACTTGCCAAGCGACCCCGGCAGTGCATTCGTCATATTTGCCGAAAGAGTTTTTAGTATATTTGAGGCAGGACGCAGGATTGGCAGCCCGGACGCGGTTCGTATTTATTTATTCTATAAAACATTTGCATCTCGATTCAATCTAGACATCGTTATTGACGACCTCGATAGCGTAACAGACCACAATATAAAAGGTATTTCGAACAATATACTTGGGAATCGCGTAAAATTCGTAAAAGGGTACGTTTCATCTGAAATTAACGAAATGATAGACCAAATTTCTACAAATTTCGACGGGTCCTTTGGTGTTGCTAGGTTGAATGAGCAAGAAAAGCAAAAGATCCGCGATCATCTAGAAAAAATAAGGCGGCTGATTGATGAAAGTGGGCTCCCTGTTAGGAAAAAGAACGCTCTTTTCGAGAGGTTAAACGCGCTTGCCCAGGAGGTTGATCAATATGGCACTCGAACAGATAGATTCTTTGCGTTCATGAGTGATGTTGCGTTCGTGGCAGGGGACATGGCGAAGAAATCAAAGCCACTAATCGATGAAGTGAAAGATATGATAAAAGTGGTTAGCCGATCACGAGCGCGGCAAGAAGGGGTTTCTCTACCTCCAGGAGACGAGCCAATTCTTCTCCCGCCCCCTGAAAATATCTCTGATGAGGTTTAGCTATGGTGCTGCTTGGAGGTGAAATAGGGGGGCGTATTGGCGGAGCTGACGGCCGCATTTTCGCTTCGCCACTGGCGCGGCGGCTCGCCAAGGACAATGGGCTCGATCTCGCCGCGCTGAAGGGTTCCGGCCCGCATGGCCGCATCGTCGAGCGCGACGTGAAATCGGCGCTCGGCTCCGGCGCGCGGCCCGTGGCGACGCCGCCCTCCGCCCCAGCGATCGAGGCGCCGGTCGGAATGTCCGACGCCGTGGTGCGCCAGCTCTTCGCGCTCGGCTCCTTCACCGAGGTTCCGCATGATTCGATGCGCAAGGCGATCGCGCGGCGCATGGTCGAGGCGGTGCGGACGATTCCGCATTTCGCGCTGCAGACCGATTGCGAGATCGACGCGCTGCTGCGCCTGCGCGAGGATTACAACAGCGCCGCGCCCAAGGGCGCCAATGGCGAGCCCGAGTGGAAGGTCTCGGTCAACGACATCATCGTCAAGGCGATGGCGCTGGCGCTCCAGACGGTCCCGGACGCCAATGTCACCTTCACGCAGACGGCGATGCTGAAGCACAAATCTTCCGATGTCGGCGTCGCCGTCTCCATCCCCGGCGGGCTGGTGACGCCCATCGTGCGCAACGCCGAGACCAAGAATTTCCGCGAGATCGCCATCGAGCTGAAGGATTTGGCGCGGCGCGCCCGCGAGCGCAAGTTGAAGCCCAATGAATATGAGGGCGGCGTGACCGCCGTCTCCAATCTCGGAATGTTCGGCGTCAAGAATTTCGCCGCCGTGATCAATCCGCCGCACGCGACGATTCTCGCTGTCGGCGCCGGCGAGGAGCGCATCGTCGCCAGAAATGGCGCGCCCGTCGTCGCGACGATCATGAGCGTCACCCTCTCCGTCGATCATCGCGCGGTCGACGGCGCGCTCGGCGCGACCCTGCTCGCGGAATTCAAGCGGCTGATCGAGCATCCCGCCGCCATGCTCGCATGAGCGGCGGATTCGCCCCCGCGATCTCTCCTCCTCGGTTTGTATAAATACATAATACATAACGCGAATATTTCATGAAGGTCACGTAACCTCGGCGTAATATGCTTTTTTGTTCGAAATTTCCAAAAAATCCCCGACCGAGACGTTTTGCCGTCAGGACGGCGGCAGACTTTTCGGCCTATGATCGTCGTCATACGGTCGGCGACGGCTGCCGAATCACGAAAATTTTGCGCAGAGGAGATTTCGAGATGGACAATGTTTCGCGCGGCGTCCAGGGGGCCTGGCGCGACCTGTCGCATTTTCTTCCGGCTCGGGCGCGGATGCGCCCCACATTGCGACGCAAGGCTCAATCCCTCGTTCACCGAGGCGATCTTTCGCCGGACTGTATCGTCACCTCCATATTCGAGACGGGAGAAGCCGTGATGTGCGTCACGCAATTCGCCGTCGGCGGCGCCCATCAGACCGTCATCGCGCCGCTCGGCCAGCTCGCTTTCGATCGCGCCGGTCCGCTGTCGAAGGAGATCGATCTCCTGCGCGCGCGGCTCTCGCGCGATCCCGCCGCCGTCCGCCGGCCCGCGGAGATTTGTTGACGAATTGTTCATCGACTTGTGCGTCGACACACAGAAACGCGCCGCCCCGTCCCGCAATATCCTCGGCGTTGGAAGCGAGCGATCGAACGCTCGGAAATTTTGGGACGGAGCATTGCGATGAGCGATTTTGCCAAGAAACTGTTCGATTTTCTCAAGACTGCGACCCTGGCGACGGCGATCGGCGCGCCGAGCGCCGCAGCCGGGGTCATCGTCTATCAGCGGCCCGACTCGGCGCTGATGCTTCTCTCCAGAGTGCAGTCGGTCGAGATCGGCGATTTCAAGCTCGCGCTCGGACAAAAGGCTTTCGAGATCAATCCCGATCTCGGCGCGAAAAAGAATTCCACGGACGATTTCGCCGCCCTCGCGCGAAAGCTCGGACCGCGCGAGGTGGAGCGGCTGATCCATCTCCTTCCGCTCGACGCCGCCGGCATGGACAAGCTCGGCGCCGATGCGATCAAATGCGACTACGGCAAAGCCGATGCGCGAACGCGCCTCTTCGCCGTCATCGACAAATCGCTGGAAGAGAAAAAGCTGATCGAGATCACGCGGCGCGACGATCTGATCGATCAAAAGACGCATGAGGTCTATGGCCCTCCGAGCGCTTGCTATCGTGCGGTCGTCACCGCGCTCGGCGCCGATGTGAAGTCGATGATCGTCTCCGAATTGACTCGCTATTTCACCAGTGAGCTGGATGTGGGAGCGCCCCCCGCCGCCGTCGAGCCTGTGAACGCCAAGCCGGTGAGCGAGAGGAGCCGGACGAAATTCGCCCAGCCCCGCCGCGACGCGGTGGAGCGGATCGCCGCCCGCTGATCGCTCGCGAAAATCGTGTTTTCTTCACGCGAAGCAATTCCCACTTCGCTCGAAAACACTTTAAGACAGCGCCCATGAGCGGCGAGGCGGACACGAGGGAAGGGGCGCAGATCGTCGAGATTCTGCTGCCGGTGGCCGTCGATATGGCCTATTTCTATTACGCGCCGCCGGCGCTGCGGCTTTCGCCGGGAGATTGCGTCGAGGTCCCGCTTTCGACGCGCAAATCCTTCGGCGTCGTCTGGTCGGTCGCGCCGGCGGGCGGCGCTGGGCCGGGCAATCTCAAATCCGTGATCGCTAAATATGACCGGCCGCCGCTGGGCGAGACGTTGCGCAGCTTCGTCGATTGGGTGGCGCGCTGGACCTTGGCGCCGCGCGGCATGGCGCTGCGCCTCGCCACCCGCGCGGTGGAGGAGGCGGCGCCGGAGACGCCCCGCGTCGGCTATCGGCTCGCAGGCCCGCCGCCCGAGCGCATGACGGCGGCGCGGGCGCGCGTCATAGAGGCGGCGGAGGGCGGCCTCACTTTCTCCAAGGGCGAGCTCGCCCGCGCGGCGGCCTGCTCCAATGGCGTCGTCGATGCGCTGGTCGACGCGGGCGCGCTCGAGGCCGTCGCTCTGCCGCCGGAGCCCGTCGCCGGCGCGCTGGATCCAGATTTTGCGCGCGCGCCGCTGGAGGCCGAGCAGCTCGCGGGCGCCGAGGCGCTGACGAGCGCGGTGGAGCAGGGCGGCTATCGGCCCTTTCTGCTGGAGGGCGTCACCGGCGCCGGCAAGACGGAGGTCTATTTCGAGGCCGTCGCGGCGGCTCTGCGCGCCGGCGGGCAGGCGCTTGTCCTGATGCCGGAGATCGCGCTCACCGCGCAATTCCTCGAGCGTTTTGCCGCACGCTTCGGGGACAAGCCGGCCGAATGGCATTCCGGCGTCTCCGAGCGCAAGCGCGCGCGGCTGTGGCGTGGCGTCGCCATGGGTGAGGTGAAGGTCGTCGCCGGCGCGCGCTCGGCGCTGTTCCTGCCCTTCTCGAATTTGCGGCTCATCGTCGTCGATGAGGAGCATGAGGCGGCCTATAAGCAGGAGGATGGCGTCGCCTATCACGCCCGCGACATGGCGGTGGTGCGCGCGCGGCTTGAGGGCGCGACCATCGTGCTCGCCTCGGCGACGCCTTCCATCGAATCGCGCGTCAATGCGCAGACCGGCCGCTATGGCTATTTGCGCCTCACCGCTCGCGCCAACGCGAGGCCCATGCCGCGGATAGAGGCGATCGACATGCGCGCCAATGGGCCGGAGCGCGGACGCTGGCTCGCGCCGCGCCTGGTGGCGGAGGCGCAGGAGACGATCGCGCGCGGCGAGCAGGTTCTGTTCTTCCTCAATCGGCGCGGCTATGCGCCGCTCACTTTGTGCCGCAGCTGCGGCCATCGCTTCCGCTGCGAGAATTGCGACGCCTGGCTGGTCGAGCATCGCTTTCGCCGCGCGCTGGTCTGCCATCACTGCGGCCATGTCGAGCGCCGCCCGCACATCTGCCCGGAATGCGAGGCGGAGGATTCGCTCACCGCGTGCGGGCCGGGCGTCGAGCGGCTCGCCGAAGAGGCGGCGATCCTCTTTCCCGACGCCCGCACTCTGGTGCTCTCCTCGGATTTTCCGGGCGGGCAGAAGCGCTTGCGCCGCGAGCTCGCCGAGATCGCGGCCGGCGCTTTCGATATCGTCATCGGCACGCAACTCGTCGCCAAGGGGCATAATTTCCCCTTTCTCACCCTGGTCGGCGTGGTGGACGCCGATAGCGGGCTCGGCAGCGGCGATCCCCGCGCCGCCGAGCGCACCTTTCAGCTGCTGAACCAAGTGACCGGCCGCGCCGGCCGCGGCGACAAGCCGGGCAGCGCGCTGATTCAGAGCTGGCAGGCCGACCATCCGGTCATTCGCGCCATTCTCTCCGGCGAGGCGGAGGCTTTTTACGCGCAGGAGACGCGATTGCGCGAGCGCGCCGGCCTGCCGCCCTTCGGGCGCCTCGCGGCGCTGATCGTCTCGGCCAAGGACGCCGGCGCCGCCGAGACCCATGCGCGTGCTCTGGCGCGGGCGGGGCATTCGCTGCCCTCGACAGATCGCTATCGCGTCGCCCCGGCCGGCGGCCTGCCGGAGGCCGATGAGATCGTGGTGCTCGGCCCGGCCGAGGCGCCAATCTCGCTCATTCGCGGGCGCTATCGTTTCCGCCTGCTGGTGAAGGCGCCCAAAAGCGCCGATCTGCAGGCCTATCTGCGCGCCATGCTGGCGGCCGCGCCCAAGGAGCGCGGCGGCGTGCGCGTGGCGGTGGATGTCGATCCGCAGAGCTTTTGGTGATAGAGGATTTGGATGATGTGTTTCCTCATGTTCCCTTTCCGAGCGACTATGGCGCCTTTGTCGAGGCTGCGCGATTGGGGCGGGAAATTCGGGCGGTCGAAACTTTCGCGCGGCCGCCGGGGCCGAGCTTTCTCGGCCGCGCGGTCGCGCGCATCGAGACCGAGCCGACGGGGACGTTGGAGGCGAGCGACTGGAGCGAGAGCGAGCTTTATCTCTGCGCTGACCGGAGCGGCCGCGTTTCCGGCGTCAGCGCCGAGGTCTGGGCGTTCTCCATCAGCGGATACAGGCTGCTCTATCGCTGGCTCGACGCGCGAAAGGGGCTTCCGGTCGACCACGCGCTGATGCGCGAGCTACGCGATCTTGTGGGAAGAATCGCGGAGCTGATTGATCTTTTCGCGCGCGCCGATAGTTTGCTCGCGAACATATCAGGGGCGACGCTCGACCGCGCGGCGCTCGGACTGGCGGAGGCGGCGGAACATGGCGACGAGTGAGGAGAGCGGCGATCTCTTCCGTCCTGCGTCCGCGCAGGGCGATCTCTTCGCCGATCAGCCAGGGCCAAATACCGGCGTCTTCACCCCCGATCCCGCGCAGGTGCGCGCGCGTCTGCACGCTCTGCTCGCCAAGGTGCGGGCGGCGCAGGCGAAGTCGCCTTGGGGCGATCGCGAAACGCGGATGAATCGCACGATTTTTCCGCAAATGGCGAATTGGCTTCCCGAGGACGAGGCTGAGCAGCTGCGCTGCGCATTTCGCATCGAGCTGGAGCGTCTCGGCCTCGACAAGCTATAGGCTCCTCACGGCCTCAGTATCGACGATAGTCGATCCGACGTTCCCCAATCGGACGCGCGCCCCGTCGCTCACGGCGCGTCGATCTCGCAGACGCGATCGGTGGTCGAGCGGCCGCGGAACTGATGGCTTTGCCGCCGGCGTCGACTATGTGGAACAGGTCTTGATCGGTAAGAAAATACCAGGCGGTCGTCGGCGCGTCGGCGAATTCGTGCGTCGGATCGCCGGCGGTCACGCGGTCGAGCCGCTGGCCCGCCTCGGCGACGAGGGCGCGAATGAGCTTCATATAGCGGGGCGCGGCGGCCTCGGCGGCGGCGATGCGCTCTGCCCGTCGGCGGTCGTCGATGCGATCTCCACGCGATCCTCGTCCGGCTCGAGCGATTCGAACCGGCTTTTCAGCAACCGGAACGTGGCGGGAGCGATGTAGAGACTTCCCGCCGGCTGTTCGTTGCGCCGCGCGATCCGCCGCCAGGCGACATCGTCGGGACAGCTCAGGCGGCAAAGAACCGGCTTGCCGCCGCGCGAGGCGACAAGCTCGCGCACGCGCGTTCGCTCGGCTCGCGACCAGAAACCGAAATCGAGAACGACATTCGTCCCGAGATCGATGCTGCGCGTCCAAAGGTCTTCCATCACCGCGTAGACGCGGCGGGCGCGCTCCTCGAATTCGGCCTCCGGAGGGTCGGCGCCGTAGAGCCGGCTCATCCATTCGTCATGGGTGAAGCGAAGCGCATTTTGCTCCACCTCCAGTCGCTTCGCGAGTGTGGTTTTGCCCGCGCCGAGGAAACCGTGAAGCAGGAAGGCTGTCGGCTTTATCGTCATGCCCTCGTCTCCCGATCGCTGTTTGGGCTCTCGCCTTCACTTCACCTCATATTCCGCATCCACCTCGACGCCGAGCGCGGTGACGAGGCGGTTCGTCTCCGAGGCCATGCCGACGATGGCGAGAAGCTCGTGGAACTCCGCCTCGCTCATGCCCTTGGCGCGGGCGCTCGCCGTGTGGGAGTGGATGCAGTAAGAGCAGCCATGCGCGATGGAGACGGCGATATAGAGCATTTCCTTCATTTTGGGGTCGAGCGCGCCGGGGCCCATCACCGCCTTTATGCTCTCCCATGTGCGCTTCAGCGTGACCGGATCATGCGCGAGGGCGCGCCAGAAATTATTGACGAAATCGCTTTTGCGCGTCGCGCGTATGTCGTCGAAGACCGCGCGGGCTTCGTCGGAGAGCTCGTCGTCGGCGAGCAATGTCACAGTGGCCATGGCGTGTCGCTTTCTCTTTTGGTTGCGCTCAGCCTATCATAGATCGCGCGCGCTTTCCGCATGGCTCAAAAAGGAGAGAGAGATGATCGGCGCAATGCTTCGGGCAAGGACGGCCGCGCTCTTCGCCGCTCTCTCGGGCGCGGCGTCGCCGGCTGCGGCGCAGGGGCGCGTGTGGGACTACAGATTCGACGCAGGTGAGCCGCCGATGGCCTATCTCGGCTATGGCGTTCCCGAAACCGACGATTCGCTCGGCGGCTTTCACTGCGCAGCGCATAGCGGCGCGGTGACGGTCTTTATTTCGGAAACCGACGGCAAGCAGAAGGCCGGCAAGGCCGCGACGGCGATTTTCGCCGCGGGCGAGACGCAGATGAAGATCGCCGGAAAGCTCGCGCCGAATGAGGAGGCGGGCGTTCCGAGCTTCGAGGGGCGGATCGCCGCCGACGATCCGATCTTCGCCGCCATGGCGCGCGGCGAGACGCTCGTCGTGACGGTCGGCGGCTCGAAGCAATCCGCGCCGCTGAAAGGCGCGGGGGCGAAGATCGGCAAGTTCATCGACGCCTGCGGGAAGAAGTGAGAGGGCGAATCAGAAAATCCCCTCGACGCGGCGCAGCGCGGGGGCGGCGAAATCGACGAAGGCGCGCACGACGGGGCGTAGAAAACGCGCCGAAGGATAGACGAGGAAGAATTCGCTCGGCTCGATCTCGTGATCGGGCAGCACGCGCACCAGGGCGCCGCTGCGCAGCTCCTCGGCGACGAGCAGCAATTGCGCCGTGGCGATTCCGCGTCCTTCTCGCAGCGCCGAGACGAGAACCTGCGCGCTATTGGTGACGAGCTTGGGCCGCGCCGGAATATCTTCGGCCGTCTCGCCCTTGCGCAGGCGCAGCGCGCCATTGCGCAGCGAGGCGTCGGTGACGAGAAAGTCATGCGCGGAAAGATCGGCGACATCGCGCAGAGGCGCGCTGCGCGACAGGTAAGAGGGCGAAGCGACGAGAATGCGCCGGCTGAAGCCGATGCGCTTTTGGATGAGCGAATGCTCGCTCGGCCGGCCCATGCGCAGCGCGACGTCTATATTCTCGAAAATGAGGTCGACGGCGCGATTTTCGAGCGAAAGAGACACGCAGACGTGAGGATGCGCGTCCTGAAACGCGGTCACTATGCGGCGCAAATGGACTTCGCCGATGCAGCTCGGCCCGTGCAGGCGCAATTCGCCGGCGATCTCGGCGCCTTCGCCGCGCAGGTTCTCGAGCGCCGCGTCTATGGCTGCGAGCGGGCCGCCGGCGGCCTCATAGAGCGCGAGGCCGCGCGCCGTGGGGCGCAGCGCGCGTGGGCCGCGTTCCAGGAGGCGCGCGCCGACATGCGCCTCGAGATTGCGCAGCAGCTTGCTGACGGCCGGTTGTGAGACGCCGAGATCGGCGGCCGCCGCCGTCATCGAGCCGCGCTCGACGATGCGGAGGAAGGCGCGAAGCGCGGCGGCGAGGTCCATCTATAACCATTGGTTATGATAAGCTTGTCATCCCAGTCGATAGCCGCATGGCGGCCGATCGGCAACTCTCCCGAGCGATGGTTTCGGCTCGGGAGGTGAGGATGACGATCGACAGGCGTGCATTTCTGGCCGCCGCCGGAGCGGCCGCGACGCAGGGGATTTCGGCGCGCGCGCGCGCGGCGGGGCTGCCACCGGCGGGCGCGGAGAGCCGCTTCCTCGAGGTCGACGGGCTGCGGCTGCATTTCGTCACGCTCGGCGCCGGGCCTGCGGTCGTGCTGCTGCATGGATGGCCGCAAACATGGTTCGCCTGGGCCGCGACGATGGAGCGGCTGGCGCGCCGCTTCACCGTCATCGCGCCCGATCTGCGCGGCGTCGGATTATCGGACCGTCCGCCTTCCGGCTATGACAAGCGTCGAATTGCCGAGGATATCGCCGCGCTCATCGATCGCGCCGCGGGCGGGCGGGCGTATGTGGTCGGCCATGACATGGGCGGCAAGGCGGCCTTCATGCTGGCGCTGCTGCATCCCGAGAAAGTGGCTCGGCTCGTCCTGGTCGATTGCCTCGTTCCAGGGACCGAGAATATGGACGCCCGGCGCGGCGGCGCCTGGCATTACGGATTTCACATGGCGCGCGAGATTCCCGAACTGCTGACCAAAGGGCGCGAGCGCGATTATATCGCCGCGCAGATCCGGGCGTGGTCGTTTCGCGAGGATGCGGTGAGCGCGGCGGCGATCGACGAATTCGCGCGTCATTATGCGACGCCGGGCGGCATGACCGCGGGCTTCGAATATTATCGCGCGCTGCCGGAGGATGCGCGATCGGTCGCCGCGCTGGCCGATCGCCGGCTCGATATGCCGGTTCTGGCGATCGCCGGCCGTCATGGCGTCGGCGAGCGGCTCGCCGAGGCGCTGCGGCCGAAGGCGCGCGCGCTCTCCACGATCATCGTGGAGGAGAGCGGCCATTTCGTCGCCGACGAGGCGCCGGAGGTTTTTTGGCGCGAGCTGGAGCGGTTTCTCGGCGCGTGACGCGTCAGGCCTGGCGCACCACCAGCACGGCGTTGATGCCGCCGAAGGCGAAGGAATTGGACATGGCCGCGCGGATCGCGACGCGGCGAGCCTCGTGCGGCACCGGGTCGATCGGACATTTGGGGTCCGGGCCCTTGAAATGGATCGTCGGCGGGGCGAGCTGGGCGCGCAGCGCGTTTATCGTGATGACGAGCTCGAGCGCGCCGGAGGAGCCCAGCGCATGGCCGTGGATCGGCTTGGTCGAGGAGACCGGCAGACGCCCGCCGCGCTCGCCGAAGACGCGCAGAATGGCCTCCGACTCGGTGATGTCATTGGCGTAGGTGCCGGTGCCATGGGCGTTGAGATAGTCGATGTCGTCGGGCGAGAGGCCGGCGCTCTCCAGCGCCTGCCGCATGGCGGCGGAGGGGCCCTCGACATTGGGCCGCAGCGGATCGAAAGCGTCGCTCGACGTGCCATAGCCGGCGAGCTCGCACAAAGGCGCGTGACCGCGCGCCTGGGCGAGCTCCTCGGTCTCCAGCACGAAAATTCCCGCGCCTTCGCCGAGCACGATGCCGTTGCGGCCGGCCGAGAAGGGGCGACAGAAATCCGGCGTCAGCACGCGCAGCGCCTCCCAGGAGCGCAGCGAGCCATTGATGACGGCCGCCTCCGCCCCGCCGACGATGGCGCGATCGGCCGCGCCGCAGCGGATCATCTCGAGGCCGACGCCGATCGCCTGGCTCGCCGAGGAGCAGGCGCTGGCGATGGCGAAAGTGGGCCCATTGCAGGAATAGCGCATTCCGAGCATGGTCGGCGCGGCGCTCGGAATGAGGCGCGGCACGGTCAGCGGATCGGCGCGCTCGCGGGAGTTGTATTCCTTATGGGCCTCGTCATCGATCGTCTTGGAGCCGCCGATGCCGGAGCCGATGACGACCGCCGTGCGCGGCCCGGCGATATCCTTGCGGCCGAAGCCCGCCTGAGCCATGGCCTCGTCGGCGGCGACGATGGCATATTGGGTGAAGGGGTCGCAATAGGGCAGGATCTCGGGCTCGAGATGGGCGAGCGGGTCGAAATCTATTGCTTGCGCGGCGATTTTGATGCGCCCGCCATAGGGGCGCTCGAGCTTCAGAGGACGGACCTGGCATTGGCCGTCGCGGGCCGCTTCCCAGAGCGGCTGCGCGCCGACGCCGGCGGCCGAAACTGCGCCCATGCCCGAGACGACGACGCGTCTCACATCCTGTCTCACCGCTGTGGCCAATGTGGATAGTCGCTCCGCTGCGGCCGCGCCCGGCCTGTTATCCGACAGCTCGGACGATAGCTCTTTTTGCCGTCACCGTCGCCTCGGGCGCAAGCCGGAGGCCGGCATTTTCCCCGCAAAGGCGCGCGGCGCGGCGTCGCACAGGCGCGTAAGTGATAGATTTGCAGGAACTTTTTCGCTGCGTTACGTATGTCTACGCTCCTCGGCCCGCCTGCGTCATTCGAAATCGAGACCCCGAAGGGGCTCACACTCTCCCGCGTAGTGGTCTATCGAGTATCCTTCTCGTGCGGCGGCGGCCGTCTTGACCTTCCCCCTTCGGCTACCTATTCCCTCATCAGCCAGTCGGCTGGATGGCCGCTGTCCTTCGGGATAGAGGAAAGTCCGGGCTCCACGGAGACACGGCGCCGGATAATGTCCGGCGGGGGCGACCCCAGGGAAAGCGCCACAGAAAGCAAACCGCCGCGACCCTCGGGCCCGCGGCAAGGGTGAAAGGGTGCGGTAAGAGCGCACCGCTCGGGCGGCGACGTCCGAGGCATGGCAAGCCCCGCCGGGAGCAAGACCGAATAGGGGCGACTGGAAATAGCGATATTTCCCGGCCCGTCTCCGGGCCGTCGCCCGGGTTGGTCGCTAGAGGTGGCGCGCAAGCGTCGTCCCAGAGGAATGGCCATCGCGCGTGGGCGGGGAAACCAAGCCGCGCCATACAGAACCCGGCTTATAGGCCGACTGGCGATTTTATCGCGTGAGGGGTAGGGAGTAGGGAGCGGGTCGTCTATCCCCCGCTCGGATGCATTATTCATCACCTCCGCCTCCGCCTCCGCCTCCGCCTTGCCTAACGCGCGATGCGCGGCCCGCGCCCGCGTCAACGCTCCCTTAACCCTGACGACGGCTAATAATCGCCAGCGCCGCGCCGCCCGCGCCGCTCCGTCGCCCGTGGTTCTTCATGATATGCGTTGTTGTTCAGAGCGATGACACGTCTTTCGGGGACAAGGCGCGCCCGCGCCTCGCGCGCGCCGGCGATTTCTCGCGCGCGCGGGGGCTCGGCGGACGGCCGCGACGACGCCAAATATCGGCTGCGGCGGGCGCGTCCGGCGGGCGCTGCGCGGCCATGCGACGCAAATTTCGAATCGGAGGCGAGATGACGACGAGCGGCGCCGAGCGGCATGTTCCCGTGCTGCTCGAGGAGGCGGTCGCCGCCCTCGCGCCCTGCGCGGGCGGAGTCTATCTCGACGCCACTTTCGGCGCCGGCGGCTACACGCGCGCCTTGCTGGCGCGTGAAGGGACGCGTGTGCTGGCGCTGGACCGCGATCCGAGCGCCATACGCGCCGGCTACGCTCTGGTGGAGGCGGCGGGCGGGCGGCTGACGCTGGTCGAGGCGCGCTTTTCCGAGCTGGCCGAGGTGGCCGAGCGCATGGAGCTCACGCCGCTCGACGGCGTCGTCGCCGATATTGGCGTCTCCTCCATGCAATTCGACGAGGCGGCGCGCGGCTTCTCCTTCCGCAACGACGGGCCGCTCGACATGCGCATGGAGGGGCGCGGGCCGAGCGCCGCCGACATTATCGCGGATGCCGAGGAAGAGGCGCTCGCCGATATTCTGTATCATTACGGCGAGGAGCGCGCCTCGCGCCGCATCGCCCGCGCCATCGTGAAGGCGCGCGAGGCCGGCCGCATAGAGACGACGCGCGCGCTGGCGCAGATCATCGAGCGCGCCGCGCCCGGAAAGCCGGGCGACATTCATCCGGCGACGAAGAGCTTTCAGGCGCTGCGCATCGCCGTCAATGACGAGCTCGGCCAATTGGTCGCGGCGCTGGGCGCCGCCGAGCGCGCGCTGAAAGCCGGCGGGCGGCTCGCCGTGGTGACGTTTCATTCGCTGGAAGACCGCATCGTGAAGCAATTCCTGGCCGAGCGCTCGGGTCGCGGCGAGACGCGCTCGCGCCGCCTGCCGGGCGAGCCGATTCCGCCGCCGCCGACTTTCGTCAGCGAAGGGCGCCAGCCGGTGACGCCTTCGGACCGCGAAATCGCCGCAAATCCGCGCGCGCGCTCCGCCAAGCTGCGCTATGCGACGCGCACGGAGGCGCCGGCGCGCGCCATGGACGAAGCGCTGGCGCGTCTCGCGCGCCTGCCGGAACGCGTCAAAGGGAGACGCTGATGCTGCGCTTTCTCAATGTCGTCGCCATTCTCGCGCTGATCGGATCGGGCTTCTACGCCTATTCGATCAAATATCAGACCATGCTGCGCGCCGAGCAGATCAGCAAGATGAAGCGCGAGGCCAAGAGCGAGCGCGACGGCATCGCCGTGCTGCGCGCCGAATGGGCCTTTTTGACGCGACCCGAGCGCGTGCAGGATCTCGCCGACAAATATCTCGATTTGAAGCCGCTCGCCGTGACGCAGATCGCGACGGCGCAGTCGCTGCCGGAAAAGCCCGAGCGCATCGACTCGATCGGCCGCAAGCTGGACGCGCTCGGCCTCGGCGGCGCGGCGACGACGCCGGCCGCGAGCGGAGCGCCGACGACGCCGAAAGGAAAGCCGCGATGACCGCCCCCGACACTGCGACGAACGGCGCGACGAACGGCCTGCGCCGCCGGCTCGACGGGCTGTTCTCCACCTCGCTCGGCAAGACCAGCGCGCGTATGCGCATGGTCGCGGCCGGATTCGTCTGCCTCTATGTCGGCATCGGCGCGCGGCTCGTCATCATCGGCTTCAAGCCCGATCCGACGACGATGCGCCGCGCCTCCGGCGAGACCATCGCCGCCTCGCGTCCCGACGTGCTCGACCGCAATGGCGAAATTCTCGCGACGGATGTGAAGACCGTCTCCGTTTTCGCCGAGCCGCGCCGTCTCATCGACAAGGACGAGGCGACGGAATTGCTCACGGCGGTTCTGCCCAATGTCGACGCCCGCGATCTGCGCGACAAGCTCGCCTCGAAGAAGGGCTTCGTGTGGGTGAAGCGCTCGGTGACGCCCAAGCAGCGCGACGAGGTGTTTCACCTCGGCCTGCCTGGCGTCGGCCTCGCGCCGGAGAACAAGCGCGTCTATCCCAACGGGCCGGCGGGCGCGCATGTGCTCGGCTATGTCAATATCGACAATGGCGGCATCGCCGGGATCGAGAAATATATCGACGGGCAGGGCCTCGCCGATCTGCATGACGCCGGCTTCAGCCTGACGCCCGAGGATCTGAAGCCCATCTCGCTCTCGATCGACATAAAGGCGACTCATGCGGTGCGCGACGAGCTGGAAAAAGGCGTCGCGCATTTCAAGGCCAAGGCCGGCGCCGCGGCGATCATGGACGTCGACACGGGCGAGGTGATCGCGCTCGCCTCGCTGCCCGATTACGATCCCAACAAGCCGCCGGACATGCGCGATCTGGCCTATATCAATCGAATGAATGTCGGCGTCTATGAGATGGGCTCCACCTTCAAGGCGCTGACCATCGCAATGGCGCTCGACTCCGGCAAGGTCAATCTCAACTCGCGCCTCGACGCGCGCGGCACGCTCAATTTCGGCCATTTCCGCATCCATGATTATCACGCGACCAACCGCGTGCTCACGCTGCCGGAAGTGTTCACGCATTCCTCCAACATCGGCACGGCGCGCATGGCGCTCGGCCAGGGCGTCGAGCGGCACAAGGCGTTTTTGCGCAAGATGGGCCAACTGACGCGAATGCGCACCGAATTGCCCGAGAGCGCCGAGCCGATCGTCCCGAAGAATTGGGGCGAGCTGAACACCATGACCATCGCCTTCGGCCATGGTCTCGCCGTCGCGCCGCTGCAGGCGATGATGGCCGTCTCCGCGCTGATGAACGGCGGCTATCTGATGGCGCCGACTTTTCTGAAGCGCAGCGAAGAAGAGGCGCGCAAGAGCGCCGTGCAGGTGATCAAGCCCGAGACCAGCGAGTCGATGCGCTATCTCATGCGGCTCAACGCCGAGATCGGCTCCGCCAAGAAGGTCAACATCAACGGCTATTTCGTCGGCGGCAAGACCGGCACGGCGGAGAAGGTGATCGGCGGCCATTATTCCAAGACCCGTCTCTTCACCACTTTCATGGCGGTGGCGCCGGCGGACAAACCGAAGTATCTGTTCCTCACCATAATGGACGAGCCGCAGGGCCTGCCGGAGACCGGAGGCTACGCCACGGCCGCCTATAATTCGGGCCAGGTGACGGGGCAGATCATCGAGCGCGTCGGTCCGCTTCTCGGCCTGCCGCCGCGCTTCGAATTGCCGACGCAGCCTTTCCCGCTGCTCGCCAAGCTCGGCTACGGCATAGCCAATAATCCCGCCGTTCCCGGCGGGGGAGGGCATTGATGCGACTTTCCGAGCTTCTCGACGAAGCGACGGCGGCGGGCTGCGGCGATCTCGATATCGCCGGCGTCACCGCCGACAGCCGCGACGTGCGCGAAGCCTATGCTTTCTTCGCCGTGCCGGGCCATGCCGGCGACGGTCTCGCTTACGCCGCCGATGCGCACGCACGCGGGGCGCGCGTCATCGTGGCGCCGCGCGCGGCCGAGGTCGGGCTGCCGCTCGTCGTCGTCGCCGACGTGCGCGCGGCGCTGGCGCGCGCGGCGGCGCGGTTTTTTCCGCGCCAGCCGGACATCGTCGCGGCGGTGACGGGCACCAGCGGCAAGAGCTCGGTCGTCGATTTCCTACGCCAGATCTGGCTGACGCTCGGCCGCGACGCGGCCTCGCTCGGCACGATCGGAATCGTCGATAAAAGCGGCGCGCATTACGGCTCGCTGACGACGCCGGGGCCGGTGGCGCTGCATCAGTCTCTCGATGCGCTCGCCGCGCGCGGCGTGACGCATCTCGCTATGGAGGCCTCCTCGCTCGGCATAGACCAGCGCCGCCTCGACGGCGTGCGGCCGACGGTCGGCGCCTTCACCAATTTCTCGCGCGATCATCTCGATCATCATCGCGACCTCGAAGAATATTTCGTCGCCAAGATGCGCCTCTTCGATACGCTGCTGGCTCCCGGCCGGACTGCGGTGATCGACGCCGACAGTTCCGTCGCCGCGCGGGTGATCGAGATTTGCGAGAAGCGCGGGCTGACGATTTTCGACGTCGGCGAAAAGGGCCGCGCCATATCGCTGCTGGAGGCGAAGGCCGATGCGCTCGGCTCGCAGCTGCGGCTGCGCTGCGGCGACGAGACTTTCGCCGTCGCTCTGCCGCTCTCCGGGGCGTTTCAGATCTCCAATGCGCTGGTCGCAGCCGGCATGGCCATCGCTTGCGGCGAGGAGCCGGCGCAGGTTTTCGCGGCGCTGGAGAAATTGCGCGGCGCGCCGGGGCGGCTCGAATTCATCGGCGCGCGCGCGGGCGCTCCGGTCTTCGTCGATTATGCGCATAAGCCAGACGCGCTGGACAAGGTTCTCGCCGCGCTGCGGCCGCTGGCGAAAGGACGGCTCATCGTCGTTTTCGGCGCCGGCGGCGATCGCGACAGAGGCAAGCGTCCCTTGATGGGCGAGATCGCGGCGCGCGCGGCCGATGTCGTCGTCGTCACCGACGACAATCCGCGCAGCGAGGAGCCGGCCTCGATCCGCGCGGCGATATTGGAGGCCGCGCGCGGCGTCGGCGCGGCGCAGGTGCACGAGATCGGCGATCGCGCCGCGGCGATCCGCGCCGCGGTCTCCTGGCTGCGCGCGGGCGATGCGCTGGTGGTCGCCGGAAAGGGCCATGAAACCGGCCAGATCATCGGCGATCAGGTCCTGCCATTCTCAGACCGGGCGGCGGTCGAGGCGGCCTTGCAGGGTGAGAGCGAATGAAGCAGCAAGCGCTATGGACCGGGCTCGGGCTGATCGGCGCGCTGCGCGCGCGCATCAGCGGCGGCCTGCCGCGCGACGTCACCGGCGTCTCCATCGACACGCGCACGCTGGCGCCGGGCGATCTCTTTTTCGCCATAAAGGGCGAGGCGCGCGACGGTCATGATTTCGTGCGCATGGCGTTCGAGCGCGGCGCGGCGGGCGCGGTGATCGACGACGCGCACGCCGGAGAATTTCGCGATCTCTCGCCGCTCTATGTCGTGCGCGATGTGCAGGAATCGTTGGAATATCTCGGCGCCCGCGCGCGCGAGCGCTCCGGCGCCTATGTCGCGGCGATCACCGGCTCGGTCGGCAAGACCTCGACCAAGGACATGGCGAAGACGATGTTCTCGCATTTCGGCGAGACGCACGCCTCTGCCGCCTCCTACAATAATCAATGGGGCGTGCCGCTGTCGCTCGCGCGAATGCCGGCCTCGGCGCGTTTCGGCCTCTTCGAGATCGGCATGAATCACGCGGGCGAGATCGCGTCGCTCGTGCGTTTCGTCGAGCCGCATGTCGCCGTGGTGACGCGCGTCGCGCCCGTGCATCTCGAACATTTCGAGTCGCTCGACGCCATAGCCGCGGCCAAGGCGGAGATTTTCTCCGGCCTCGTCGACGGCGGCGTCGCCATCATCAATCGCGACGACGAGACCTATGAGGCGCTGCTCGAAGGCGCCGCCGCCTCCAAGGCCGCGCATGTCTTCTCCTTCGGCGAGAGCGAGGCCGCGCAGGCGCGGCTGCTCTCCTATGACGGCGAGGAACATGTCGCCGAGGCGGAGATTTTCGGCCGCCGCCTGCGTTATCGCATCGGCGCGCCAGGCAAGCATTTTGCAGTCAATTCGCTCGCCGTGCTGACCATCGCCCATGTCTTCGACATCGATCTGGAGCAGGCGGCGGAGACGCTCGCCGATTTCGCGCCGCCCAAGGGGCGTGGCCGTCGCGAAACGCTCGCGATCGGCGACGGGCGTCTCACCCTCGTCGACGAGAGCTACAACGCCAATCCGACGTCCATGCGCGCGGCCTTCGAGCTGATCGGCGCCGAGAGAAGCGCGCGGCGGCGCATCGCCGTGCTCGGCGACATGCTCGAGCTCGGGCCGAGCGCCGCCGAATTGCACGCCGGCCTCGCCAAGGACCTCGAGGCGGCGGGCGTCGATCTCCTCTTCACCGCCGGCCCGCTGATGGCGCGGCTCTATTACGCCGCGCCCGAGCATATGCGCGGCGCGCATCGCGCCAACGCCGCCGAGCTCGAGGAGGCCGTGCTCTTTGCCCTCGCGCCCGGCGACGTGGTCATGATCAAGGGCTCGAACGGCTCGCGCATGGCGCGCATCGTCGAGGCGATCAGAACGAAATTCCCGGCCGACTCCGAAGCGGCCTCGTAAAGGAAAAGACGAATGCTGACGCTGCTCGCGGACTACTCGCATCTCTTCGGTCCGCTGAATCTCTTCCGCTACATCACCTTCCGCGCCGCCGGCGCGGCGGCGACGGCGCTGTTCTTCGTCTTCTTCTTCGGCCCCTCCATCATCGATGCGCTGCGCATCAAGCAAGGCAAGGGCCAGCCCATTCGCGAGGACGGGCCGGCCTCGCATCTCCTCACCAAAAAGGGCACGCCGACCATGGGCGGGCTCATGATCCTCTCGGGGCTGCTCGTCGCCACATTGCTATGGGCGAATTTGAAGAATTCCTATGTGTGGATCGTCATTCTCGTCACCGCCTCCTTCGGCGCGATCGGCTTCTACGATGATTATCTGAAAGTGACGAAGCAGTCGCACAAAGGCTTTTCCGGCAAGGCGCGTCTCGCGCTCGAATTCGCCGTCGCCGGCCTCGCCTGCTATGCGCTCACCACAGTCGGCGGCGAGAATATGTCCAAGCTGGCGCTGCCGCTGCTCAAAGGCTACGCCTTCTCGCTCGGCTGGCTGTTCGTTCCCTTCGGCGCCTTCGTCATCGTGGCGGCGGGCAATTGCGTCAATCTCACCGATGGTCTCGACGGACTCGCCATCGTGCCGTCGATGATCGCGGCGGCGGCTTTCGCCATCATCGCCTATCTCGTCGGCAATTCGATCTTCTCCGATTATCTCGGCGTCAATCATGTCGCCGGCACCGGCGAGCTCACGATCGTCTGCGCGGCGCTGATCGGCTCCGGCCTCGGCTTTCTGTGGTTCAACGCGCCGCCGGCGCAGATCTTCATGGGCGACACCGGCTCGCTCGCGCTCGGCGGAATGCTCGGAACCATATCGGTCGCCATCAAGCAGGAATTCGTGCTCGTCATCATCGGCGGCCTCTTCGTGCTCGAAGGCGCCTCCGTCATCGTGCAGGTGGCGAGTTTCAAGCTCACCGGAAAGCGCGTGTTCCGCATGGCGCCGATCCATCACCACTTCGAGCAGATGGGCTGGACCGAGCCGCAGATCGTCATTCGATTCTGGATCATCTCCTTCGTGCTCGCCCTTCTCGGGCTGTCCTCGCTGAAGCTGAGGTGAGCGCATGACTCCGGCGACGACATTCGCAGGGCGCAAGGTCGCGCTCTTCGGGCTCGGCGGCTCCGGCCTCTCGACGGCGCGCGCGCTTCTCGCGGGCGGCGCCAGCGTCGCCGCCTGGGACGATGGCGAGGCCGGCCGCGCCAAGGCGCAGGCGCAGGGCTTGGAGCTGGTCGATCTGACGCGCACGGATTGGCGCGAATTCTCCGCGCTCATTCTTTCGCCCGGCGTGCCGCTGACGCATCCGCAGCCGCATTGGACGGTCGCGCGCGCGCGCGAAGCGGGTGTGGAGGTGATCGGCGACATAGAGATTTTTTGCCGCGAGCGCGCGCGTCATGCGCCGGGCGCGACCTTCATCGCCATCACCGGCACCAATGGCAAATCGACGACGACGGCGCTGATCGCGCATATTCTTCGCAGCGCCGGCAAGGATGTGCGGCTCGGCGGCAATATCGGCACGCCGATCCTCGATCTCGAGCCGCCTTCCGAGGCCGGCATTCACGTCATCGAATGCTCGTCCTTCCAGATCGATCTGACGCCTTTGCTCGCGCCGTCCATCGGCATTCTCATCAATCTGACGCAAGATCACATCGATCGTCACGGAACGATGGAGAATTACGCGGCGGTGAAGGAGCGTCTCGTCGCCGGCGCCGATGTCGCGCTGATCGGCGTCGACGATTCTTTCTCGCACGCGATCGGCGCGCGGCTGATGGAGCGGCGCCGCGAGGGCCAGCGCGTCTATCCCGTCTCGGCGGCGCGCGCGCTCGATTGGGGATTCTTCATCGAGGGTCGCAAGGCGCTCTATCGCGAGGCGGGCCATGCGCCCGAAGAGACCGAGACGCTCGGCGATCTCGACGGCGCGCGCACATTGCGCGGCGCGCATAATGCGCAAAACGCCGCCTTCGCCGCCGCCGCCGCCTGGCATTGCGGACTCTCCAGCGAAGAAATCGCGCGCGGCCTGCTCACCTATCTCGGCCTGCCGCATCGCATGGAGGAGGTGGGGCGGCGCGGCCGCATCATCTTCGTCAACGACTCGAAAGCCACCAACGCCGACGCCGCGGAGAAGGCGCTGCTCTCCTATGACGAGATTTTCTGGATCGCCGGAGGCAAGGCGAAAGAAGGCGGCATAGAGCCTCTGCGTCCGCTCTTCTCGCGCATTCGCAAAGCCTATCTCATCGGCGCGGCGGCGCAGGATTTCGCCCGCACTCTGGAGGGCGCGGCGATTTACGAGCACTGCGGAACGCTCGATGTCGCCATTGCGCGCGCCGCCGAGGACGCTGCTCTCAGCGATGCGCGCGAGCCGGTCGTGCTGCTCTCGCCGGCCTGCGCCTCTTACGATCAATTCGCCAATTTCGAAGCGCGCGGCGACGCTTTTCGGCTCATCGCGCGCGAGCTCTATGTCCATGCGCCCATTGCCGGAGAAACGTCATGATCTCGCGCGCGGAGCGATCCACTTTTTCCGATTGGGCCTGGACGATCGATCGCTGGCTGATCGCCGGCGTCGCGCTGCTCATCGTCTGCGGCCTCGTCTTCGCAATGGCCGGCAGCCCGCCGGTGGCCGAGCGGCTGCATCTTTCCACCTTCTATTTCGTGCATCGGCAGGTGCTGTATCTCGCGCCCGCGATCATCGTGATGTTCGGCGTCTCGTTTCTCACGCCGCGCCATGTGCGGCGCGCCGCCGTCGTCTTGTGGATCGTGTCGCTCGCGCTGGTCGTCGGCACGCTGTTCTTCGGCCAGGAAGTGAAGGGCGCCAAGCGCTGGATCTTCGGCGTTCAGCCCTCCGAATTCTTGAAGCCGGCCTTTGTGATCATGGCCGCCTGGGCGTTTTCGGAAGGCGCCAAGCGCAAGGACGTGCCCGGCAGCCTTCTCGCCCTTGCGCTGCTGCCCGCTACTGTCGCGCCGCTGGTGCTGCAGCCCGATATCGGTCAGACCTTGCTGATCTCGCTCGTCTGGGCGGGGCTCTTGTTCATGGCCGGCATTCATTGGCTCTGGATTTTCGGCGTCGGCGGCGTGGGCGTCGTGGGCGCGGTCGCGGCCTATAAATTCCTGCCGCATGTTCACGCGCGCGTGACGCGCTTTCTCGATCCGCAAGCGGCGGGGCAGGGCGTCGCCGACACATTCCAGGCGGACACAGCGCTCTACAGCTTCATCAGCGGCTCCTGGTTCGGCAAAGGTCCGGGCGAGGGCACGCTGAAGCGCATTCTGCCCGACGCGCATACGGACACGATCTTCGCCGTCATCGGCGAGGAGTTCGGCCTCTTCGTCTGCATGGGCGTCGCGGCGATCTATGGCCTCATCGTGCTGCGTGGGCTCTATTCCGCCTCGCGCAACGAGGACGCCTTCTGCGCCTTCGCGACCGCAGGTCTCGTGATGCTGTTCGGCCTGCAGGCCGCCATCAATATGGCGGTCAATCTCCAGCTGATGCCGTCGAAGGGCATGACGCTTCCGTTCATTTCCTACGGCGGCTCCTCGCTCATCTCGCTGGCGCTCGGCTTCGGCTTTCTGCTCGCGGTGACGCGCCGGCGCCCGCATATAGAGCCCATCGTCGAGGTGAGCGCCATGGGGGCGCGGGCATGAGCGAGCGTCCCATTCTGCTCGCCGCCGGCGGCACCGGCGGCCATCTCTTTCCGGCGGAAGCGCTGGCTCATGCGCTGCGCGCGCGCGGCTTTGCGGCGGAGCTCGTCACCGACGAGCGCGCGCTGCGCTATGGCGGCGAATTTCCCGCGCGCGCGATGCACGCCATCGCTTCCGCGACGCCGCGCGGCGGCTCCGTCATCGACAAGGCGAAAGCCATTGCGACGCTCGGCGTCGGCGCCTCGCAGGCGCTGCGTCTTCTGCTGCGCGTACGGCCGCTCGCCGTCGTCGGCTTCGGCGGCTATCCGAGCGTGCCGCCGCTGTTCGCGGCTTCGCTGCTGCGCATCCCGACTGTGCTGCATGAAGCCAATGCGGTGATGGGCCGCGCCAATTCCTTCCTCGCCGGCCGCGTCGATAAAGTGGCGTCGGGATTTCCGCTCTCCGGCGTCTCGAATGCGCTCGCGGAAAAAATCGCCGTCACCGGCAATCCGCTGCGCCCCGCCGCGCTCGCCGCCGCGGGGCTCCCCTATCCGGGCTTCGAGGACGGCGGATTGCGGCTGCTCGTCACCGGCGGCTCGCAGGGCGCGCGGGTGATGTCGGACATCGTTCCGGCGGCGCTCGAATCGCTGCCGAAGGAATTGCGCGAGCGCATAGAGCTGACGCAGCAGGCGCGCGAGGAGGATCTCGCGCGCGTCACAATGGCCTATGCGCGCGCCGGAATCGTCGCGCAGATCGCGCCCTTCTTCGCCGATCTGCCGGAGCGCATCGCCAATGCGCATCTCGTGATCGCGCGCGCCGGCGCCTCCACCGTCACCGAACTGGCGGCGATCGGGCGGCCGAGCATTCTGGTGCCGCTGCCCCATGCGCTGGATCAGGATCAGGCGGCGAACGCCGAAGTGCTGGCGAAATCCGGCGCGGCGGAAGTGGCGCGCCAAGCCGATTTCACGCCGCAATGGCTCGCCGCGCGCATCGCGGCGCTCGCTGCGGACAGCGCGGAATTGCAAAGGCGCGCGCAGGCGGCCAAAAGCGTCGGGGTCACGGATGCGGCCGAGCGGCTCGCCGATCTCGTGCTCGCCGTCGCGGGCGAGCAGCACGGCGCCGCGCCGGCGCGAGGGAGCGTTATATGAGAATGCCGCGCCGTCTCGGTCCCATTCATTTCGTCGGCATAGGCGGGATCGGCATGTCCGGCGTCGCCGAGATTCTGCTCGCGCAGGGCTATGATGTGCAGGGCACGGACGCCGCCGACGGCGCCAATCTGCAACGCCTCGCCGGCAAGGGCGCGCGCGTGCATGTCGGCCATGACGCGCAATGGCTGGGCGAGGCCGCGGTCGTCGTCGTGTCGAGCGCGATCAAGCGCGACAATCCCGAGCTCGTCGCGGCGCGCGCGCGGCGCCTGCCTGTGGTGAAGCGCGCGGAAATGCTCGCCGAGCTGATGCGCGACAAGCGTTGCGTCGCCGTCGCCGGCACGCATGGCAAGACGACGACCACTTCGCTCGTCGCGACGCTGCTCGACGCGGGCGGTCTCGATCCGACGGTGGTGAATGGCGGCGTCATCAACGCTTACGGCACGAATGCGCGTCCGGGCGCCGGCGAATGGATGGTGGTGGAAGCGGACGAGAGCGACGGCACATTCTTGAAGCTTCCCGCCGAAGTCGCCATCGTCACCAATGTCGATCCCGAGCATTTGGATCATTTCGGCGATTTCGACGGCGTGAAGAAGGGCTTTCGCGCCTTTATCGAAAATCTCCCCTTCTATGGTTTCGCCGCCGTCTGTCTCGATCATCCGACCGCGCGCGAGATCATTGCGCAGATCGAGGATCGCCGCGTCATTTCCTATGGCGAGAGCCTGGAGGCCGAGGCGCGGCTGCTCGATCTCGATCTTTCCGGCGGCGTCGGACGCTTTTCCGTTCTGCTGCGCGATCGCGACACGGGCGCAGAGACGCGGCTCGATGATCTGCTGCTGCCGGCGGCGGGACGGCACAATGCGCTCAACGCCACGGCCGCCATTGCGGTGGCGCATCGGCTCGGCGTTCCCGCGGACAAGATTCGCGACGGGCTCGCGCGCTTCGCCGGCGTTAAACGGCGCTTCACCAAGACGGGCGAGTGGAAGGGCGTTTCGATCTTCGACGATTACGGCCATCATCCGGTCGAGATCGCCGCCGTGCTGCGCGCCGCGCGCGCCTCCACCAAGGGCAAGGTGATCGCCATCATGCAGCCGCATCGCTACACGCGGCTGCAATCTCTGTTCGATCAATTCGCGAGCTGTTTCACGGATGCGGATGTCGCGCTGATCGCCGATGTCTATCCGGCCGGCGAGAGCAAGATAGAGGGCGTCGACGGCCCCGCGCTGGCGCGCGCCGCCGCGGCGCAGGGGCGGCGCGCGAGCGCTTTCGCTTCGCCGCAGGAGCTGCCCGGATTGATCCGCGAGATCGCAGCGCCCGGGGATTATGTGGTGTTTCTCGGCGCCGGCGACATTACCAAATGGGCCTATGCGCTGCCGGGACAGCTCGCGGAGCTCGCGCCGTGACATTCGCGCAGACATGCAGAACGCGCGTCCCTTCTCCCGCGCGCGGGAGAAGGGATGCGCACGGAGATCGGGGATGAGTTTTCGAGATATCTCGGCCGAGATCGTGGCGCTCATGCCCGATTTGCGCGGGCGTCTCGCCGCCAATGAGCCGCTCGCGCCGCTCACCTGGTTTCGCGTCGGCGGGCCGGCGCAGCTTCTCTTCTCTCCGGCGGACGAGGAGGATCTCGCTTATTTTCTCGCGCGTCTGCCGCGTGAGATTCCGGTCATGGTCATCGGCCTCGGCTCCAATCTCATCGTGCGCGACGGCGGCGTCGACGGCGTCGTGGTGCGGCTGACGGCCAAGGGCTTCGGCGCCATCGCCGTGGAAGAGGGCGAGCGCATTCGCGTCGGCGCGGCGGTTCCCGATGTGAAGCTCGCGCGCGCGGCGGCGGACGCCGGCATAGACGGTCTTGCCTTTTATCGCGGCATTCCCGGCGGCGTCGGCGGCGCGCTGCGCATGAACGCCGGCGCGCATGGCGGCGAGACGAAAGATGCGCTGATCGAGGCGCGCGGCGTCGATCGCTCCGGCAATGTGCGCGTCTACACGAACGCCGAGCTCGGCCTCTCCTATCGCCATAGCGACGCGCCGGAAGATGTGATTTTCACGCAGGCGCTGTATCAGGGCCGCAAGGGCGATCCCGCGACGATCCTCGCCGAGATGGAGCGCATCACGCAGGCGCGCGAAGCCTCGCAGCCCATTCGCGAGAAGACCGGCGGCTCCACTTTCGCCAATCCGCCGGGGCATAAGGCTTGGGCTTTGATCGACGAGGCCGGTTGCCGCGGGCTCGTCGTCGGCGATGCGCAGGTCAGCGAGATGCATTGCAACTTCCTCGTCAATCGCGGCCATGCGACGGCCGCCGACGTCGAGGCGCTGGGCGAGGAAGTGCGGCGGCGCGTGCAAGAGAAGAGCGGCATTCTCCTGCGCTGGGAGATCAAGCGGATCGGCGTCCCATGAGTCCTCGGCGGCGGGCGCTCTCTACCCTCCCCTTCACGGGGAGGGTCGGATCGCGAAGCGATCCGGGGTGGGATGAAATTCCCCAGATTCGGAGGCTCACCCCCTCCCGAGCGCCTTCGGCGCTCGACCTCCCTCGAGGGGGAGGCGAAGCCGTCTCGGCTCGCAGGGAATGCTCGAGATGAGCGTGATCGAGAAGAGCGTCGTCGCCGCGCCCGCGCAGGACGATGGACTCCTTCGCGCAGCGTCGAGCCCGCTGCTCGGCGGAGCGCTCGCGCTCGTCGCCTTCGCGCAGCAGCTCATCGGCCATATCGATTGCGACGTCTCCTGGTTTTTGACCTTTGCGGAGAAAGTCCTCGACGGACGCGCAGCCTATGTCGAGGTGAGCGATCCCAATCCGCCCGGGGCCTTTCTTTCGCTCATGCCTGCCGTGCTGCTCGCCCGCGCGCTGCATCTTCGGGCGGAGGCGGTCGTCGTGGCGCTCGTCTTCTTCGCCGCCGCGGCGTCGATCGGCTTGTCGTTTCATCTGCTGCGGCTGAGCGCGGCGCGCAGCCTTCGCGAATGGATGCCGCTCGGCAATGCGGCGATCTTTCTGCTGCTGGTCGCGCCGGAGATCGTCTTCGCGGAACGCGAGCATATCGCGCTGCTCGCGCTTCTGCCGCTGCTCGCGACGCTGGCGGCGGAGGAGGGCGCGCGCCCGTCGCCGCGTTTCGCGCGGATCGCCGCGGGAGTTTGCGGCGGCGTCGCGGTGACGCTGAAGCCACATTTCGCGCTCGCCGTCATTCTGCCGGCGCTGGCGATCGCATGGCGCGCGCGCTCGCTTCGCGCTCTGTGGCGCGTGGAGCTCGTTTCCGCCGCGCTCGCCTCCATCGCGCTGACGGGCGCGACGTTGCTCGCCTTTCCGGCCTATCTCTCGCAGGCTCTGCCGCTGGCGTTCGAGGTCTATGGGCCGGCGCGCGACGATCTCGGCCACTTTCTGTCCCATTCGCTCGCTCTGGCCTATCTCGCGCTGCTGGCCGGATTTCTCGTCGCGGCGCGCGGCGCGCTCGGCCGGGCGCCTCTCGTCGCGCTCGCCGCCTCGCTCGGCTTTTTCGTCGCCTTTCTGCTGCAAGGGAAAGGCTGGATGAATCACGCCTATCCGGCGATGATCCTGCTGCTCTTCGCCTGGATATTTTTCGCGCTGCGCGAGGCGGCGCCGGCGACCGGCGCGAAGTCGGCGCTGATGAAATTCCTGTTCCTGCCCGCTCTGCTCGCCGCGCCGGCCTATTTCGGAATCGTCGAGCAGCTGACCGACCGCGAGGAGCATGAGGGGCTGCTGGCCGCCGTCGCCGAGGTCGCGCCGCCGCATCCGCGCATCGCGACCATCGCCAGCCAGCTCGATTTCGGCCATCCGCTGACGCGGCGGCTCGACGGCGAATGGGTCGGACGGCAGAATGCGCTGTGGACCACGGCCTTGGTCGGGCGGCTGCTGGAGACGGCGAGCCCGCCGCGGCGCGAAGCGCTGGAGGCGCGGCGCATCGCCGATCTCGCCGCATTGGCGCAGGATATTCGGGCGGGGCGCCCGGATATCGTCGTCGCCGAGGATCGGGCGACGCGGGAATGGGTACTGAAACGCCCGGAAACGGCCGCCGCGCTGGACGGCTACAGGCTCGCGAAACGGGCGGGAGATGTAGAGATTTGGCGGCGGGCGGAGTGAGCGTCTGGACATGCCGGCCGTTCGGCCTATAGTAAGACGGTAAGACGTAAGGAGCGCGAGCCATGCCGTCCGTTAGGCGCCAGACGGTCTATTCGAAGGTTTCGGTGAAGAGCCAGACGGTTCTGCCCGCCGAGGTCCGCGAGCGTCTTCGCATCAAGCCGGGCGATCGGCTGCGCTATGTGATCGACGACTCGGGCGTGCGGATCGAGCGCGGCGCGGCGAATGAGGAGGAAGATCCCTTCGCCACTTTCACCGAATGGGCGAGCGACGCCGACGACGAGGCCTATGCCGATCTTTGACGCGATATTCGCGATCGGCGAGAGCGAGCCTGAAGGCTCGCGGTCCGTGGGGCGGTTTTGGACCGCGCGCCGCGAGGCTCGCTCGCGGAGGCGCGCGCAATGACGCGCTATGCGCCGGGCGACGTGGTCGTCGTGCCCTATTCGGATCGATTTGCGGAAAAACGACGGCCGGCTCTGGTCGTCTCGAACGACGAGGTGATGTCCGCCGGCTTTCTCTGGCTCGTCATGATAACGACAGCGCAGAATTCCGGCATGGAGCAGGACATCATAATCGAGGATTTGTCGGCCGCCGGGCTTTCGCGCCCGTCGATCGTGCGGCCGGTCAAGATCGCCAATGTCGAACCGTCTCGGATCGTGCGGCGCGCCGGACGACTGGGGGCCGGGCAGGCCGAAGCGGTCTTCGCAGCGGTGCGTTCCTTTATCGGGCGAGATCGCCCCAAACCACGCAAAGGTGCGTCATGACAGCTCACGTCGCCGTGCTCATGGGCGGATTCTCCTGCGAGCGCGAGGTCTCGCTGCGGTCGGGCGAGGCGAGCGCCAAGGCGCTGGAGAGCGTCGGCTATCGCGTTACCCGCGTCGACGTCGGCCGCGACGTCGCCGAGGTTCTCGCCAAGCTCGCGCCGGATGTGGCGTTCAATGCGCTGCACGGACGTTTCGGCGAGGATGGCGCCATTCAGGGCGTGCTGGAAATTCTGCGCATTCCCTATACGCATTCGGGCGTGCTCGCTTCGTCTCTGGCGATGAAGAAGGATGTGGCCAAGAGCGTGATGGCGGCGGCCGGCGTGCCAGTGCCGCGGGGGCGGGTGGTTCATCGTCTCGAGGCGGCCAAGGCCCACGCCCTCGAGCCCCCTTACGTGCTGAAGCCGGTGAGCGAGGGATCGTCCTTCGGCGTGTTCATCGTGAAAGAAGGGCGCTCGCATCCGCCGCAGGAGCTGGCGAGCGCCGATTGGCGGCATGGCGACTTCATGCTGGCGGAGAATTTCGTCGACGGCCGCGAGCTCACTTGCGCGGTGATGGGCGACCGTCCGCTCGACGTCATCGAAATCCTCCCGGTGTCGGAGGAGTTCTACGGTTTCGACGCGAAATACGCGAAAGGCGGTTCGAAACACGTGCTTCCGGCAAATCTTAAACAAAATATTTACCAAGAGGTCCAACAGTTGGCGCTCGAGGCTCATCGGGCTCTCGGCTGTCGCGGCGTCAGCCGCGCGGACTTTCGATACGACGATCGCCCGGAAGGCACGGGCGAGCTCGTCGTGCTGGAGGTCAACACGCAGCCGGGCATGACCGAGACCTCGCTGGTTCCCGAAATGGCGGCCCATGCCGGCTATTCGTTTGGCGAGCTCGTGAGATGGATGGTGGAAGACGCGTCCTGCGATCGTTGAGAGAGCCTGTCGAGGCTCTCTTCGATGTCGCGCATCCGCATCCCGTCCAGGCTGGTTCTCTTCACGCCGGCGCCTATTCCGCCCCTTACGTAAATCCCGTCGGCTCCGAGCCCGCCGAGCGGCGCGGCCGCTCGGCGGCTTCCGCCGCGCAGGCGGAGCGCGGGCGTCTCTCGCGCATCGCGGCTCTGCCGGGGATCGGCACGGCGGCGCTCGCTCTGCTGTTCGGCGCTGTGGGCTCGGCCGGCGTGGCGCACAATGGCGGCTATGCGGAATTCGTCGCGCGCAACGGCGCGCCGCGCGACATAGTGGCGCGCGCGCTCGGCTTCTCCATCGAGGTCGTCACCATCAGCGGGCTCGGAGAGCTCTCCGAAAGCGACGTGCTCGCCGCCTCGGGCGTCAAGCCCACCAACTCGCTGCTCTTCCTCGACGCCGAGACGATTCGCGAGCGGCTGACCGCGCTGCCGCTGGTCGAGAGCGCGCGCGTGCTGAAGCTCTATCCCGATCGGCTGATCATCGCGCTCGAGGGGCGGCGTCCCTTCGCGCTCTGGCAGCGCGACGGCAAGCTCTCCGTCGTCGCCGCCGACGGCGTCGTCATCGACGAGATGCGCGACGAGCGTTTCATCGGCCTGCCCTTCGTCGTCGGCGAGGGCGCGGAGAAGCGGCTCGACGAATATATGCGGCTGCTGGAGGCCGTCGGCGATCTCAAATCGCGCGTGCGCGCCGGCGTTCTCGTCTCCGGGCGGCGCTGGTCGCTCGACATGACCAATGGCGTCGAGGTGAAGCTCCCCGAGCGCGAGCCGGAGGCGGCGCTGGCGCTGCTGCAGCGACTCCAGCGTGAGGCCAGGATACTCGACAAGGATGTGATCTCGATCGATTTGCGTGCGTCCGGACGCGTCGCGGTTCGCCTTTCCGAAGAGGCGGTCGCGGCGCGCGCGGCCGCGACGTCGCGCAATTCACGCAAGGGCGGCCAGACATGAAGCCACATATCTTCCCGCCGCGAATGAAGCAGCTCGGCGCCCGCCGCAGCGCCACCATGGCGGTGCTCGACGTCGGCACGTCGAAGATCGCCTGCATCATCGCCCGGCTGACGCCGGTGGGCGAGGGCTCGCCGCGCGGGCGCACGCATCGCGCGCGCGTGCTCGGAATCGGCCATCAGCGCTCGCGCGGCGTCAAGGCCGGCCAGATCGTCGATATGGAGGAGGTCGAGAGCGCCGTCCGCCGCACGGTGGATGCGGCCGAGCGCATGGCGCGCTCGCAGGTCGACGCCATCGTCGTCACCGCTTCGGGCGGCCGGCTCGCCTCGCAGCATTTCGCCGCCAAGACGCGCGTCGTCTCCGGCGCCGTCGCGCCCTCCGACGTGCATCGCGTGCTCGAGGCCTCCGCCGCCCATGTGACGGAGCGCGGCCGCATCGTGGTCCATTCGCTGCCTACCGGCTTCTCGCTCGACGGCACCGCCGGCATTCGCGAGCCCGCCGGCATGGTCGGCGGCGAGCTCGGCGTCGATCTCCATGTCGCCAGCTGCGATCAGGCGGCGATGCGCAATCTTCTCGTCGCGGTGGAGCGCTGCCATCTCGGCATTGAGGCCGCCGCCGCGGCGCCCTATGTCGCCGGCCTCGCCGTGCTGGAGGCCGATGAGGCGGAGCTCGGCGCCATCGTCATCGACATGGGCGCCGGCGTCACCTCGCTCGCCGTCTTCTCCGGCGGCGCGCTGGCGCATGTCGACGCGGTGACGCTCGGCGGCAATCACATCACCATGGACATCGCCCGCGGCCTCGATTGTCGCCTCAGCGACGCCGAGCGTCTGAAGACGCTCTATGGCGCAGCGATCTCCTCGCCCTCCGACGATCGCGAGACGATCGCCTTCGATCATGTCGGCGAGAGCGGCGAATATCCGGCCCATGCGCCGAAATCGCATCTCGTGCGCATCATTCGTCCGCGCGTCGAGGAGACTTTGGAATTCCTGCGCGATCGGCTGGCGGCGTCGGGCTTTTCGGCCCATGCCGGCCGCCGCGTGGTGCTCACCGGCGGCGCCTGCCTGCTCACCGGCCTGCCGGAGGCGGCGCGCCGCATATTGGGCGGACAGGTGCGCGTCGGCCGGCCGGCCGGCATAGACGGCCTGCCCGAATCGGCCCGCAGCCCGGCTTTCGCCGCGGCCGTCGGCCTGCTCGTCTATCCGCAATTTTCGGGGCGCGAATATTTCGAGCCGCGCCGGGAGGCGGAGATGCGCGGGACCGGGACCAATGGCTACTTCTCTCGGGTCGGACAATGGTTGAGGGACAGTTTTTGAAGTTTTCGAGCAAGGAGAGCGAGGCGCGCGTCGGCGAAACGCTCCGGGGACGGCAACCGACGCGCAGTCGCATGAAAATCAGTCGAAAGGTCTGGCGATGACGATCAATCTCAAGGCGCCCGAGCTCCGGGAATTGAAGCCCCGCATATTGGTGTGCGGCATCGGCGGCGGCGGGGGCAACGCCGTCAACAACATGATCATGTCGGGCCTCTCGGGCGTGGACTTTCTGGTCGCCAACACCGACGCGCAGGCGCTCGCCTCCGCGCGCGCCGAGCGCGTCATCCAGATGGGCCTGCAGGTGACGGAAGGCCTCGGCGCCGGCGCGCAGCCGGAAGTCGGCCGCGCCGCCGCGGAAGAGGCCAAGGACGAGATTCGGGAGCATCTTTCCGGCGCGCATATGGTGTTCGTCACCGCCGGCATGGGCGGCGGCACCGGCACCGGCGCTGCGCCCGTCATCGCCGCCACGGCGCGCGAAATGGGCATTCTGACCGTCGGCGTCGTCACCAAGCCCTTCCATTTCGAGGGCGCGCGCCGCCTGCGCATCGCCGAGAGCGGCATCGCCGAGCTGCAGAAGTCGGTCGACACTCTGATCATCATCCCGAATCAGAATCTTTTCCGCATCGCCACGGAGAAGACCACCTTCGCCGACGCTTTCGCCATGGCCGATCAGGTGCTCTACTCGGGCGTCGCCTCGGTCACCGACCTCATGGTCAAGGAAGGCCTCATCAATCTCGACTTCGCCGACGTGCGCTCGATCATGCGCGGCATGGGCAAGGCGATGATGGGCACGGGCGAGGCCACCGGCGAGCGCCGCGCCAGCCTCGCGGCGGAGGCGGCCATCGCCAATCCGCTGCTCGACGAAGTGTCGATGAAGGGCGCCCGCGGCCTCTTGATCTCGATCACCGGCGGCAACGACCTCACCCTCTATGAGGTGGACGAGGCGGCGAGCCGCATCCGCCAGGAGGTGGACGAGGACGCCAACATCATCCTCGGCGCGACCTTCGACTCCTCGCTCGAGGGCGTGGTGCGCGTGTCGGTGGTGGCGACGGGCATCGATCTGCCGAGCACCGCCGCCGAGGACGCCGCCGCCGCGGAAGCCCGCGTGCTCGAGGCCGCCGAGCGTCTGCGCGCGCAGGTGGCGGCGCAGAGCCGCCCCTCGATCGTTCATACGATCGCCGAGCCGGCTCCGCAGCCGGCGCCTCATGCCTATGCGCCCGAGCCCGCGCCGGTCCCGACGGAGCGCCAGCCCTCGCCCTATTACGGCGAGCCGCAGCAGCAGGCGCCCGCCGCTTCGCGCGACGTCTATCTGGAGCAGGTGGCGACGCGCCCGGCCGCCTATGCGCCGGAGCCCGCTCCCCAGCAGGCCCCGATGATGGAGGCGCATGAGCCCTACATCCCGCCGGCCGCCGAGCTGCCGCGTATGCGTATGCCGCAGATCGAGGATTTCCCGCGGCCGGTGCAGGAGCAATATCGGCAGGCGCGCGGCGAGGCCGCCGGCCAGGCGCCGGAGGCCGCGCGCCGCCGCACGCTGCTGGAGCGTCTCGCCTCCTTCGGCGCGAGCCGCCAGGAGGATGCGCTGCAGGGGCCGGCGGCCGCCGCCCCGCGTCCGCAAATGCGCCCGCAGGCTCCCGCGCCCTCGCAGAGCCATGCGGAATACGCCAAGCGCCCCGTCGCCCCCGCGCCGCAGCCGGCGGCGGGACACGCCGGGCTCGACCCGCATGGCCGCCGCGTCGCGCCGGCTCGCTCGATCGAGGACGAGCAGCTCGAGATTCCGGCCTTTCTGCGCCGCCAGATCAACAGCTGATCGCGCCCGCTGGATCGCGAAATCTGTGAAAGGCCCGCTTCGGCGGGCCTTTTCTCATTCGCGCCGATTGTAACATTTTGTAAAAAACCGTGACTGGAGCCCCGCTGCGGCGCGGATTATCTTGCGCCGGCGCCACTCCGCCACAATGGCGCACAGTTGCGCGCGATGCGGCGCGCGAACCCGCCTCTCCCGGGAGTGAAACGGAAGTCATGACCTCGCGTCGACCGACGATGCAGACGACGCTCGCCGCCGCCGTGACGCTGGAGGGCGTCGGCGCGCATAGCGGCCGCGCCGCGCGGCTGGTTCTCGCGCCCGCCGAGGCCGGCTCGGGGATCGTCTTCACGCGGTTCGGCGGCGTGGATGGGCTGCGCGCCGAGGCGCATAATGTCTCCTCCACCGAGCTCTGCGTGCGTCTGGGCTCCGGCGCCGCGTCGATCTCGACCATCGAGCATCTGATGGCGGCGCTGCGCGGCCTTTGCGTCGACAATGTCGCGATCGACGTCGACGGGCCGGAGATACCGGCGATGGACGGCTCGGCGGCGGCCTTTGTCGCGGCGATCGACGAGGCGGGAATCGTGAGGCTCGCCGCGCCGCGCCGCTCTATCGAGATACGCGCGCCGGTGCGCGTCGCCGACGGCGCCGCCTGGGCCGAGCTTTCGCCCGCGCCCTCGGGCTTCTCCCTGGACGTCGAGATTTCCTACACCGCCGCGCCCATCGGCCGCCAGCGGCGGCGGCTGCGGCTGACGCCGGCGCGCTTTCGCACCGAGATCGCGCGGGCGCGCACCTTCGGCTTTTTGTCGGACGCCGAGCGTCTGTGGCGCGAGGGCAGGGCGCTCGGCGCCTCGCTCGACAATACGATCGTCATAGCGGAAGGGCGCGCGCTCAATCCGCAGGGCCTGCGATTCGCCGATGAATTCGTCCGCCATAAAATGCTCGACGTGCTCGGCGATCTCGCGCTCGCCGGCGCGCCGATCATCGGCGCCTTCCGCTCCTATCGCGGCGGCCACAGTCTCAATCTCGCGCTCGTCGAGACGCTTCTGGCGACGCCCGCGGCCTTCGCCTTCGTCGGCGCCGACGAGCGGCCGCGGCCTCGCGGTCCCGCGCTTCTTTGCGCGTCGCGCTGAGGCCTCGCCCCCGCCGCGCGCACAAATCATGGGATATGAGCGGGATGCGTCGTCGCGCCTCGCCCCGCCTCACTAGAAATACGCCCTGAACTCGGCTATAGGACGAAAAAATATCCTCCGTTCGCCGCGCGGATTGCGGCCGGCGCGACGAACGGATCTCCATGCTCGGAGTCCGCCCTCCCATGTCGCTCGAACCATTCGGATATATTCCTTTGTCGTTGTTCGCCTGGGCCGCGCAGATGATCGCGTTCCATGGGATCGGCTACGCATTCGAATGGTGCGATTCGACCGGCCGGCTGCGACGCTTCAAGGTTCGCGATCTCGATCGCATGAGCTATCGCGCGCTGCTGCCGCGCGTATTGTTCAACCAGACGGCGATTCTGCTGCCCTCCATGCTGGCGGTCGAATATCTCGGCCTCGCCTTCGTCGGCGCGCCGCATCTGACCTGGACCGCGCTCGTCCTCACCATGATCGGAATGCTGATCGGTCATGATGTGGTGCAATATGTCGCCCATCGCCATCTGCTGCATCATCCGGCGCTGATGAATCGGCTCGGCCATGCGCTGCACCACCAGACCGGCGCCAGCAAGGCGATCAGCGCCTGCTATCAGTCGAGCGCGGATTTCTTCTTCGAGATCGTGCTGCCCTATCTGCTGCCATTGGTTCTCGTCGGCGGCGGCGGCGCCAGCGTCGCCTTTCACTTGTGGACGACCAGCCTCGGCGCGCTCGGAGGGCTCTATGAGCATTCGGGCTATGATTTCGGCCTCGCCTTCCGCGATCCCGCCGCGACCGGCTGGCGCAAGCGGCTCAACGCCGCGCTCGACCATCTCACCACCAGCATGGCGCACGGCTATCACCACACGCGCGGCAATGTGAGCTTCTCCGACGGCTTCGGCACGCCCGGCATTTGCGATACGCTGTTCAAGACGCGCTGGGACCTCGTGCCGGAGCGCGTGCGGCGAAGAGAGCGGGCGGCGGCCTCCGCCTGACGTTTCGGTCTTCCGGCAGCATTTCGCCTTCGCGCGAAAGTCTCGACCGCAAAGGGCGGCGCGCGCCATAATCTCGCCCGATCCGGCACGTCTCTTCGAAACAGGGGAGGGCGTTCGTACGAGCGCCTTCCCGAGTGGCGCCCTTCGGCGAATTGGTTTAGAGAAGCTTAAATAACGTCCCCGCGAGGCCGAATCCATGATCGCAAGCCCGTTTCGCCCCACAGATCTCGCGCGCGCAGCGCTGGCGGCGGTCCTCGTCGCGGCTCTCCCGGCGGCCAAGGGACGCGCCGATATTCTCGACAGCATAACGAGCGGCTTCGGCCTGTTCTCCGGCGAGAAATACAAGACCGAGATTCTCCCCGAGATCCCGGCCGAGGATATCTATAATCAGGGCCTCGCCCGCATGGAGAAGCATGATTACGAGAACGCCGCCAAGAAGTTCGGCGAGCTCGAGAAGCAATATCCCTTCTCGCAATGGGCGCGCAAAGGCCTCTTGATGCAGACCTTCGCCCAATATCAGAAGCCGGCCTATGACGATGCGGTCGCCTCGGCGCAGCGCTACATCGGCCTCTATCCGACCTCTCCCGACACGCCCTATATGTACTATCTCGCGGGAATGTCTTATTATAATCAGGTCCCGGCGGTGATGCAGGACCAGGAGAGCGCGGAGAAGGCGCTGGCCATTTTCACCCAGCTCGTCGAGAAATTCCCCAAGTCGGAATATGTGACCGACGTCAAATACAAGATCCAGGTGGCGCGCGACCAGCTCGCCGCCAAGGATATGATGGTCGGCCGCTTCTATCTGACGCGCAAGAATTATCCGGCCGCGGTCAATCGCTTCCACGACGTGCTCGCCAAATATCAGACGACCCGCCACGCCGAGGAGGCGCTGTATCGGTTGACGGAAGCCTATTTCGCCATGGGCGTCGTCAATGAGGCACAGACGGCGGCTGCTATTCTGGGGCATAATTTCCCCGATTCGTCCTGGTACAAGGACGCGCATTCGCTGCTCGCGACGGGCGGCGTCGCGCCCGAGGAACATCATGGCTCCTGGCTCTCCAAGATCGGCAAGACGCTCGGCTCCAGCTGAGCGTTCGCGAGGGCGAGCCGAGGGGGCCGGAAGAGTAGAGCGCGCTCATGCTCGTCCGTTTGTCTATCCGTGATATCGTTCTCATCGACAGGCTCGATCTCGAATTCGCGTCCGGCCTGACGACGCTGACCGGCGAGACCGGCGCCGGCAAATCCATCCTTCTCGACGCTTTCCTGCTGGCGCTGGGCGCGCGCGGCGACGCTTCGCTGGTGCGCGCCGGCGAGGAGCAGGGGCAGGTGACTGCGGCTTTCGATCTGCCGCGCGACCATCCGGCCCTCGCCGCGGCGCGCGAATTCGGCCTCGACGCCGAGGACGAGCTGGTCTTGCGCCGCGTGCAGACCAGCGACGGCCGCACCCGCGCCTTCGTCAATGATCAGCCGGCCAGCGCCCAGGCGCTGCGCGCCATCGGCGCCTCGCTGGTCGAGATCCATTGCCAGCACGATGATCGCGCGCTCGTCGATCCGAGCGCGCATCGGGCGCTCGTCGACGCCCATGGCGCGCTCGGCGACAGAGCCGCGCAGGTGCGCGAGCTGTATGGCGCATTGCAGCGCGCGCGCCGCGAGCTGGCCGAGGAGGAGGCGCGCGTCGCCAAGGCGCGCGCCGAGGCCGATTATCTGCGCCACGCCAATGAGGAGTTGGACGCGCTGGCGCCGCAGCCCGGCGAGGAGGCCGCGCTGGCCGAGCGGCGCCAGACCATGCAGCGCTCCGAGAAAGTGGCCGGCGATCTGCGCGACGCGCTCGCGGCTTTTTCCGGCGATCATTCGCCCGCCGGCGAAATCGCCTCCGCCGCCCGTCGTCTGGAACGGCGCGCGACCCAGGCGCCGCAGCTGATCGAGCCGCCGGCCAAGGCGCTCGCTCAGGCGCTCGATGCGCTCTCCCTGGCCGAGCAGGCGCTGGAGCAGGCGCTCCGCGACGCCGATTTCGACCCGCGTGAATTAGAGCGCATAGAGGAGCGGCTGTTCGCGCTGCGCGGGGCCGCGCGCAAGCATCAGACCAGCGTCGACGCGCTGCCCGCGCTCGCCGAGCGTTTCGCCGCCGATCTCGCCGCGCTGGACGCCGGCGAGGCGCGCATCGTGACGCTGAGCGAGGCTGTCGCCAGAGCGCAGGCCGCCTACGCCAAGGCGGCGGAAAGCCTTTCGGCGGCGCGGCGCGCGGCGGCCAAGACGCTCGACGCTCTGGTGGAGGGCGAGCTGAAGCCCTTGAAGCTGGAAGGCGCGCGCTTTCGCACGGAGATCGTTAGCGATCCTGCGACCGGCGGGGCGGAGGGCTATGACCGCGTGGAGTTCTGGGTGCAGACCAATCCGGGCTCGCGGCCCGGCCCGCTCGTAAAAGTCGCCTCCGGCGGCGAGCTCGCGCGCTTCATGCTGGCGCTGAAAGTCGTGCTCGCCGATCGCGGCTCGGCGCCCACGCTGGTTTTCGACGAGATCGACACGGGGGTCGGCGGCGCGGTGGCGGACGCCATCGGCCAGCGTCTGGCGCGGCTCGCGAAACGCGCACAAGTGCTCACCGTCACCCATGCGCCGCAAGTGGCGGCGCGCGCCGGCCGGCATTTGCGCATCGCCAAGGGCGCTGTGAAAGGCAAGGCGAAAGATCATGTGGCGACGCGCGTCGCCGAGCTGGAGGAGGCGGAGCGGCGCGAGGAGATCGCCCGTATGCTCTCGGGCGCGGCGATCACCGACGAGGCCCGCGCGGCGGCCCGCCGGCTGCTGGAAGGGGCGGGGTAGGACGCCTCCGCCGCTCTCGAGCCCCGTACGGATTCGCGCCGATTTGGCGAAAGCTCGATCTCGGGTTAAGAAGCGCTAACCAAATCGGCTCGGGAGGACGAATGAGACTGGCGATTTGCGCGGCGACGGCCGCCATGGGCTTTGCGCTCGCGGGCTGCAATTCTTACGCTCCCGAGAATCAATTCGTCGCCAAAGCGGTGGACGAGCCGCCGCCGCCGAAGGCGAAGCTCTCGCAGCGCGAGAAGCTGGAAGACAGCATTTCCCGCTGCGCTCGCACTTACGACATTCCCGAATCGCTGATCCATACCGCGGTGCGCCGCGAAAGCAATTACAATCCCGCCGCCAAGAACGGGCCCTATTGGGGCCTGATGCAGATTCGCTACGATACGGCGCGTAGCGTCGGCTACAGCGGCCCGGCCAAGGGCCTGCTCGACGCCGAGACCAATCTCTCTTATGCCGGCGCCTATCTCGCTAACGCCTTCCGCGTCGCCGGCGGCGACGCGCAAAGGGCCATTCAGCTCTACGCCAAGGGTTTCTATTACGAGGCCAAGCGCAAGGGGCTGCTCGGCCAGATGGCCAGCGGGCGCTCGGTCACGGATGAGCAGAGCGAGCCGATCGCGTCCGCCGTGGCGAAAGCCGAGCCGCAGCCGTTCGTGCTGGCTGCGATCGATATTCCCGCCGGCAAGCATGTCAGGGCGGCGGAACCGCAAGCCCAGCCGGAGCCGGTCATGATGTATACGGAGGCGCAGGCTCCGATCGCGCTCGAGGCGCAGACGGCGCAGCAGCAGTAGAGCCGCCGGTTCTCAGTCGTTCTACGGGGCGGGGATTTCGTTCTGTTCATGTTTCCTGCGTCACGGCCGCGCTCGTCGCGGGGCATGACGCGGCTGCATAGGAATCGTCGAGCCGGGCTCGGAGCTTCGGCCCGAGCCCGGCTGCTCGCATTGCCTCCCGCGCCGCGCTGGCCTAAGACAGCCCTCCGCCCTTTCTGAAGCCAGCACGCGCCGATGCGAGACGATTCTTTGCCCAAGATCGAGACCGAAACGCTCGCGGATCTGCGCGACGAGATCGACCGCATCGATCGCGAGATGCATGGCCTGCTCATGCAGCGCGGCGAGATCATCGATCGGCTGATCGCGGTCAAGGGGCCGAACGGCGCCTCCGCCTTTCGGCCGGACCGTGAGGCAAAGATGATGCGCGCGCTGGTCTCGCGGCATCGGGGCCTGTTGCCGGTCGATACGGTCGAGGGCATTTGGCGCATCATCGTCTCCACCTTTACCTATATGCAGGCGGAATACTCCCTCCACGCCGATGATTCCGGCGGCGACGCCGCCATGCGCGACAGCGCGCGCTTCCACTTCGGCTTCACCGTGCCTTATGCCGCGCATCATGGCGCGGGCGCCGTGGTCGCGGCGGTGGCGGGCTCCAAGGGCGATCTAGGAATGCTGCGCTCCGCCGGCGCGCAGGAGGAGGGCGCCTGGTGGGCGAGGCTCGTCGGCGAAAACGCGCCCAAGATCATCGCGCGCCTGCCCTTCGTCGAGCGGCCCAATCATCCGGCCGGCCTGCCGGTGCTGATCGTCGCGAAACCCCTGGCCGAGGCCGCCTCGCAGGATATCGCCCTCTATGCGCTCACACTGCCGAAATGGCATCCGGCCGCCCCTGCGGCGATCGACGCGCTGGCCGGCGAGATTCTCGCCACCGCGCCGCATGGCGGGGAGCTGTCTCTGCTCGTCGCCGCGCCCGGCCATGTGAAAGCCGCGCAATTTGTGGAAGAGCTGGCGCGCGCCGGCGTCGGCCGCGTCCGCGCCGAGCCGGTCGGCAGTCATGCGGCGCGTTTCGAATTGGACATTGCCCGCAGCGGCGTTTTTGCCCCGAGGAGTTGACGAGATGACCAAACCTGTCGTGCGTCGAAGCGTGCTGGCGATCGACGCTTACGTGCCCGGCAAGAGCGCCGCCCCCGGCGCCGCGCGCGTCTTCAAGCTCTCGGCCAATGAGACGCCGCTCGGGCCCTCGCCCAAAGCCGTGGACGCGCTGCGCGCGCTGGCGCCGAAGATCGCCGCCTATCCCGACGGCTCGGCGACGCGGCTGCGGCAGGCGATCGGCGTGGCGCATGGGCTCGACCCGGAGCGCATCGTCTGCGGCGCGGGCTCGGACGATATTCTGGCGCTGCTCGCGCACGCTTTCATCGAGCCGGGCGACGAGGGAATCTACACGCAATATGGTTTCCTGGAGTATCGCATCGTCATTCTCGCGGCGGGCGGCGTTCCCGTCATCGCGCCGGAGACGAATTACAAGGCGAGCGTCGACGCGATCTTGGAGCGCGTGACGGAGCGCACGAAAATCGTCTTCCTCGCCAATCCCAATAATCCGACCGGGACCTATCTGCCGAAGTCGGAAATACTGCGGCTCGCCGATGCGCTGCCGAAGCATGTCGTGCTCGTCATCGACGCCGCCTATGCGGAATATGTGCGCGCGGAGGATTATTCGGCGGCGCTCGAGCTCGCCTCGACGCGCGACAATGTGGTGACGACGCGCACCTTCTCGAAAATCTACGGCCTCGCCGGGCTGCGGCTCGGCTGGGGCTATGGTGCGGCGCCGATCATGGATGCGCTGAACCGGCTGCGCGGCCCTTTCAATGTCAGCGCCGCGGCGATCGAGGCGGGCATAGAGGCGGTGCAGGACAAGGCGCATGTCGAGGCGGCGATCGCCCATAATGCGCGCTGGCTGCCTTTCCTCACGCGCGAGATCGAGGCGCTGGGGCTCGAGGTGCTGCCGAGCGTCGCCAATTTCATCGCCATTCGCTTTCCGGAGGAGGCGGGGCGCACGGCGGCGGACGCCGATCGCTTCCTCACCTCGCGCGGGCTGGTGCTGCGCGCGATCGGCGCTTACGGTATGCCGCAATTTCTGCGGCTGACCATCGGCTCGGAGGAGGCCGATCGTCTCGTCGTCGCGGCGCTCGGCGAATTCACCGCCTCATGGCGCGCGGCGCCGCGGGCCGCGCATGGCTGACGCGCGCGCGCCGATCTTCGAGAAGGTCGCGCTGATCGGCCTCGGCCTCATCGGCTCGTCGATCGCGCGCGGCGCGCGCGCCTATGGCGCCGCGACGCGGATCGCCGCGAGCGACGCCTCGGAACAAGTGTGCGCGCGCGTGCGTGAGCTCGGCATAGCCGATGAAACGACCGCCGATCTCGCGCAGGCCGTGACGGGTGCCGATCTCGTCATTCTCTGCGTGCCGGTCGGCGCTTGCGGCGAGGTCGCACGCGTGATCGCGCCGCATCTTTCGCCGGGCGCAATTCTCTCCGACGTCGGCTCGGTGAAGGGCGCGATTGTCGCGCAGGTCGCGCCGCATGTGCCGGCCAGCGCGCATTTCATTCCCGCGCATCCGATCGCCGGCACGGAATATTCCGGGCCCGACGCCGGCTTTGCGACGCTGTTTCAGAATCGCTGGTGCATTCTCACGCCGCAGGACGGTTTCGACGGCGAGGCGGTGACGAAGCTCTCGGCCTTTTGGACGCGGCTCGGCGCCAATGTCGAGACGATGAGCGCGACGCATCATGATCTGGTGCTGGCGGTGACGAGCCATCTGCCGCATCTCATCGCCTATAACATCGTCGGCACGGCCGCCGATCTCGAGGAGGTCACGCAGTCGGAGGTCATCAAATTTTCGGCCTCCGGCTTTCGTGATTTCACGCGCATCGCCGCCTCCGATCCGACCATGTGGCGCGATATTTTCTTGAACAACAAGGACGCCGTGCTGGAGATGCTCGGCCGTTTCGACGAGGATTTGACGGCGCTGCGCCGCATGATCCGCACCGGCGACGGCGATGGGCTGTTCGCGCTGTTCACGCGCACGCGCGCCATCCGCCGCAGCATCATAGAGCAGGGGCAGGATACGGCGGCGCCGGATTTCGGTAGAAGAGAATAGGGAAGGGAGCGAATAGCGACGAGCTCACTCGCTATTCGCTTCAAATCAGCCCCATCACCTGCAGCGCGTCGGCGATCTCCTCGCGCCGTTTCTCCACCGCCGCCTCGCCTTCGCGCACGGCTTCCTCGGTGCGGTCGAATTCGAGCAGACCGATATGGCCGACGCGCGGCGTGATGTGCACGTCGGGCGGATCGCCGGCGAGGCGCGAGCGCGTCAAGCGGTCCTGCATTATGCTGAGCGATGTCGTCATCACGCCGAAAATGCTCGGGCGGTCGGGGTCGCGGCGGAAGACGCCGCGCGTGAGCGCCTCGGTGAGCGAGGCGACGAAGGGCTTCTGCTTTTGCTCGAGCAGAGTCGCCGGATCGAAGCCCATGGTCGAGGGAATGCGCGCGGCGTCGCGCGACTTGCCGATGATGTCGGTGTTGAGATTGACGGCGATGACGAGTTCCGCGCCGAGCGCGCGGCAGGCGGCGACGGGCAGAGGATCGACCAGCGCGCCATCGGCGAGCCAGCGCCCGTCCACCTCCATGGGCGGGAACAGGCCCGGCAGAGAGAAGGAGGCGCGCAGCGCTTCGGCGAGATCGCCCTTTTGCAGCCAGATCTCATGGCCGGTGACGAGATCGGTGGCGACGGCGACGAAAGGCGTCGGCAAGGTCTCGACGCGCATGGGGCCGAGCGCGCGGCGCAGCTCCATCAGCAGGCGGTCGCCCTTGATGAGTCCGCCATAGCCGAGCTGGAGATCGAGATAGGAGACGATCTTGCGCTTGTCGAGCGAGGCGGCCCAGGCCTCCAGCTCGTCGAGCTTGCCGGCGAGAAAGCAGCCGCCGACCAGCGCGCCAGCCGAGGTTCCGGCGACGACATCGAAGGAGACGCCCATTTTCTTCAAGGCGCGCAAGGCGCCGATATGCGCCCAGCCGCGCGCCATGCCGGAGCTGAGCGCGAGGCCGATTCTGCGCCGGCCGAGCGGATGCTCCGCGGTCTCGTGCGTTTCCGTCGCTTCCATCGCCATTGCCGCTCAGGCTCTTTTCTTCCGTCCGCGTCGCTCACATATCATATTCGCTACATTCGTGGGACGGGGCGGCGCAGCTCATGTCGCGAGGGGAAGGCCGAAATGAGCGGCGAGACGATCGAATATGATCGCTTTCGGGTGATGGTCGAAGCCTCGCCGGCGGCGATCCTCATCGTGGGCGCCGACGGGCTGGTGCGCTACGCCAATCGCGAGACGGAGATTCTCTTCGGCTATGCGCGCGACGAATTGATCGGGCGCTCGGTCGATCTGCTGACGCCGGCCGTGACGCGCCGCCGACATGCCGCGTTTCGACGGCTCTATTACGTCGATCCCGGCCGCCGCATGATGGGCGTCGGCCATGAGATAAGGGCGCGGCGGCGCGACGGCTGCGAGTTTCCAGTCGAGATCGGCCTCGCGCCGCTCATGACGGAGCGCGAGCTTCTCGTCACGGCGACGATCATCGATATGAGCGAGCGCCGCGCGGCGGAGCGGGCGCTCGCCGGGAGCGTCGCCGAGCTGGAGCGCGTCAATGAGCGGCTCGGCCAATTCGCTTATGTCGCCTCGCTCGATCTGCAGCAGCCGCTGGCGGAGATCGCGTCGCAATCATCGCGCCTCGAGGCGGCGATGAATGCGGGAGGCCGTGATGAAATCATGCAGGCGAGCGCGCATATGCGCTGCGCCGCGGTGCGCGCGCGCAAGCTCGTCGAGGATCTGCTCATTTATGCGCGAACCATCTATGGCGATCAGCAATTGGAGGCGCTGGAGCTGCGCGAGGAAGTGCAATTCTCGCTCGCCGCGCTGGCGCAATCGATCGCCGCGGGAGAGACCAGGCTCGAGGTCGATCTTCCTGCCGCCGCTTTCGTCGGCGACCGCGCGCAATTCGCTTGCCTGATGCAGAATATCGTCGCCAACGCCATCAAATATCGCAAGCCCGGCCGGCCGGCCGAGGTGACGATCGCGGCGACGCTGGAGGAGGGCGCGATCCATCTGTCGATCATCGACAAGGGCGTCGGCTTCGAGCAGCAATTCGCGCAGAAGATTTTCGAGCCGTTCAGCCGGCTGCAGAGCGATGTGGAATATGCCGGCACGGGCATAGAGCTGGCGATCTGCAAATCCATCGCGGATCGCCACGGCTGGGAGATAGAGGTCGAATCGCGGCCGGGCGACGGGACGGCGTTTCGCTTCGCGATTCCGACGCTGTTCGCGCCGTCTCTGTAAGTCCTTCTCCCGCATGCGGGAGAAGGAGCGCGCGTCAGCCGAGGCGCGAGGCGGTCTCGCGCAAATGGGCGAAGGCGCCTTTCGCCGCGTCGACGATCGCCTCCGGCCCGCGCGGGCGCTTGCCGCGCATTCGCGGTTCCTTCGGCGCCTCGTCGCGCATCAGCCGCGGCTGCGCGAGATGCGGCGCCACGCCCTCGCGCATCACCGCGCGGCGCAGCGGGCCGAGCGCCGTCATGGCGATGAAGCCGGCGCCGCGAATGAGATCGATCGGCAGATAAGGGATGATCAGCGAGCGATTGAGCAGATCGACCCCATGGGTGCGGAAGCCGATATCGGCGCGGCGGTGCATTTCGTAACGCATCAGGGCGCGCGAAAGCTCCTTGGGATTGCGCAGATCGACGCTGGCGAGGCAATCCTCGAGATCGGCGACGTCGCGCAGGCTGAGATTGAGCCCCTGCGCGCCGATCGGCGGAAACACATGGCAGGTCTCGCCGACCAGCGCGAGCCGCGGCGCGGTGAGCCGCGACACTTGCAGCCCGCCCATGCGGAACTCGCCAATGCCGCTCTCGATCGTGATGGAGCCGAGTTTTTCCCGAGAGTAGTCCTCCATCTCATATTGCAGCTCGTCGCGCGGCTTGGCGAGGCGGCGCTTGGCGTCGCGCGGGCTCATCAGCCAGACGAGGCTGGAGCGATGCTCCGCGCCCTCGCGCGGCGGCAGCGGCACCAGAGTGAAGGGGCCCGAGCGCGTGTGAAATTCGGTCGAGACATTGTCGTGCGGCAGCTCGTGGCGCAGCAGGGCGGTGAGAGCGACCTGCGGATAAGTCCATTCCTTCGTGTCTATGCCGGCGGCGGCGCGTGCGCGGCTGGCGCGGCCGTCGGCGGCGACGATGAAATCGGCGGCGATGCGGCGCCCGTCGGTGAGGATCGCGGCGGCGCCGTCGTCCTCGAATTCATAGTCGGCGATGTCGCTCTCGACGATCTCGAAGCTCTGCTCGGCGCGCGCGTGCTCGAGCAATATCGCGGTCAGCTCGTCATTGGAGACGTTGAGGCCGAAGGCGGGAAGATCGATCTCCTCCGAGCGCATCACGAGATCGGGCACGGGGAGAAGCTGGTCCGTGTCGTCGATCATTTGGATCGTCTCGATCGGACAGGCGGCGGCGCGCACCTTCTCCAGCACGCCGATCGAATCGAGAAAGCGCACCGAGGCTTCGAACAGCGCGATGGTGCGGCCGGGCAGAGGCGGAGGAAAGCGCCCGGAGAGCGTCACGCGCCAGCCGGCCTTCGCGAAAGCGAGGGCGGCGGCTATGCCGGTGGAGCCGGCGCCGGCCACGAGAATCTGCGTGTCGATCGCAGGGCTTTCGCCCGCTATAATCTCGGCCATATGCTTCGTCTCCGTTTCGGGAATCCTTCTACACCAAGGGGAGGGGAAGGCGAAGCCGTCCGCCGGCGGCTTTCCGTCGCTACTCGAAAATCTGTTGGCTTTGTCGCCTGCGTCAATCCATGGTCGCAATCGCCGCGGATTTTTTGCGCGAAGCCATTCGGAGAAGATCATGGTGAAGGCGATACGCATTTACGAGACCGGCGGGCCGCAGGTTCTGCGCTATGAGGATGTCGAGCTTCCTCCGCCCGGCCCGGGCGAGGCGCAGATCGTCCAGAAGGCGATCGGCGTCAATTACATCGATGTCTATTTGCGGAGCGGCTCCTATCCTTCGACGCTCCCCTTCGTCCCCGGCTTCGAGGGCGCCGGCGAGGTGGTCGCGCTCGGGGAGGGCGTCGATGAATTCGAAATCGGCGATCGCGTCGCCTATGTCGGCCCGCTCGGCGGCTATGCGGAGGCGCGTAATCTGCCTGCGGCCGCGCTGGTGAAGCTGCGGAAATCGTTTTCTTTCGAGACCGGCGCCTCGATGATGCTCAAAGGGCTCACCGCGCAATATCTGCTGCGCCGCACCTATAAGGTGAAGGAAGGCGACCGCATTCTCGTCCATGCGGGGGCGGGCGGCGTCGGCCAATTGCTCTGCCAATGGGCAAGCGCGCTCGGCGCCCGCGTGATCGCCACCGTCGGCGACGCGGAGAAGGCGAAAATCGCCAAAGAGGCGGGCGCGGAGCATACGATTCTCTATCGCAGCGAGGATTTCGCCGCCGCCGTGCGGGACATCACCGGCGGCAAGCTCTGCGACGTGGTCTATGACGGCGTCGGCCAGGCGACTTTTCCCGCTTCGCTCGATTGCCTGAAGCCTTTCGGACTTTTCGTCAGCTATGGCTCGGCCTCCGGCAAGATCGAGGCTTTCGACATAAATCTCCTGTCGCAAAAAGGCTCGCTCTTCGCCACGCGCCCCTCGCTCTTCGCTCACATCGCGCGGCGCAAGGATTATGAGAAGATGACGAACGACGTGGTCCGCGCGATTAAAAAGGGCCTATTGCGGCTCGAGCGGCCGGCGCTCTATCGGCTTGAGGACGCCGCTCTCGTCCATGCGGATCTCGAGGCGCGGCGCACGACAGGCGCGCTCGTGCTCGTCCCCTGAGCCGTCGCCGCAAAATCTTCGCAGATGTGACATTTTGGTCACAGCGCGGGCGTTGCGGCGCAGGTCGCAGAATTTAGCGGATTGAATTTGCGGGCGCTGCCGAATCGCTATGTTCGGCCCCGCCCGCTCGGGCGGCGCTCGAGCGCGGCCGTGTGAGCGCTTTTCGCGGCCAAGCCTGGACAAATGCGACCTTTTATGCCGGGCGCAGCCTCGCGGAATCGGATAGGCTCCGCAATTGTTCCGGCTTCGAGGTTCCTCCCACCTCACGATGGGCCGGGGCCCACTTCCAAAACCCGGCGTTCTCGCCGGGTTTTTTTCCGCCCGCGGCCCTCGCTCGGGCCGCGCGTCTTTCCGCCTTTTTCTATGATTAATAGAAGCTTATGTCGATGTGTCGGGCCTGCGAGGGACGGCGAGCGCCGTCTTTGCCGCGCGCTTTCGCTCCCGCGCGCGCTTCTGCGCGGTTGCATTCGGGCTCAAAACGGCACATCTTGAAGGACGCGGCGCCAGCGCCGCGAAGCATGAGGGTCACAAGCTGACGACAAGTCTTCCCGGGGCGGCGCGCGCGCCGTCTCAGCCGGCTTCCGGGCCGATCGGCCAGATCGCCGGCTCCATCGTCCAAAAAGTCCTCACCAGCCTCGACGACTCCAAGGCCGAGGACGTCATCTCCATCGATCTGCGCGGCAAGACGTCGATCGCCGATGACATGGTCATCGCGACCGGCCGCTCGACCACGCATGTCGGCGCCATCGCCGACAAGCTGCTCAAAGCCTGCAAGGAGGCCGGTCTCGTCGCTCCGCGCGTCGAGGGTTTGCCGCAGTGCGATTGGGTGCTGATCGACGCGGGCGACGTCATCGTCCACATTTTCCGGCCCGAGGTGCGCCAGTTCTACAACCTCGAGAAAATGTGGGGCGGCGCGCGGCCGAGCGAGCTGCGCGCGGTCTAAAAGCGGCGCCGCTGGGGGCGAAACGAGACAGGGCGGCGTTCGCCTCGACGCGAATGTCCGTAAGGGGACATGCGTCTCGGAATTCTTTGTGTCGGGCGGCTCAAGGCCGGCCCGGAGCGCGATCTCTACGCGCGTTACGCCGCCCGCATCGCGGCGATGCGAAATCTCGGGCTCGTGGGGCTCGATCTTCAGGAAATCGACGAGAGCAGGGCGCGCAATCCGGCCGAGCGCATGGCGCAGGAGGGCGAAGGACTGCTCGCCGCTCTGCCGGCCGGCGCAAAGCTCGTCGTCTTCGACGAGCGTGGGACCGCCGCCAGCAGCGCCGATTTCGCCGCCATGGTCGCGAGCCAACGTGACAAAGGCGCGAAATCGCTGTGGTTCGCCATCGGCGGCTCGGAGGGGCTGGCGCCTGCGGTGCGGGAGAAGGCGGGCGCGGTCTTTTCCTTCGGGCGCATGACGCTGCCGCATCAGATCGTGCGCATTCTCGTCGCCGAGCAGATCTATCGGGCGACGACCATTCTCGCCGGACATCCGTATCATCGCGCCTGAGGCGCCTTCATGCGTCCCCGCCGAGGGGACACGGAGCGAAGGGACACGATGATTGCATCTCGAGGGTCGGCCGCGATCAGAGCCAGAGGACCGAAATGACCGAGCCGCCACTGATACGCTTCGTCGTCTGCGTCGGAGACGTCTGCGACCGCGAGGGACGCGGGAGCGCGCTGCACGAGCGCTTGAGCGAGGCGCTCGACTTCGATTTCGGCAAAGGGATCGCCGCCGGCGAAATCGCCTGCGCGCGGCGCAGCTGCCTGCGCCATTGCTCGCGAGGAATCCCCATGGTGCGGATCGAGCCGTCCGGCGACGTTCACGCCGATCCGGACATAGAGCAGATGCTCGATCTCGTCGTCGAGGCGCTCGCCGGCTGAGTGAAAACGCCTTATTCTTCCCCGACCTTGGCCGGCTTGAGCACCACAGGGCGCAGCAGGAAGGATGGAATATGGTCGCCGAGGCCGATGACCGGCGGCCCGTCGTCCTCCGGCTGGCGCGTCGGCCGGCGGTCGCGCCGATCGCCATAGGTCGGCGGCCGCTCGGGACGGGCCGGCCTGGCCGGCGGCCTCGCCTCCCGCTCTGGTCTCGCCTCGCGATCTTGGGCGGCGCGATCTTGGCGGCCGGCGCGCTCTCGAGGCGGCTCACGCTCCTGCCGGGCCTCGCGACGCGGCTCGCGCTCGGACCTTGCTTCACGCTCTGTTCTGGCCTCGCGTTCTGGCGCGGCGCGTCGGCCGCTCCGCTCGCCGCTGCTGCGCGAGCGCCCGCGTCCGCGCGATTCACGGGCAGGCGCTTCGGAGGGCGGCGGCAACTCGTCGAGGCCGGGGCCCTCCCAATCGATCTTCTTGCCGATCAGCGTCTCGATCTGATCGAGATATTTGCGGTCGTCGTCGGTGACGAGGGTGAAGGCCGTGCCCGAGCGGCCGGCGCGGCCGGTGCGGCCGATGCGATGGACATAATCCTCGCTATGCGTCGGCACGTCGAAATTGAAGACATGGCTGACGTCGGGAATATCGAGGCCGCGCGCCGCGACGTCGGAGCAGACGAGGAGATTGACGTCGCCATTCTTGAAGGCGTCGAGCGAGGCCATGCGCGCGAGCTGGTCCATATCGCCATGCAGCGCGCCGGCGGAAAAGCCGTGCTTGTCGAGCGAGCGATGCAATATGGCGACATCGCGCTTTCGATTGCAGAAGATGATCGCGTTTTTGAAACTGTCCGCGCCGCGGATGATCCGGCGCAGCGTCTCGCGCTTCTCGGCGTGGCCATGGGTGGCGACCAGCGCCTGGCGGATGGTCGCCGCCGTCGTCGAGGCGCGCGCCACCTCGACTCGTACAGGATTGTGCAAAAAAGCCTCGGTGAGGCGCGTGATCTCCGGCGGCATCGTCGCGGAGAAGAACAAAGTCTGCCGCGTGAAGGGCACCAGCTTGCAGACGCGCTCTATGTCCGGGATGAAGCCCATGTCGAGCATACGATCGGCCTCGTCGATGACGAGGATCTCGATATTGGTGAGCAGCAGCTTGCCGCGATCGAAGAAGTCGAGCAGGCGGCCGGGCGTCGCGATCAGCACATCGGCGCCGCGCATGATCTTGGCTTCCTGATCGCCGAAGGAGACGCCGCCGATCAGCAGCGCGACATTGAGCTTGTGATTCGCGCCATATTTGGCGAAGCTCGCCTCGACCTGCGCGGCGAGCTCGCGCGTCGGCTCGAGAATCAGCGTGCGCGGCATTCGTGCGCGGGCGCGGCCCTGCTCGAGCCGGCACAGCATGGGCAGCGTGAACGCCGCCGTCTTGCCTGTGCCCGTCTGGGCGATGCCCAGAATGTCGCGCCCCTGCAGCGCCGGAGGAATGGCCTGTTCCTGAATGGGCGTCGGCTTGGTGTAGCCGGACGCCTCAACGGCCGCGAGGACCTTTTGGGAAAGGCCGAGTTCGTCGAAGGTCATCAATTGTCCTGGTCGCGGCTTTCATGACATTTGGCAAGGGAAGGGCGCGCGTGTGCCGCGGGGGCGCGCGTCGTCCTCGAGAGGCGGGACCGTCGCAAATGACGTTTGTGTTCCGCTGGCGTTCTGCTCGTCGTCTGGGGAGCAAGACGCGCGCCATGCTTGAAGCCGAACGCGTCGGATGTCAATGGAATTGACGCGGCGCATCATGAGCGGCGCGCGGGGGTAGCGGCCGCGCGCGCTTCGATTTCGCCCTATTTCGAGCCGGGCCCGCAGGGCGTGGCCGGCGCGACGGCCTTTTGGCCTGGCGCGATCGAGCCGGTGGCGGTGTGATCCACGCCGACGAAGCCGATGCGATGCAGAGGCTGAGCCGTCGCCGCGGGCTGAGCCGCCGCCGCCTGCACGCGGCCGCGCTCCTCTTTGTGAACAAAAGCGAGACGCGGCAGCTCGCCATTTTGTAACTTTGCCGACAGGACGTTGGCGCCGAGCACGCAGGCGAGCGCCAGCACAGCCGAACCCAAGGCAACTTTTTCGACGAGCTTGCCCGCCGTGTCCCGCCGAAACCGATCCAGCATCGTCATTCGCGCCTCTTTTGATTGCGCGCCACGCTTTTTGACCGGCCTCGATTTTACGCGGCGGGGGTAAAGGACGCGTTTACGCTCGTGGTTTTCGACAGGTGCGCCGTCGCGGGGGCGGAATCGAGTTATTGGCGGCGCCCTTTGGAAACCCAATCGCGGCGCCGGGTCGCGCCTCGCGCGCCTCATTCACTTGTTCCGCCGCTGCGGCACATTATGTCCTAGGCGTATTGTGGACGGCGGCGCGCTGGAGGCGTCGCATCCGAGGCGCGCCTCGGAGTTTTTTTGGGCGGTTTCAGCTTTTCGGGTCTTGCCAATGCTCCCGCGAGAAAGAACACTCGGCGTCTCTCCGCTTCGCCCGCTCCGCGAAAGTCGGCGAGGGGCCCGCGGCACGGAGAATGCTACGCATACGCCGGACGGGCCTGTCGCGGGCGAAACTTCGGAAAGGGGAATGAGGAAAGCCGAGGTGACAGTGATCGACGATCTTACACTCGACAGCCGGGTTCCCTTCGCTACGGAACGCCGCGCGTCTCCCCATGCGGCCGGGAAAGAGCCTCGAAAGAGCGGCGGCGGCGGCGACGGTGGGTCGGGAACGGCGCTGATCACCCGCACGCGGACGCAGACGCGGCGGCCCAACATGTATCGCGTCCTGCTGCTCAACGACGACTACACGACCCAGGAGTTCGTGGTCATCGTTCTGCGTAAATATTTCAACAAGAGCCTGGAAGAAGCCACTCGGATAATGCTGCACGTGCATAATCACGGCGTCGGCGAATGCGGCGTCTACACCTATGAGGTGGCGGAGACGAAAGTCACGCAAGTGATGGACTATGCGCGCAAGCACCAGCATCCGCTTCAGTGCATCATGGAAAAGAAGTGAGGGCGGACGATCGATGCCGACATTCTCGCGCAACCTGAAGCAGTCACTCGACCGCGCGCTCGCCTCGGCGAGGGAGCGGCATCATGAATATGCGACTTTGGAGCATCTGCTCCTCAGCCTCATAGACGACCAGGACGCCGCCGCCGTGCTGCGCGCCTGCTCGGTCGATCTCGATCTGCTCGCCAAAAATTTGCGCGAATATATCGATCACGAGCTGGACAATCTGGTCAATGAATCGGCAGGCGACTGCAAGCCGACCGCCGGCTTCCAGCGCGTCGTGCAGCGCGCCATCATCAGCGTGCAATCCTCCGGTCGCGAGGATGTGAGCGGCGCCAACGTGCTGGTCGCGCTCTTCGCCGAGCGCGAGAGCCACGCCGTCTATTTCCTGCAGGAGCAGGATATGACGCGCTATGACGCGGTGAACTACATCAGCCACGGCATCGCCAAGCGGCCCGGCCTCTCGGACGGCTCGCGCGCGCCGCGCGGCGTCGAGGACGAGGCGGAGCGGGGCGAGGGGCGCGAGGGCCGCGAGGGCGAGCAGCGCAAGAAGGAAGGCGCGCTCGAGGCTTATTGCGTCAACCTCAACCGCAAGGCGCGCGACGGCCGCATCGATCCGCTGATCGGCCGCGAGTCCGAGGTGCTGCGCACCGTGCAGGTGCTCTGCCGCCGGCAGAAGAACAATCCGCTGCTGGTCGGCGATCCGGGCGTCGGCAAGACGGCCATCGCCGAAGGCCTCGCCCGCAAGATCATTCAGAACGAGGTTCCCGAAGTGCTCGCCGGCGCGACGGTTTTCGCGCTCGACATGGGCACGCTGCTCGCCGGCACGCGCTATCGCGGCGATTTCGAGGAGCGGTTGAAGCAGGTCATCAAGGAGATAGAGGCGCATAAGAATGCGATCCTCTTCATCGACGAGATCCATACGGTGATCGGCGCCGGCGCAACCTCCGGCGGCGCGATGGACGCCTCCAATCTGCTGAAGCCCGCGCTGGCCCAGGGCACGCTGCGCTGCATCGGCTCGACCACCTATCGCGAATATCGCCAATATTTCGAGAAGGACCGCGCTCTGGTGCGGCGCTTCCAGAAGATCGACGTCAATGAGCCGTCGATCCCGGATGCGGTGGAGATCGTCAAGGGCCTCAAGCCCTATTTCGAGGAGTTCCACAAGATCCGCTACACCACCGAGGCGCTGAAGGCCGCGGTGGAGCTCTCGGCCCGCTACATCCATGACCGCAAGCTGCCGGACAAGGCGATCGACGTGATCGACGAGACCGGCGCCGCGCAAATGCTGGTGCCGGAGTCCAAGCGCAAGAAGACGATCGGCCTCAAGGAGATCGAGACCACGATCTCGACCATGGCGCGTATCCCCGCCAAGACCGTCTCCAAGGACGACGCGGAGGTTCTCGCCCATCTCGACGAGACCTTGAAGCGCGTCGTCTATGGCCAGGACAAGGCGGTCACGGCGCTTACCTCGGCGATCAAGCTGGCCCGCGCCGGCCTGCGCGATCCCGAGAAGCCGATCGGCTGCTATCTCTTCTCCGGCCCGACCGGCGTCGGCAAGACGGAGGCGGCGCGCCAGCTCGCCACCTCGCTGGGCATAGAGCTGATCCGCTTCGACATGTCGGAATATATGGAGCGCCATACGGTGAGCCGGCTCATCGGCGCGCCTCCCGGCTATGTCGGCTTCGATCAGGGCGGCCTGCTGACCGACGGCATCGACCAGCATCCGCATTGCGTGCTGCTGCTGGACGAGATCGAGAAGGCGCATCCCGATCTGTTCAACATCCTTCTGCAGGTGATGGACCACGGCAAGCTGACCGATCACAATGGCAAGCAGATCGACTTCCGCAATGTGATCCTCATCATGACGACCAACGCCGGCGCCGCCGATCTCGCCAAGAAGCCCATCGGCTTCACGCGCGGCAAGACGCATAGCGCCGAGGACAATGAGGCGATCAATCACCTCTTCGCCCCGGAGTTCCGCAATCGTCTCGACTCGATCGTCCATTTCGGCCATCTGCCGGAGGAGGTGATTGCCCGCGTCGTCGACAAATTCATCCTGCAGCTCGAGGCGCAGCTCGCCGACCGCAATGTCACGATCGAGCTCTCCGACGAGGCGCGGTCCTGGCTCGTCGAGCATGGCTATGACCAGGCCATGGGCGCGCGTCCAATGGGCCGCGTGATCCATCAGCACATCAAGACGCCTCTGGCCGACGAGGTGCTGTTCGGCCGGTTGAAGAATGGCGGCGCGGTGCGCGTGGTGGTGGTGACGGACGACGACGGCGCCAAGACGCTGGGCTTCGTCTTCCCCGAGGGTCCGGTGCTGCCGCGTCCCGAGCGCGACATTGTCGAGGCCGGCAAGAAGCGGGCGTCGGCGGCGGAGAGCGGAGCCGAGCCGCGCAAGAGCCGCAAGGCGAAGGACGGCGACGGCGGCAAGGATGCGGGCAAGGGGGAGCCGGCGCCGCGCAGCGCCAGCGCGCGTCCGCGCAGCGTTCCGGAGACGCCGCTCAAGAATTGAGCGCGCGAAATCCTCACGGGATGTTAATGACTTCGACTGTATTCTCGAAGCCGGGCTCATGCCCGGCTTCGTCGTTTGCGCGCTCCTGCGCGTTTGTCCGAGAGTCGAAGTGGGTGAGCGTCGAGGTAGGAACATAGATGCGTGTGGCGATCGTTCACTATTGGTTCGTCGGCATGCGCGGCGGCGAGAAGGTCGTCGAAGCCCTGATTCGCTTGTTTCCGCAGGCCGATCTCTTCACCCACGTCATCGATCCGGCCGCCGTCTCGCCGATGATCCGCTCGCGTCCGATCACGACCAGCTTTATCCAATCGCTTCCCCGCGCGGCGAAATATTATCGGCAATATCTGCCCTTCATGCCGCTCGCCTGCGAGCAGCTCGATCTGCGCGGCTATGATCTCGTCATCTCGAGCGAGTCCGGGCCCGCGAAAGGGATCATTCCGCCGCCGGAGGCGCTGCATGTCTGCTATTGCCATTCGCCGATGCGCTATTTGTGGAACATGTACCATGAATATCGCGAGGAATCCGGCCGGCTCACGCGGCTGCTGATGCCGCCGCTCGCGCATTATCTGCGCAATTGGGATGCGCTGTCGGCAACGCGCGTCGATCATTTCATCGCCAATTCGACGACGGTCGCGCATCGCGTCGAGCGCTATTATCGCCGCTCTGCCGATGTCGTGCATCCGCCCGTCGCCGCCGACGCTTTCTCCATCGCGCCGGCTGACGAGATCGGCGATTATTATCTGATGGTCGGCGAGCTCGTCGGCTATAAGCGGCCAGATCTCGCCATCGACGCCTTCAATGCGAGCGGCAAGAAGCTCGTCGTGATCGGCGGCGGCGCCAATCTGGAGGCGATCCGCCATCGCGCTGGCGCGACCGTGTCCGTGCTCGGCCCGCAGCCTTTCGACGTTCTGATGCGGCATTATTCGCGCTGCCGCGCGCTGATCTTTCCGGGCGAGGAAGATTTCGGCATCGTGCCACTCGAGGCGATGGCGAGCGGACGTCCGGTGATCGCCTTCCGCCGCGGCGGCGCGACCGAGACTGTTGTCGAGAATGAGACAGGCGTCTTCTTCGAGACACAGACGGTGGACGCGTTGAGTGAGGCGGTCGCGCGCTTCGAGCGCATGGAATTTTCGTCCGAGCGCATTCGCGCTCATGCGCTCGGCTTCGGCGAGGAGCGGTTTCTGCGCGAGATGCGCGAGAGGATCGACTCTTATTTCGCGGCCCGCGAAGCGAAGCGCTGAGCAATCTCTCCTCCCGCGAGCCTCGACCGTGGCGCTTTCGGGCGCGCGCGTCCTAGCGTATGATATGCGCGCGTTTCATCGGGAGGATTGCATGAGACTTTTTTTCGCGTCATTCGCCGTGCTGCTCACGCTCTGCGGCGCGCCGGCGCGCGCCGACGACAGGGGCGAGCGCATCGCCGTCGCCAAGGAGCTGCTCGTCGCCATGCATGTGACGGATACGGCCAAGCAAATGCTGCCGGCGCTGATGGAGCAGATCAAATCGCTGCTCGGGACGCAAAATCCGAAGCTCGAAAAGGATCTCGCAGAAATATCGCCGCGGATGCAGGCGAAATTCATCGCCAGTCTGGACGAGCTGACAGGCCAGATGGCCGCCATCTACGCCGATAATTTCAGCGTCGCGGAACTTCGCGATGTGCTGAGCTTCTATAAATCGCCGACAGGCTCGAAGCTCGCCGTGAAAATGGGTCAGCTCGCCAAGAGCGGAATGGAGATCGGCAAAGCCTGGGGCGTCAAGGTCGGCGAGTCGTTGCAGACCGATCTCAAATCCGAGCTGCGCAAGCGCGGCTATTCGATCTGACGTCTCACTGCTCCTGCGCGGCGCGCTTGCGGCGTGGCGCTGGCGCCTCCTTCTCCGCTTTTGCCGCTTTCGCCTTCTCCGCGCGCGGCGGACGACGCTTCAGCACTTCGGCGAGATAGCGGCCGGTGTGGCTGCGCTTCGCCGCGACGATGTCGGCGGGCGGTCCGGCTGCGACGATCTCGCCGCCGCCATCGCCGCCCTCGGGTCCGAGATCGATGATCCAATCGGCCGTCTTGATGACCTCGAGATTATGTTCGATGACGACGACGCTATTGCCCTGATCGACGAGCTCGTGCAGCACCTCGAGCAGCTTGGCGACATCGTGGAAATGCAGGCCCGTCGTCGGCTCGTCGAGAATGTAGAGCGTGCGGCCCGTGGAGCGGCGCGCCAGTTCCTTGGCGAGCTTCACGCGCTGCGCCTCGCCGCCGGAGAGAGTCGTCGCCTGCTGCCCGACGCGAATATAATCGAGGCCGACGCGCTTCAATGTCTCCATCTTGTCGCGGATCGCCGGCACGGCCTTGAACAATACGGCCGCTTCCTCCACGGTCATGTCGAGAACGTCGGCGATGGACTTCTCGCGATATTTCACTTCCAGCGTCTCGCGATCGTAGCGTTTACCCTTGCAGACGTCGCAAGTGACATAGACGTCGGGCAGGAAGTGCATCTCGATCTTGATGACGCCGTCGCCCTGGCAGGCTTCGCAGCGTCCGCCCTTCACATTGAAGGAGAAGCGCCCCGGCGCATAGCCGCGCGCTTTCGCCTCCGGCAGGCCGGCGAACCATTCGCGGATCGGCGTGAAGGCGCCTGTGTAGGTCGCGGGATTGGAGCGCGGCGTGCGGCCGATGGGCGATTGGTCGATATCGATGATCTTGTCGATATGCTCGAGCCCGTCGATCTTGTCGAAGGGCGCCGGATGCTCATGCGCGCCATTGAGGCGCCGCGCCACCGCTTTATACAGCGTCTCGATGACGAGCGTGGATTTGCCGCCGCCGGAGACGCCGGTGACGGCGGTGAAGAGGCCGAGCGGAATCTTCGCCTCGACATTTTTCAGATTGTTTCCGCGTGCGCCGCTGATCTTCAGCCAGCGGCCGGGGTCGGGCTTGCGCAGCGCATGGCGCAGGGTCACTTGGCGAGCGCCGGTCAAATATTGGCCGGTGAGCGAATTGGGATCGTCCATAATCTCCTGCGGCGCGCCTTTGGAGACGATATGGCCGCCATGTACGCCGGCGCCGGGGCCGACATCGACCACATAATCGGCGGAGAGAATGGCGTCCTCGTCATGCTCGACGACGATGACGCTATTGCCGAGATCGCGCAGCCGTCGCAGCGTGTCGAGCAGCCGGTCGTTGTCGCGCTGATGCAGGCCGATCGACGGCTCGTCCAGCACATAGAGCACGCCGGTGAGGCCGGAGCCGATCTGCGAGGCGAGGCGAATACGCTGGCTCTCGCCGCCGGACAAAGTGCCGGAGGCGCGCGAGAGCGTCAGATAATCGAGTCCGACATCGACGAGAAAGGTGAGGCGGTCGCGTATTTCCTTCAATATGCGATGCGCGATCTCATTGCGCTTGGCGTCGAGCTTCTCCGGCAGAGCGCGGAACCAGTCGAGCGCCGCGCGCACAGAGAGGTCCGACACTTCGCCGATATGAAAGCCGTCGATCTTCACGGCGAGCGCTTCCGGCTTCAGGCGATAGCCGAGGCACGCCTTGCAAGGCTCGGCCGACATATAGCGGCCGATTTCCTCGCGCGCCCATTCGCTGTCCGTCTCGAGGAAGCGGCGTTGCAGATTGGCGACGACGCCTTCGAAAGGCTTCTTCACATCATAGGCGCGCGCGCCGTCGTCATAGGAGAAGCGGATCTCCTCTTTGCCGGAGCCATGCAGCAGCACGTCGCGCACCGATTGCTCGAGCTTCTCGAACGGCGTGTCCATGCGGAATTTATAGTGACGGCCGAGCGATTCCAGCGCTTGCCCATAATAGGGCGAGGATGATTTCGCCCAAGGCGCGATGGCGCCTTTGCGCAGCGAGAGCTTGGGATCGGGAACGACGAGATCGGGATCGATCACCTGCTCCTGGCCGAGGCCGCTGCAGACCGGGCAGGCGCCGAACGGATTGTTGAACGAGAAGAGCCGCGGCTCGATCTCTGGAATAGTGAAGCCGGAGACGGGGCAGGCGAATTTCGACGAGAAGACGATGTGATCCGCCACATAATGGGTGGAGGCGTAGGCGGCGGGCGTCGCCGCCGTCGGGGCGTCGCCGCCTTCTGCGCGCTTGCTGTCGGCGAATTCCACCACGGCGAGGCCATTGGCCAATTCCAGCGCCGTCTCGAAACTATCGGCGAGGCGCGCTGCAATGTCGGAGCGCACCACGATGCGATCGACGACAATGTCGATATCGTGCTTCAATTTCTTGTCGAGCGGCGGCGTGTCGGCGATCTCGTGATAGACGCCGTCGATCTTCAGACGCTGAAAGCCGCGCTTGGTGTAGTCGGCGATCTCTTTTTTATATTCGCCCTTGCGGCCGCGCACGACGGGCGCGAGCAGATAGAGACGTGCGCCTTGCGGCAGCGCCAACACGCGATCGACCATTTGCGAGACGGTCTGGCTCTCGATCGGCAGGCCTGTCGCCGGGGAATAGGGAATGCCGGCGCGCGCCCACAGCAGGCGCATGTAATCGTGAATCTCCGTCACCGTGCCGACGGTGGAGCGCGGGTTTTTCGAGGTCGTCTTCTGCTCGATGGAGATGGCGGGCGAGAGGCCGTCGATCTGATCGACGTCCGGCTTCTGCATCATCTCGAGGAATTGCCGCGCATAGGCGGAGAGCGATTCGACATAGCGGCGCTGTCCCTCGGCATAAATCGTGTCGAAGGCGAGCGAGGATTTGCCGGAGCCCGAGAGGCCGGTGAAGACGACGAATTTGTCGCGCGGAATGACGAGATCGACATTCTTGAGATTATGCTCGCGCGCACCGCGAATGGAGATCACCTTGCCGTCGAACAGCTCGTCGAGAGAGGCTTGGGCGGCGGATTTTTTCGAGCTTCGCATGGGCACGACCAGAACTGGAGCGGCGGGCGGTCTCACCCTCCCTTGTGAGGGGGAAGGTCGCGCCGAAGGCGCGGGGTGGGGTGTCTCCCCGAGTCTCGCGGCGCACCCCACCCCGGACGGCTCCGCCGTCCGACCCTCCCCCTGCAGGGGAGGGTGGAATGCGCCCATTTTCTCGGGCCGGCGCGATCTTACGCCCTCCAGCCCTTCTTGCCATGCTGCGGCGCGGTAATCCACAGCCTCGAGCAGGACGCGGCACAAATCATGCTGCCTGTCCCGAAACAACCGGGAAAGGCGCGCGCTTCGATGGCGTTATTCGGACAATTCTGCGCGGCGGAGGCGACGCGATGAGCGAGCCCATTCGCGCCATATTGATCGATCTCGAAGGCGTGGTCCTGCCCATGACCTTCATGAACGACACGCTGCTGCCGCTCGCGGCCACGCGGCTCGGCGGCTATATAGACGAGCACGCCTCCGATGAGGAGGTGGAGGAGGCGCTGGAGGAGACCGGGCGTCTCATGGGCGGTTATGAGCTCGATCCCACTCAGGCGGAATCTCTGCTGCTGCGCTGGATGAAGCAGGGCCGCAAGGCGACGCCGTTGAAGATCATTCAGGGCCTCATCTGGCAGGAGGCCTATGCGGCCGGCGCGCTCGCGGCGGAGCTCTATCCCGATGTCGCCGGCTGTCTCTCGGCCTGGGCCGCGGCCGGGCTTCGCCTCTTCGTCTACTCCTCCAATTCGGAATTGGCGCAGAAGCTGCTGCTGAGCCATTCCTCCTCCGAGCAGGTGACGGCTCTGTTCGAAGGCTTTTTCGACACCACGCTCGGCCAGAAGATCGAGCCCGGCTCCTATCGCGACCTCTGCGAAAATCTCGGCCTCTCCGCCGGCTCCGTCCTCGTGCTGTCGGAGAATGAGGAGGAGCTGGACGCCGCCCAGACGGCGGGCCTCGCGACAGTCCGCATGGCGCGCGATGGAAATGTGGCGAGCCGCCATACCGTGAGCGCGGATTTGCTCTCCTTGAACATCGGACAGTGACGATGACCAAATTCACGCTCGAAACGCGCGACGGAACGCGGTCGGAGATCGCCGGCAAGGATCGCGCGACGATGATGAAGCTGATCCGCAAATCCGGCGTCGAGGAGCTGGTCGCGGAATGCGGCGGCAGCTGCACCTGCGCCACCTGCCAAATCTATGTCGATCTGCCCGAGGGCGTCGCCATGCCCCCCATGGAGCCCGCCGAGGCCATCATGCTGGCCAAGGCCGCCAATCGCGAGATCAATTCGCGCCTCGCCTGCCAGATGAAATTCGACTCGAGCCTCGACGGCATGCACGTCCGCATCGCCCCGGAAGATTACAGCAACTGCTAGCTGTGAGCCGGAAGCGGAGCATTTCGATGGAACATCGTCGGCTCGGTCGCTCGGGCCTCGCCTGCGCGCCGCTGGCGCTTGGCTGCCACGTCTTCGGCTGGACCGCCGATGCGGCGGCCTCCGGCGCCATTCTGGACGCCTTCGTCGATCGTGGCTTCTCTCTGCTCGACACAGCGGACACTTATTCGACCTGGGTTCCCGGCCATAGCGGCGGCGAGTCCGAGACGATCATCGGCGATTGGCTGAAGGCGACCGGCAAGCGCGAGCGCGTGCTGATCGCCACCAAGGTCGGCGGCAATATGCCCGATGTGGGCAAGGGGCTCTCGCGCGCGCATATCATCCGCTCGGCCGAGGACTCGCTGCGCCGTCTGAGAACCGATCGCATCGATCTCTATCAGGCGCATTTCGACGATACGGCGACGCCCTTCGAGGAGACGCTGGAAGCCTTCGCGACGCTCATACAGAGCGGCAAGGTGCGGGCCATCGGCGCCTCCAATTATTCGGCGCCGCGCCTCGCCGAGGCGCTGGCGGCCGCGCGAGCGCACGGGCTGCCGCTCTTCTCCTGCCTGCAGCCGCATTACAATCTCGTCACCCGCGCCTATTACGAGGGCGATCTGCGCCGGCTGTGCCTCGAGGAAGAGCTGGGCGTCATCCCCTTCCGCGCGCTGGAGGCAGGCTTCCTCACCGGCAAATATCGCTCCATGGAGGATACGGTCGGCGCGGCGCGCGGCGCCGTCGTCGCGGGCATTCTTGACGAGCGCAGCCTCGATATATTGCGCGAGCTGGACCGCGCCGCCGCGCAATTTCGCGCCACGCCGGCGCAGATCGCCATCGCTTGGCTATTGGCGCAGTCCGGCGTCACCGCGCCCATCGTCAGCGTGACGAGCGTCGCCCAGCTCACAGAGATTTTCGGCGCGCTGACGCTGACGCTCGATCCGCGAACGCTGATGCGGCTCGACATGGTGAGCGCGTGAGCGGCCGTTCTCGGCTCGCCATTGCCGGCTCTCTTCTCCAGGTCTAGGAACAGTCGATCGAATAGCTGGAGAGGGACCAAAATTGACCGCAGCCGCCATTGCCGAGGCCGTGCCGCGCAAAAACGCGCATAGCCTCTACCTCCAGGTGCTCGCGGCGATCGTGTTCGGCGCGCTGCTCGGCGTCTATTTCCCCGACCTCGCCCGGAGCCCCTGGATGGAGGCGATGGGCAAGGGCTTCGTCAATCTCATCAAAATGGTCATCGCGCCGATCATCTTCTGCACCATCGTCTCCGGCATCACGCATCTCGAGAGCGCCGCCAAGGTCGGCCGCGTCGGCATAAAGGCGCTGATCTATTTCGAGGTGGTCTCGACCGGCGCTCTCGCGCTCGGGCTCCTCGTCGGCAATGCGCTGCGGCCGGGCGAAGGCTTTTCCGGCAAGGCGGACCCCGCCGCCGTCGCCAAATATCTGGAGCCCGCCGCGCAGCGCACGCCGGCGGAATTCGTGCTCGGCGTTATTCCCGATAGCGTCATCGGCGCCTTCGCCAAGGGCGATATTCTGCAGGTGCTGTTGTTCTCCATCCTGTTCGGCTTCGCGCTGATGGCGCTGGGCGAGCGGGGCAGGGCGCTGCGCGGCTTCATCGACGAGGCCGGCCACGCCATGTTCGGCGTCATCGCCATTGTGATGAAGGCTGCGCCGATCGGCGCTTTCGGGGCCATGGGCTACACGGTCGGCAAATATGGCTCGCAATCGTTGATGAGCCTCGCATGGCTCGTCGGCTCTTTCTATCTCACCTCCATATTATTCGTCGTCGTCGCGCTCGGCCTCGTCGCGCGCATCGTCGGCTTCGATATATTGCGATTCCTCGCCTATATTCGCGACGAATTGCTGATCGTGCTCGGCACCTCCTCCTCTGAGAGCGCGCTGCCGCAGCTGATGGAGAAGCTCGAGCGTTTGGGCTGCTCGAAATCCGTCGTCGGCCTCGTGGTGCCGACAGGCTATTCCTTCAATCTCGACGGCACCAATATTTATATGACGCTGACGAGCCTGTTCATTGCGCAGGCGCTCGGGGTGCATCTGACGGCGGGGCAGCAATTCGTCATTCTCACTGTGGCCATGCTGACCTCGAAAGGCGCATCCGGTGTGACCGGCGCTGGCTTCATCACGCTCGGCGCGACGCTCTCCTCCATCGATCCGCGCCTTGCGCCGGGCATGGCGATCGTCATCGGCGTCGATAAATTCATGAGCGAGTGCCGCGCGCTCACCAATATCTGCGGCAATGGCGTCGCGGCGATCGTCGTCGCCTGGTGGGAGGGCGAGCTCGATCACGACAAGCTCGCCGCCGGCCTCGCGCGGCGCATCGACCCGAGCGACGTCGAGACCGCCGTCGCGACGGAATAGAGACCGCGCGCCGGTCGGTCGGAAAGCGCCGGGCGAGGAAAGAGAGAGCCTTCGGTCGAAGCGCTCTCGCTCAGCGAGGCGCGTCCGCCATCTTCGCGCCATTCGCGCTCGTGGGTCCACGCCAAAGATCGATCTTCAGCGCCGCGTCTCGTCGCTTCGGCGTCTCCCGCGTCGATCTGCCGAAGACGAGGCGCGGTCCCGATGCTCGGGCGCGTTCGAGGTTCCCTGCCGCCGCCGTCATGGCGCCCTCGCTTCCTGCAGCCCCCGGCCGCCGGGAACTTCTCCGCTGTCGGGACAATTGCCCAAAGATACTCGGGCAATTTTCTAGAGCCGCGAGCGACCACGCCGGATGAGAACAGGCTAGGCCACTGAAAAATTACAAGGAAACGCCGATGAAAATCCTGCTTGTCAGCTCCGCGGCCTGTATCATCGCTCTCATTACGACAGCGTGGCTGATGACATTCGCGAAATGGTTCCCGATAAAGGCCGTCGACAGCTTCGTCATCGATTATAAGACGATGATCAGAGCGCATGTCGACTATGCGTTGATGGCGCTGTTCGGCGTCGGATTCTACGGCTCCGGAGTCGAGCTTCCCCTTATCGCTTGCTGGTGCGTCGCCATCGGCGGATTTTCCAATCCGACGGTCTTCACCATCGCGGCCTTCGATCCGAGCTTCTGGAGCAAGCCTTTGTGGAAGGTCTACACGGCTCTGAGCTTCCTCGTGTCGTCCGTGGGGTTTGTCTGGATCGCCTATGCGCTGGCGGCACATGCGCTCGGCTAGAGTCTTTCCGTGTTTCATTGAAATGCGGAAAGACTCTAGGCATTTGTTTTGACGTGTTTCCAACGCCGAACCGGCGTCCGCTTCGGCTGTAAACTCTAGAACTCCACGCGCAGAGAGCCGATGAAAGTGCGAGGTCTTGTTCTGATATTCGAAGTCGATGTTCATCTTGAATTGTTCGATCGGACGAATCGTGATCGTCGGCGCGATGAAGAGATTCCGATCGGTCACGAAATTGCGATAGGAATCGGTGCTGTAGAATTCGCCGTTGAAACGGTAGAGAACGCTCTTTTCGTCGTTCAGCGGCCCGGTGGCGTCGAGCGTCGTTCGCGTTTCGCCGAAGGATTTCACCTGTTGGTGCAATGAAAAATCGGGCGTCTCGAGCGGACGCTTGACGACCAGATTGATGATGCCGCCGGGCTCGCCTCTGCCGAACAGCATGGCCGCCGGACCTTTCAGCACTTCGATTGATTGAAGGTTGGACGTGTCGAGATTGCGCAGCCTATATTCCATCAGCCCGTTCTTGTAGACATTGCCGACGGTGCTATAGAAGCCGCGCACCGTGAACAGCTCGATGCCGCTGATGCCCTGCGTCACGCCGCTGACATTGGAGAGCAGCGCCTCGCCGACGGAGATCGCCTGCCGATCGTCCATCGTCTGGCGCGTCACTACATAGTCCGAAACGCGATGATCCGCTCGAAGGGCGCGAGCGCGATTGTTTCATCGGACGCGAAATTCAGATCGGTCGCGAGAATTCGGCAATCGAATCCGGAGAGGCGTGGTGGCGAAGTTCTTCGCCGAGAGCATAGAGCGCTCCGATGTTGGCGCTCGGATGCAATGTCCTCGCCTCCGACAGGCGAAGCCGAATGGCCGAGCTACTCGACCACGATCGCGTCGAGCCATTTTGATAAATGTCATGTGTAGATGAGGCGTGCACGACTCCGATCGGTCAGGCGCCTTTGAACGTCAAGAATTTATGTCCAAAATAGCTCGAGACGGTCGGTGCGCCAATGGCTAGGCCATGTGCGACTGGCTCGGCGAATGGGCCACTGAAGCCGAGCGCTGGAAAAAGATGATGCGCGAGTTCCATCGAGATCAGCCAGACCTGAGTTATGCCGGCGAGATTGACGAGCGCGAAAAATTTCGCCTGTTCGACGAGCGGTCGCGGCGAGTGCGGAAAAACGTAGCGGCTGAACAGAGTGAACGCGATTACCATTCCTGCTAGATAGGCGACGACGACGGCCGCCGAAAACGGCATGAAATGTTCCAACGGAAAGCGCGATAGCCAATTGACGGCCGCGGCGCATCCCCCGAGCGTCACGAAGAGGAGGAAACGACCTCCTTCCTTACCGGCTTCGGAGCCGTACGTTCCGGCTTCAATGGTCATGCGAGGCTCCTTCAAATATTGAGCTTATTAAAAGCGAAGCTCGGTAGATGCCGAATGACTGCCATTATCAGCGCCCATAGCGGTGGCGCGTAGACCACCGGTCCCCCGCGCTCGCCCGCATCTGCAATAGTTGTCGCCACTTTGTCGGGCGTGGCCCACAGAAAGCCCTTTTTTTCGATGCCGGCCGTCATTGGCGTATCCACGAAACCAGGCTTGATCACCACAGCGCGAGCGCCGAGTGGCGCGAGCTTATGGGCAATTCCTTCGACGAGGCGAGCGAGACCGCCTTTCGTCGCGCCATACACGAAATTCGAGCGCCGACCGCGATCTCCAGCCACTGATCCGATGACCAGCAAAGCGCCGGCGCGCCGTTTCTCGAAAATGGCCGAGGCGGCCAAGCACCAGGCCGTAGCGCTGGTGAAATTGACGGCGATCAGCGCCTCGACGGCTAGTGGATCGCTCTCCAACAGCGCTTGGTCGCCGAGAACGCCATAGGCGAGAAGCACGATGTCGAGGCCGCCGAGCGCCTCTTCCATTTTGGCGAGCTCCGCCGCCGCATCGGCCGTCGCGCAATCGAGCTCTATAGGAAATGCTCGCGCTGCGCCGCGCGTGGCGAGATCTGCGGCGATGGCCTGCAGACGGTCCGTGTTGCGGCCGACCAACGCGAGATGTGCGCCACGCGCGGCCCAAATCCGTGCGGTCGCTTCAGCGATCGCGGAAGTCGCTCCGAGAACGACGATGCGTTTCCCTTGGTCGTTCATTCGGCGACTCGTCTCCAGAAATCCGAATTGATCGCGGGGTCCTTCGCGAGCTGCTCCCACCGCGGGAAAGACCGTTGGAACAACTCGCGTGATATGCGACCGTCCTTGGCCGGATAGAGCGCGCCCCCGGCCGCCATCAGGATCGAGTCGAGCTGCGCCATCGTTGCGAGCGTCTCGTTCCCGCGAAAAGGAAAGTCGAGCGCAAGCGTCGCCCCCGGACGGGGGAATGACAGCAATCCTGGCGATACAAGATCCCCGAAAGTTTTCAGCACTGCGAGAAAAGATGCTCGACCGGAGCGGGTCACGACGTCGAGAAGGGCCGGAATCGCCTCGCGCTGGGTCTCGCGCGGCACGACGCATTGATATTGCATCAATCCGCGTCTGCCGTAGAGCTTGTTCCAATCCTTCACCGCATCGAGCGGATAAAAGAACTTCGTGTAATGACGCGGGCTCGCGCCGCGCGCGGCGAGGTTGACGCGATAATAAAGCTCGTTGAATGCGCCGACCGTCCATCGATTGAGAACGAACTCGGGCGCTTCGATCGGAACTCGCTTCCAGCTCTCGTCATCGTGCGAGTCATAGGCGCCGTCGCCGATCCAATTGGCGCGCGAGAAGATGCCTCGCCCCAAGCGCGGACCGCGCGCCGTGCTGTCGATCCAGGCGACTGTATGCTCGAATCGATCTGCGCTTTCTTCCGCCAAAGCCCAAAAGGCGTCGAGATCGTCATAAGGGATGATTTCGACATCCAGATAGCTGCCGCCGATTTTCGAAAGTCGCAGCTCTACCCATTCGATGACGCCGGTGAGGCCCAGGCCGCCGATCGTCGAGTTGAATAGACTCGGATCACTTTCCGGCGTCACTGTCAGTCTGCCGAGATCGCTGCGTAGTAAGCCGATAGCGCGTACATGACGCCCGAACGAACCAGTGCGGTGATGATTCTTGCCATGCACGTCGTTGGCGATGGCGCCGCCGAGCGTGACGAAGCGTGTCCCTGGAGTGGTCGGCAAAAACCAGCCTTTGGGCACGGCGAGACGCAGAATGTCGGAGAGGCTTACGCCGGCTTCGGCGCGTAGCACTCCGTTTTCGACATCGAGTGAGAGAAAGCGGTCGAGCCTGCTCATATCGACGAGCGCGCCCGCGCTATTGAGGCAGGAATCGCCATACGAGCGCCGTAGCCCGATCGCCAGACGGCTCGAGATTAGCGAGTCTTCGAGAAGAGGTCGCAACTCGTCGCGAAAGGCGGGCTGCGCGATTCGCTGGAGTGAGCGCGTCGTGCGGCCCCAGGAAAGAATGTCTTGCCGCTCGTTGAAAGGCGTCGGTATCGTCACAGCAACGCCGCCGCGCAGAAAAAAGTCGCCATCGTCGCTCCATAGAACAGGCTGACCTTGTCTTTGAGCGCGAAGGCGACAGGATCGTCGTTCAGCTCATCGCGATGACACTTCAGCCACACGCGTCCGAGCCACAGGAAGATGACGAGCGGGAAGCTCCAGAGCAGTTGTGGGTGCTTGTAATAGCCAGCCGGAAATGCGTCCTCGAAGAGATAGATTACCAGTATGAGAACAGTCGCTATCATCGAGCCGACGCCGAGCGCCAGAACGAGCGGCGCGTCGCTCGCATGATAGCCTCGTCCCGGCGTATGTTCGAGACCATGCGCGACCATGCGCGTGATCTCGGTTTGGCGCTTGGCCGCCGACAGGGACAAGAAGATGAACATCGAGAAGACGAATAGCCAGGGCGAAAACACCACATCCGTGACGACGACGCCAAGCGCCAGCCGCATAGAGAACAGCGAGGCGAGAACGAAGAGGTCGACGATAGGCTCCCGCTTCAACTGGAACGAATAGGCGAGGCTGACGGCGAGATAGAGCGCGAGCGTCACAACGCAGCTCGGTCCCGCCCAAACGGCGAGCAGGAGGGAGATCGTTCCTCCGCCGGCGATCAGGGCCACGCCGGTGGCGATAGGCAGATCGCCGCTCGCGAATGGCCGTTTCTTTTTCGACCAATGCCTCCGATCCTCGGTCAAATCCCACAGATCGTTGAGAACATAGGTCGCCGAGGCGAGCAGGCTCAGTGCGACGAAGCCGGCGAATGCGTGCAGCCAGGCGGAGGCGTCGTGCGCCTTTCCACCGAGGATGAGCGGAACGAAGACGAGCGCATTTTTGGCCCATTGGTGCAGCCGCAATCCGCGTCGCAGCGTTGGAAAGCTCAAAGCATTGCTCGGAAGGACCGCGACGAGGTCCGTCAACGTTTCGATCTTCTTCTCCATGGACTTGGAGCGCCCGACGAAAATCGCAGCGGACGCCTTGCGCCAGACATGAAGGTCGGCTGAGGAATCGCCGGCGTAGATGAACCCACCTGGCAGGCGATGCGCCACTTCTTCGGCTTTCTCTGCGCCTTTCATATTGCGACCGTCGGCCGAAGCGATAATTTCGTCGAAGAAAGGAAAGCGTCGCTGGATCTTCAGCGCGATAGAAATGTCTGCGCCTGTCGCCAGGATGACGCGCCGTCCGAGTCTCGCTTCGCGCTCCGCGAGAGCGACCAGATCTGGGTTGACGGGAAAGGTGTCGACGTCCGCGTCGGTGACGGCCACGGCGAGACGACTTTTCACGATCGCTCGCCCCGACAAGATCCAGAACGGGATCCGCCAGGCGGCGGCGGCTCGCCGCTTGAGGAAAAAGAACAGAGATTCGTGGAGCGCGTCCGTTGTGATGAGCGTTCGGTCGAGATCGATCACCAGTGGGAGAGAGAGGTCATGGGGAAGATGGCTCTGTTCGCGCGTCTGTATGTTGGACGTCTCCTCTTCGAACTTCGGCAAGGACGCGATTTTCATCGAAAACTCCCGAACCCCATGAAGCGGTGGAGCCGCTCGGCCAAACGAATGTCGCCCACGCCGAACGGGACTCTATCGAACGAAACGATAAGATTTCCTCTACGTACGTTTGGACGTCGAAATTTAAAGAATTTACCTGGGTCTGGAATTTATCGTTGACGGCGCCTCCATGCCGAAAACACGGTCGACGCAGTGCTGCGCCGAGAAGACGTAAGTCCACTTCCTGTTAAGACACAGGTTGTAGTCAGCTAGCGGTGTCGCTGCCTGACGTGATTCGGATCGTGGTCCGCGCTCGATCATGAAAGATTGGTTAGATGTACATTATCGATCGATTTTTCGTCGGCTACTGGCCGACGGAACATCGATCACAGTGGCGTCGAGGCGGTGGTCCGCGGCGTCGGCATTTTTTCGAATCGTCCGGCCGGTGCGCGAGCCTGTGTCTGCTCTCCCGCGGCGCGTCGGTTCGCCAGGTCGCGGTGGCAGGCCGGTCGATCGCCTTTGCCTTTGCCGCGCCTATCTTACGAGTTTTGGCGTCGAAGGCCATTTTTCGATCTACATCACGCTGGTGGCGATCTGTGACCCGCTTTTCTTTTCGCAACTGCCGCCGTTTCGCGTCGGCGCCGACAAGGAGCGCGCCTCGCGCGGCGTGACATCCCTATGAACATTCGATCCGACGATTTGCTCAAAGTCTCTTCCGCTCGGAATTCGTCCACCTTCGTAGAGGTCGCGCGGAGAATTCCGGCGCCGATGGCGCTGATCGCGTTCATGGGCCTGTTGAAACTCGTCGCCATATTCGTCTATGTGCCCGGCGGGTGGTCGATCCTCGAGCCGGGCTTCCAATTCGATCCCTATGTTCAGTCGCTCGTCGAAGGTAGAGGATTTGTTTCGTGCGACTATGGCGCGTGCGACCATTCCTCGAGAATGCCGGGGCTTCCGTATTTTCTCTGGGCCACATCCGCGGTTACGTCGAGCCTTCGCAGCGCCGCCGTAATCAAGGCGATCCTGCTCACCCTGCTGGTTATTTTCGCATGTCGTGGGGTAGAGAAGAGCCTCGTCGCGCCGACGAGGCTACACGTCGCCTTCTATGTGGCTGTCGCGGGTTTTATTCTGCTCGCTCCCAATCTGATCAAGCATGCGGCGGTGGCGCATTACGAAGAGGGCTATTTGCTCGAGATACTCGCCATTGCGGCCGTTGGCGCGTTGACCTTACTGAGCGGCGATCTCGAGAAGGCTGGATGGAACCGCTATGCTGCGCCGATCGCCGCTGTCTCGGCCGCCTATCTATTCAAGTCGTCGATGATTGTCGTCTGGGCCGCGACGACGGCGATCGTCGTCTATGTCGCTTTCGCAGCTGGACGGAAGCGGCTGGGGTCGGCGCTGATCGTTATGGCGTTGGCGGCGCCGGCGTCTTGGCTTGGGCATAATTACGCGACGGGACACAGACTGTCGCCGATGTCGAGCTATGATGGCGAGAATATGTTCCGCGGCTGGAATACCCATACTCTGGACATTTATCCAAGATGTAGCCTCGACATGCTGTTCGAGCCGATCCGCGTTTGCGAAGGCCGCGCGATCGACCTGCCGAACGAAAAGGGGCGTAGCGGCTTCGATTCGGAATGGGCATGGAACGACGATTACAAGAAGCGGGCGATGGATTGGATAATCGAGCATCCGGCTGCGGCGCTACAGGCCTTCGGCGTCAAATTATACAGTGTGCTGCTTTCGCCACGCCTCATACCTCATACAATGACCTCGGGGCTCGAGGAGAAGAAGCGAGGCGCGCTCGAGGAATGGATCGGCGGCGGTTGGCTCGCGGTCGGTCGCGCGCTCGAGCTCTTCGGATCGGGCGCCAGCCTGTATTTGCTGATCTGCGGCGACGCGCCGGCGCGACGCGTGGCGATCGCCAGCCTTTTTCTGACGGTGGGCTATGCTGCTCCTTACGTTTTGGGCTTCGGCTACGAGCGGCATTTCTCGCTTTTCGTCATGCTGGCTTCGATCTGCGCCCTGTTTTTATTTTCTCATCTCGTCCGATTGAGGTACAGTCGAGGCGTTGCGCCGTCGCGCCAAGTGATCGCCTCGGGCTATGTCTGATCGTCCTCGGACGAAGCCGAAAGGGCAATGCGTTCCGCCAATTGGCGCATTCGGCCAACCGCCGGGCGGCGCCCCGAAGGCGTCGATCGCGCTTTCATCGTAAGCGTTCACCCGGCGCCATTCTTAGCAACATCTATGTCTACGCCTATGCGCAGAACTGACACGAACCAGTTCATCGAGGTCCGAGCTGCACGTCTCGAGGGAGCGCCGGTCGGAGAACGCCGACGTTGGTCGGAGGATTTCAAGGACCGAGCGATCACCGCGTCGCTGGAGCCCGGCACGAATGTTTCGGCGCTGGCGCGTTCGCTGGATATCGCGCCGTCGCATCTTTTCGGGTGGCGACGCGCTGCTGCTCTCCGGGCGGAAAAGATCGAGCGCCAGGCGCCGGCGGAGCCGCGTGCGGCAAAGACGCGGCGCGTGGAGATAGAACTCGGCGGGGCGGGCGAAGCGATGGTCGAGCGGCGCTATGGCTATCTCGCGCCGGACCATTTGCGCGCCGAGGTCGCGATGATCGGCGCCCGCCAATTTGGGGACAAAACTGGGGACAAGAAACGCAAGGAGCGCTGCGCTTGATTGGATATATATTTTATCGTCACAGGATAAGAGCGATTCAGCGATCCCTAGGCATTTCCTGAGGTCTCGAAAAACGGCCTGATTCAAAATACAGGCTAAGACCGACTCAAACCGGTATGTTCGCAGGATCGAAGCGATTCAACTCGAACGAGGTCGAAAAATCGGCGGCCGGGACCGCGGGCGCGTCGTCAAATAAACGCGGCCTCATTGGGGGTCGGTAAGGCGGCCGAGCCACCATCCGAGCTATTTCTTCTTCGCGCCGGCGCCCTTTTCGGACAGGACGCGCCCTGCCAGCGTCTTGATTTGGGCCGGCGTCGCCTTTCCCGTCTTCAGCGCCTTTCCGGCGATGCTGGCCTCGGACTTTGACGGCGGCTTCTCGGGGGTGGTTTTGCGGGCCATGAAAATCTCTCGGGCTGTAGCCACGGGAACTTTAACCGCGTCGCAGCCTACAGCCAAGCCATAACAAGCGTTCAGCCGAGGAAACGGACAGGATGAGAGCGATTCAAATTAAATATATAAATTCAGCTACTTGGTGATTTCCGTGCAGGATAGAAGCGATTCAAAACGCGTTTTGGCAGGATGGAAGCGATTCAATTTTGACGGCAGCATGCGGGTGCGTTTACACTTCGCGCAGTCATAATCTTCGCTTCGCGAAGGCGAAAGCAGGGGTTGATGGCGCTGCCGCGCTCTGGCAAAGGGTCGCTTGCTGGGTGTGAAGTCCAATGACACGTCGTTTTCCCTAGCATTACAGTTGCTTTTTCAGATGGGCTCGCCTTGCTTCGGCTTGGTGCGCTCGTCGCCATAACGACCATGTGATGACGAACTCGGGGCGAATGTGTTTTCGTGCGAGGCGCGTGGCGATGCGTCGGATTTCCTGCATCGACCAGCGGATCAGTTCGCCGTCGACGACGGTCGCGCAGTTTTTGTCGTCATTGCACGCCGGATCTTTTTGGGGGACGGCGTCGCCGATCCATTGGCGTGAACACGTATCGTCGCCATCATGGCGAAGGCCAGCATGACGAGCGAGACATGACGTCGCCATCCATGC
>NZ_WOVC01000040.1:0-23770 GCF_011378635.1 Methylosinus sp. RM1
CCCCATTCTCCTTACCGGCCTCGCCGTCTGCGCTACTTGCGGCGGCGCGATGACGCTGCGCACCGGGACCTCGAAGAGCGGCAAAGTGCATCGCTATTACAGCTGCTCCACCGCCGCCCGCGTCGGCAAGACCGGCTGCAAGGGGCGCTCGATCCCGATGGACCGGCTCGACGGGCTGGTCACGACCCATCTCGCCGACCGGCTGTTCGGCCCGAATCGGCTGGCCGGCATATTGACGTCCATGGCCCAGAAGCGCGCCGCTGTCGACGACGAGGTCCGGAATCGGGCGGACTTCCTCCAATCAGAAGTTGCTCGGGCCGAGGACAAGCTGAAGCGCCTCTACGAAATGGTCGAGGATGGCGTCACCGACATGGACGATCTTCTTCGCGATCGTCTCGCCGCGCTCAGATTGGAGCGTGAGCGCGCGAAAGCCGCGTTGGAGCGGATCAAAGCCCAGGCCGCGCCGTCAATCGCGCTTGAACCAGACCAGCTCGAGCGATTCGGCACATTCGTGCGCGAGAAGATCACCGTGGGAGAGACGTCGTTCCGCAGAGCTTATCTGCGGGCGGTCGTCGAAGCCGTCGAGGTCGACGACCACGTCATCCGCATTCACGGCTCGAAAACCAGCCTCGAACAGGCCGTCGTCGCCGGAGAACAAATCGGCAAGGGTGTTCGCGGTTTTATACGCAAATGGCGCGCCCGAAGGGATTCGAACCCCTGACCTCTGCCTTCGGAGGGCAGCGCTCTATCCAGCTGAGCTACGGGCGCGTGAGGGCTTTTTATCTTCACTATCGCAAGAGCGCGAGGCCTGCAATCGCTCGAGGAGTCACTTTCGGGCATTTTATCCGTTTTAAGCGGGTTTACAGGTCGATATCCTCATCGAATATATCGAGCGGCAAAAGACGGCGGAAGCGGACCGCGAAACCGTCTTCGGTCTGGCGAATGACCTCCGCCTGCGTCCTTTTGCCGATCGTCACCTTCTCGCCGGGCGGAACCTGAACCGCGGTCCTCAGCGACGCGCCGCTGCGCGACAGATCGACGATCTCGCAGGGCAGAGTCACCTGCGCCACGGTGAAGGTCGTGAAACGCTGCTTGGGCCGCAGCCGCTCATGCGCGCGGCATCGCGTGGCATCCGGCGCGAAATGTCGCGTCAGCCAGGCGAATTGCATCGCCACATGGGCCCGCGGCTGATCCGCCACTTCGAGATCCACGGTGAAGCCGCCTTCGAAGAGGCGAATCACCGCGCCGTCGAAACGGCCCCAACGGTCGAGATCGAGCGCGATACGATCGCCGACCGTGGGCCGGAAATCGCTGCGCAAAGCCACGATCTCCGCCGACATGTCGATGGTGCGGCAGGCATAGCGGCGATGGTCCGGCGGCAACGAAAAGCGGCCGTCGAACCGCGGCTCGGCGATCGTCTCGGCGGCGAGTTGCGCCGCCCCGATCTTGGGGCGCAAATCTGGTCGTCTCAAGGCCGTCGCTCCACATGCGCGGGCGCTCGCCAGTCGCGCATGGACCGGAGCGCTGACGAGTTGCGGCCGCTCTACGACCGACAAAGGTTTAGAAAACTCAATTGCTTCAGTCAGTTTCAGCCAGAAGGCGGCGCGACGCCCTGCGCATTAGATTAAGCACTATAGCGGCTATACGTAAATCGGGCTTGAATCGAAGCTGCGCAATTGGCGGCGTCGCCCTCCGTGACGCCGGCGCGAGCTTGCGATAGAAGGCGGTCATGCGCGCGCTTCTCATCATCTTTCTCGGGGCCGGATTGGGCGGAGTTCTGCGACATTCCGTCAATATCGGCTGTCAGCGCTGGCTCGGCGCGCAATTGCCCTGGGGCGTTTTTCTCATAAACGTCACCGGCTCTTTCGCCATGGGGCTGGCCGCCGGCTATTTCGCTTTCAAGGCGGGGGCGGGCTGGACGCAACAGATGCGGCTCTTCGTGACCACGGGCGTGCTCGGCGGCTATACGACGTTCTCGGCCTTTTCCTTGGACGCAGTCACTCTGATCGAGCGGGGCGAGACGCTCGGCGCCGTGGCCTATATCGGCGGCTCGGTCGGCCTGTCGATCATGGCGTTGTTTCTTGGACTCTATCTGATGAGGGCGCTAACATGAGCGCGGCCGTGGCGCAGGCGCCGCAATCGCAATCGACCCCGGTGCAGACGCTGATCGTCGAGGAGGACGAGGCCGGGCTGCGCCTCGACCGCTGGTTCAAGCGGCGCTTTCCGGCGCTGGCTCTGTCCCATCTCGCCAAAATCTGTCGCAAGGGCGAGGTGCGCGTCGACGGCAAGCGCGTCGACACATCCACTCGGCTCGAGCAAAATCAGAAGATTCGCGTGCCGCCGCTCAAGCTGGAGACGGTCGCGGCGCCGGCGGTGATGCGGGCGCGGCCCGAGGACGCCCGCGCGCTCGCCGAGATGACATTGTTCGAGGACGCGCATCTCCTCGTCCTGAACAAGCCCTATGGCCTCGCCGTGCAGGGCGGCTCGGGCATGAAGCGGCATATAGACGGAATGCTCGAATCGCTCGCGGTGGGCGACAAGCGGCCGGTGCTGGTGCATCGGCTCGATCGCGACACCTCCGGCGTGCTGCTGATCGCCAAGAACAGGCGCACCGCCGCCGATCTCGGGGAAATCTTCCGCTCGCGGCAGGCGCACAAAATCTATTGGGCGCTGGTGGAGGGCGTGCCGAAGCCGGCGCAGGGGCGGGTCTCGCTCTATCTCGCCAAGGGCGCGGATATGGTCGATGAGCGCTCCCGCCGCAGCGGCGAGCGGCGCGCCGCAGAGCCTGCCGACGCCCGGGAGAAGATGCGCGTCGCCCGTCACGGGGACGAGGGGGCGCAGCATTCGCTGACCTATTACGCCATCGTCGACAAGGCGGCGCCACGCTGCGCCTGGCTGTCGATGAAGCCCTTGACCGGCCGTACGCATCAGCTCCGCGCCCATGCGGAGGCGATCGGCTGCCCGATTTTCGGCGATCCCAAATATGGCCACAGGCCGGAGGACGAGGTGCGCCGCCGCGATCCGATGCGCGCCATGCCCGCAGAGCTCGAGCCAAAGCTGCATCTTTTGGCGCGGCGGCTGATTCTGCCGCATCCCAAGGGCGGGACGCTCGACGTCACCGCGCCGCTGTCGCCGCATATGAAGGCGAGCTGGGAATTCTTCGGCTTCGATGTTGGGCAGGACGATCCCATATTGTCCGCGCCGGACGCGTGAGCCCCGATACGCCCGAGGAGAGCGCAATGTCGAAGGAAAGCGAAAATCTCGCCGACGGCCTGTTCGTGCCCGATGAGGAGCGCAATCCGCTGCGCAACGCGGTGCAGAGGAGCGCCCGCCCGGAGCTTCCGAAGCGCTTCTATCAGTCGGCCGGCGTCGGCGAGGCAGAAGGCGGCTATGCCGTGCTGCTGGATGGGAGGACGGTCAAGACGCCGGCTCGCCGCATTTTGACCACCCCGTCCTCGCCTTTGACATCGGCGCTCGCCGAGGAATGGGGAGCGCAGGGCGAAAGACTCAATCCGACTTACATGCCTTTGACACGGCTCATCAATTCGGCGATCGACGGGGTCGCCGACCGGCTCGAGGAGGTCGCCGCCGACGTCGCCAAATATGCGGGCTCCGACCTCGTGAGCTATCGCGCCGAGGAGCCGGCGGGCCTCGCCGCGGCGCAGGCGGCCGCCTGGGACCCGCTGCTCGCCTTCGCCAGGGAGCGGCTCGGCGCCGAGCTCACCGTGACCTCAGGCGTCATGTTCGTCGCTCAGGCGCCGGAGGCGACGGCGGCGGTGGCGGAGGCTGTGCGCGCCTATGCGGGGCGGGGGGCGGAGGCGCCTTTCCGCCTCGCGGCGCTGCACGCCATGACGACGCTCACCGGCTCCTGCCTCATCGCGCTCGCCGTCGCGCTGGGCGAGATGGACGCGGAGGCGGCCTGGGCGGCCGCCCATGTCGACGAGGACCATCAGATCAAGGCCTGGGGCGCCGACGACGAGGCCATGGAAAGGCGGGCGCGGCGATTCGCGGAGATGAAGGCCGCCGCCCGGATCATCGAATTCTTCAGCGGCGCCGCCTGATCGACAGGCGCCGACGGGCATTTTTCCGCCGGGGGCGGGCGGGCGTAAGGTCCGCGCGCCCAATCCCTTCGGTAAAGACGCGCTCGGCTCTTGCTTTGACCTATACGCTGGGTTACGGAACGCGCGGTCAGACGGCGCCCGGGGCTCCCGCCCCGCGTCACATCGCCGCCCCAGCCGCAAACGTCGGACATCGCCATGCCGAGCCTGCTCGAACAATATTTGCCGCTCGTGATCTTCATCGCCCTCGCGGCGATCATCGCCGGCGCTCTGCTCGTTCTCCCCTTCCTGGTCGCCTTCAAGGCGCCGGATCCGGAGAAGCTCTCCGCCTATGAGTGCGGCTTCAATCCTTTCGGCGACGCGCGCATGAAATTCGACGTGCGCTTCTATCTCGTCGCTCTGCTCTTCATCGTCTTCGACCTCGAGGTCGCTTTTCTCTTTCCCTGGGCGGTGGCCTTCAAGGAGGCGGGCAGCTTCGGTTTCTGGTCGATGATGTTCTTCCTCGGCGTGCTGACCGTCGGCTTCGTCTATGAATGGCGCAAGGGAGCGCTCGAATGGGATTGATCACTCGCCAGAGCCCGACGCTCGTCGCGCCCTCCGCCAAGGGTCTCGTCGATCCGCGCACCGGCAAGCCGGTGGGCGCGGACGATCCCTTCTATCTCGGCCTCAATGACGAGCTCGCCGACAAGGGCTTTCTCGTCACCGCGACCGATGATCTCATCAATTGGGCGCGCACCGGCTCGCTGATGTGGATGACCTTCGGTCTGGCCTGCTGCGCGGTCGAGATGATCCAGGCGGCCATGCCGCGCTATGATCTCGAGCGCTTCGGCTTCGCACCGCGCGCCAGCCCGCGCCAGTCGGACGTCATCATCATCGCCGGCACGCTCACCAATAAAATGGCCCCGGCGCTGCGCAAGGTCTACGACCAGATGCCGGAGCCGCGTTACGTCATCTCCATGGGCTCCTGCGCCAATGGCGGCGGCTATTACCACTATTCCTATTCGGTGGTGCGCGGCTGCGATCGAATCATACCGGTCGACATCTATGTCCCCGGCTGTCCGCCTTCGGCCGAGGCGCTCGTCTATGGCGTTCTGCTTCTGCAAAAGAAGATACGCCGCAGCGGCACGATCGAGCGGTGAGATTTCGCGCCTCCTCGGGAGCGCGCGCAAAAACGAAGAGTGCGATGCGAGCCGACGCGCCCTGCGCGGTTGGTTTCTCATGACGCGAGGGTGAGAAATGAGCGCGGAACTCGAAAAGCTCGGCGAGAAGGTCGCCGCGGCCCTGCCGGGCGTGGTGAAGGGCCTCAAGATCGCCTATGGCGAGCTCACCGTGGAAGTGGAGCGCTCGCGCTGGCTCGACGCCGCGCGCGTGCTGCGCGACGATCCCGAGCTTCTCTTCGTCAGCTTCACCGATATCACCGCAGCCGATTATCCGGAGAGAGACCTGCGTTTCGACGTGGTGCTGCACCTCCTCTCGCCCAAGCATAATCAGCGCATCCGCGTGAAGACGCAGACCGACGAGGAGACGCCCGTCGCCTCGTTGACCAGCCTCTATCCGGGCGCCGACTGGTTCGAGCGCGAGACCTATGATCTCTTTGGCGTGCTGTTCGACGGCCATCCGGATCTTCGCCGCATCATGACCGACTACGGCTTCGACGGTCATCCGCTGCGCAAGGATTTCCCGATGTCCGGCTATGTCGAGGTGCGCTACGACGACGAGCGCAAGCGGGTCGTCTATGAGCCCCTGAATCTCACCCAGGAATATCGGAAGTTCGATTTCCTCTCGCCTTGGGAGGGCGTTCAATACGATCTCCCCGGTGACGAGAAGGCGAGCAAGTGAGAGCGAGTAGCGAATAGGGAGTAGCGAATAGAGGGCGAGAGTCGATCATGGACGGGCCGCGATTTCAATCGTATCGAGATCTCAAGGTCTGGCAGGAAGCGATGAACCTCGCAGTCGATTGCTACGAACTCACAGGTAGGTTTCCGAGGGAAGAAATGTACGGGATGACCTCGCAAATTCGTCGTGCGGCTGCGTCGGTGGCCGCGAATATCGCGGAAGGCCATGGCCGCGAGACAACGGGGTCGTTCGTCCAATTCTTGAGAAACGCCCAGGGATCGCTCAAAGAGCTGGAAACGCACTTGATGCTCGCCGACAGAGTCGGGCTTGCGTCCGCGAGCGCCGTGACGCCTTTATTGGCGCGCGGCGACGAGATAGGCCGAATGCTGCGTGCGCTGACCCGCTCGCTTCAACGAAAGACAGGGGTGGCGACGACATGACCCACTACTCGCTACTCGCTATTCGCTATTCGCACTCCCCGCTGGGACTGTCACGATGAACGACCAGAGCCTCCGCAACTTCAACCTCAACTTCGGCCCGCAGCATCCGGCGGCGCATGGCGTGCTGCGTCTGATTCTCGAGCTCGACGGCGAGGTGGTCGAGCGCTGCGATCCGCATGTCGGTTTTCTGCATCGAGGCACAGAGAAGCTGATGGAGGCGCGCACCTATCTGCAGAACGTGCCTTATTTCGATCGGCTCGACTATTGCTCGCCGATGAATCAGGAGCACGCTTTCTGTCTCGGCATAGAGCAACTGCTCGAAGTCGAGGTTCCGCGCCGCGGTCAGCTCATTCGCGTGCTCTATGCGGAGATCGGCCGTCTTCTCTCGCACCTGCTCAACGTCACCGCGCAGGCCATGGACGTCGGCGCGCTGACGCCGCCGCTCTGGGGCTATGAGGAGCGCGAGAAGCTCATGGTCTTCTACGAGCGGGCGTGCGGCGCGCGGATGCACGCCAATTATTTCCGTCCCGGCGGCGTCGCCCGCGATCTGCCGGATCGGCTCGTCGAGGATATAGGCGCGTTCTGCGATCCGTTCCTGAAGGTTCTCGACGATCTCGACGAGCTGTTCATCGGCAACCGCATCTTCAAGCAGCGCAACGCCGACATCGGCGTGATCTCGCTCGAGGACGCCTGGAAATTCGGCTTCTCCGGCGTGATGGTGCGCGGCTCCGGCGCGCCCTGGGATCTGCGCAAGGCGCGTCCCTATGATTGCTACGAGGAGATGGAGTTCGACATTCCCGTCGGCAAGAATGGCGACTGCTACGACCGCGCGGTGATCCGCATGGAAGAGATGCGCCAGTCGACCTACATCATGAAGCAATGCGTCGAGAAGCTGCTGAAGGCCGAGAATCGCGGCCCGGTGGCGACCGTGAACAATAAGATCTGCTCGCCGCCCCGCGCCGAGATGAAGCGCTCGATGGAGGCGCTGATCCACCACTTCAAGCTCTATACGGAAGGCTTCAAAGTGCCGGCCGGCGAGGTTTACGCCGCTGTCGAGGCGCCCAAGGGCGAGTTCGGCGTCTATCTCGTCTCCGACGGCGGTGACAAGCCCTATCGCTGCAAGATCCGCGCGCCGGGCTTCGCGCATCTGCAAGCCATGGATTTTCTCTGCAAGGACCATTTGCTCGCCGACGTCTCGGCGATCCTTGGTTCGCTCGATATCGTCTTCGGGGAGGTCGATCGCTGATGTCCATACGTCGTCTCGCCGAAGAGCAGCCCGCGAGCTTCGAGTTCACGCCCGAGAACAAGGCGTGGCTCGAGGCGCAGATCGCCAAATATCCGGACGGCCGTCAGGCTTCCATGGTCGTGCCGGCCCTGTGGCAGGCGCAGAAGCAGAACGACTATTGGTTGCCGCAGAAGGCGATCGAGAAAGTCGCGGACACGCTCGGCATGCCGTATATTCGCGTGCTCGAGATCGCGACCTTCTACACGATGTTCAATCTCGAGCCGGTGGGCAAATTCTATGTCCAGCTCTGCGGCACCACTCCTTGCATGCTGCGCGGCTCCGACGAGCTGATCGCCGTGCTCGAGCGCCGGGTCGGTCCGCAGCGTCATGTGACGGCGGACGGGCTGTTCTCCTGGCTCGAGGTCGAGTGCCTCGGTGCGTGTTGCAATGCGCCCATGGTGCAGATCAACGACGACTATTACGAAGATTTGACGGCTGAGAATTTCGAGAAGCTGCTCGACGATCTCGCCGCCGGCCGGCCGGTGAAGATCGGCTCGCAGACGGGCCGCGTCTCCTCGGAGCCGGCGGGCGCGCTGACGAGCCTGACATCCTTCTACGGCGACGGCGCCAAAGCGCAGGCGGAGTGAACGACCCATGCTCGCCGACAAGGACCGCATTTTCACCAATCTCTACGGCATAGGCGACAAGAGCCTCGCCGGAGCGCGCTCGCGCGGCGCATGGGACAACACCAAGGCGCTGCTGGCGCTCGGCCGCGACAAGATCATTCAGGAAATGAAGGATTCGGGGCTGCGCGGGCGCGGCGGCGCCGGCTTCTCCACCGGCCTCAAATGGTCCTTCATGCCCAAGACGCCCGATCCGGCGCGTCCCTCCTATCTCGTCATCAACGCCGACGAGTCGGAGCCGGGCACCTGCAAGGATCGCGAGATCATGCGCAATGATCCGCAGACGCTGATCGAGGGCGCGCTGATCGCCTCCTTCGCCATGGGCGCGCACGCCTCCTACATCTATGTGCGCGGCGAGTTCATCGCCGAGCGCATCGCGCTGCAGAAGGCGATCGACGAGGCCTATGAGGCGCGGCTCATCGGCAAAGACAATATTCACGGCTATCCCTTCGACCTCTACGTCCATCACGGCGCCGGCGCCTATATCTGCGGCGAGGAGACGGCGCTGATCGAGAGCCTCGAAGGCAAGAAGGGAATGCCGCGCTTGAAGCCGCCGTTCCCGGCCAATGTCGGCCTCTATGGCTGCCCGACGACGGTCAATAATGTCGAATCCATCGCCGTCACGCCGACGATTCTGCGTCGCGGCGCGAGCTGGTTCGCCGGCATCGGCAAGCCCAACAACACGGGCACCAAGCTCTTCTCCATCTCCGGCCATGTGAACAAGCCGTGCAATGTGGAAGAGGCCATGTCTATTCCCTTCCGCGAGCTGATCGACCGCCATTGCGGCGGCGTGCGCGGCGGCTCGGACAATCTTCTCGCCGTCATTCCCGGCGGCTCCTCGGTGCGGCTCGTGCCGGCGGATCAGATCATCGACTGTCCGATGGATTTCGACAGCCTCGTCAAGCTCGGCTCGGGCCTCGGCACGGCGGCGGTCATCGTCATGGACAAGTCGACCGACATCATTCGCGCCATCGCCCGCATCTCCTATTTCTACAAGCATGAGAGCTGCGGCCAATGCACGCCCTGCCGCGAAGGCACGGGCTGGATGTGGCGTGTCGTCACCCGCATGGCGGAAGGCCGCGCCCATAAGCGCGAGATCGACATGCTGTTCGACGTGTCGAAGCAGATCGAGGGACACACGATCTGCGCGCTCGGCGATGCGGCGGCCTGGCCGATCCAGGGTCTCATCAATCATTTCCGTGGCGAGATCGAGAAGCGCATCGATCGTTATGCGGCCAATCCGCATCCCGATCCGGTGCGCGTGGCGGCGGAGTAGGGACGGATGGCCGAGCCGGAGAATCTCGTCTTGGAGCTGCTTCGCGAAATGCGCGCCGATATTCGGGGCGTGCGAGACGAGCAAAAGGAAGATATTCGCGGCTTGCGCAGTGTCGTCGACAGCATTCTGCTTCGGTTGGACTATTTCGAGGAGCGAGTCGAAATGCTGCGCGAGTCGACGATGACGGCTCTCGGCTTCGCGGTCGATGCGAGCGAGCGGAAGAAGAAAATCGAAACGCAGATCGCCGAATTGCGCGAGCGCGTCGAGAGGTTGGAGAAGGCCAAGTGACCAGAATTCTCGTCGATGGCGTCGAGGTCGATGTTCCGGCCGAATATACGCTGCTGCAGGCCTGCGAGGAGGCCGGCGCCGAGGTGCCGCGCTTCTGCTTCCACGAGCGTCTGTCGATCGCCGGCAATTGCCGCATGTGTCTCGTCGAGGTGAAGGGCGGTCCGCCCAAGCCGCAGGCCTCCTGCGCCATCGCGGTTAAGGATCTGCGTCCCGGTCCCGACGGCGCGCCGCCGGAAGTCTTCACCAAGACTCCGATGGTGAAGAAGGCGCGCGAAGGCGTGATGGAGTTCCTGCTCGTCAATCATCCGCTCGACTGTCCGATCTGCGATCAGGGCGGCGAATGCGACTTGCAGGATCAGGCGCTCGCCTTCGGCGGCGACAGCTCCCGCTACGCCGAGAACAAGCGCGCGGTCGAGGACAAATATATCGGCCCGCTCGTCAAGACGGCGATGACCCGCTGCATCCATTGCACCCGCTGCGTGCGTTTCACGGCGGAGATCGCCGGCACCAGCGACATGGGCGCGATCGGCCGCGGCGAGGATATGGAGATCACCACTTATCTGCAGACGGCGATGACGTCTGAGCTGCAGGGCAATGTGACCGATCTCTGTCCCGTCGGCGCGCTTCTGCCCAAGCCGCAGAATTTCCGCGCCCGCCCGTGGGAGTATCAGAAGACCGAGACGATCGACGTGCAGGATGCGCTGGGCTCGGCGATCCGCGTCGACGCGCGCGGCCGCGAGGTGATCCGCATTCTGCCGCGCCTCAACGAGGCGGTGAATGAGGAGTGGATCTCCGACAAGACCCGACAGGTCGTCGACGGATTGAAGGCGCAGCGCCTCGACCGTCCTTATATTCGCGAGAATGGACGTCTGCGTCCCGCGACTTGGCAGGAGGCGCTCGCAACTGTGGCCGCCAAGACCAAGGCGACGACGGCCGAGAAGATCGGCGCGCTCGTCGGCGATCTCGCCGCGCTCGAGGAAATCTTCGCGCTGAAGCTCCTCGTCGAGGGGCTGGGCAGCGCCAATCTCGACGCGCGCCAGGACGGGACCAAGCTCGATCCGCGCTTCGGCCGCGCCTCCTATCTCTTCAACGCCACCATCGCCGGCGTCGACGAGGCGGATTCGCTGCTGATCATCGGCTCCAATCCGCGCAAGGAAGCGCCCGTGCTCAATGCGCGCATCCGCAAGCGCTGGCTGAAGGGCGGTTTCCCCATCTCGGTGATCGGCGAAGAGGCCGATCTGACCTATGATTATGATTATCTCGGCGCTGGCCCGGACGCTCTGGCGCGCTTCATCGAAAGCGCGCCGACGGCCTCCGCCAAGCGCATCGTGCTGATCGGTCAGGGCGCGCTGACGCGTCCCGACGGCCGCGCCATTCTGGCGCTCGCCGCTCAGGCCGCCAGGAAACACGGCGGTCTGTCGGAGGGCTGGAACGGCTTCAGCGTTCTGCACACCGCGGCTGCGCGCGTCGGCGCGCTCGATCTCGGCTTCACGCCGGGGCAGGGCGGCCTCGATGCGGCGGACATAGCGAAGGCCGGCGCGCTCGATCTCGTCTTCAATCTCGGCGCCGATGAGATCGCCATCGAGCCGGGCGCTTTCGTCGTCTATATCGGCACGCATGGCGACAAGGGCGCGCATCGCGCCGACGTCATTCTCCCGGGCGCGGCCTATACGGAGAAGTTCGGCCTCTATGTGAACACGGAAGGCCGTGTGCAGGAGGCGCTGCGCGCGACCTTCCCGCCGGGCGACGCCCGCGAGGATTGGGCGATCCTGCGCGCGCTCTCGGGCGCTCTCGGCGCGCCGCTGCCCTTCGACTCGCAAAAGCAGCTGCGCGCCAAGCTCGGCGAGGCGCATCCGCATCTCCTGCGGCTCGATCAGATCGGCTCCGCCTCGGCGGCCGATCTCGAGGCGGTGGCGCTGCAGCCGGCGACCGCGTGGAAGGACGATTTCGCGCCTGCGATCACGGACTTCTATCTCACCAATCCGATCGCGCGCGCCTCGGCCACAATGGCGGAATGTTCGGCGCTGGCGCTGGATCGACTGAAGCAAGCGGCGGAATAGGAGCAAGGACGTGATCGACGGCTGGCTGCTGAACCTTCTCCTGATCATCGTGAAGAGCGTCGTTCTGACGGTCGTTCTGCTGGTCTATCTCGCCTATGCGATCTACATCGACCGCAAGGTCTGGGCCGCCGTGCAGCTGCGCCGCGGACCTAATGTCGTCGGACCCTGGGGCTTGCTCCAGAGCTTCGCCGACATGCTCAAATTCGTGCTCAAGGAGCCGGTGATCCCGGACACGGCCAATAAGGGCGTGTTCCTGCTCGCGCCTTTCGTCACGGCCATGCTCGCCGTCGCCGCCTGGGCGGTCATCCCGGTCAATGACGGCTGGGCGGTCGCCGATCTCAATGTCGGCATTCTCTATATTTTCGCCATCTCCTCGCTCGGCGTCTATGGCATCATCATGGGCGGCTGGGCGTCGAACTCCAAATATCCGTTCCTGTCGGCGCTGCGCTCGGCCGCGCAAATGGTGTCTTACGAAGTCTCGATCGGCTTCGTCATCATCACCGTTCTGCTCTGCGCCGGCTCGCTCAATCTCACCGAGATCGTGCGCGCGCAGGATTCGCAATATGGCGTTCTCGGCTGGTATTGGCTGCGCCTGCTGCCGATGTTCGTCATCTTCTTCATCTCGGCGCTGGCCGAGACGAACCGCCCGCCCTTCGACCTGGTGGAAGCCGAGTCGGAGCTGGTCGCCGGCTTCATGATCGAATATTCGGCGACGCCCTACATGCTGTTCATGCTCGGCGAATATGTGGCGATCCTGACCATGTGCGCCTTGCTGACGATCCTCTTCTTCGGCGGCTGGCTGCCGCCGGTGAATATCGCGCCTTTCACCCTTGTCCCGGGCGTGATCTGGTTCGTCCTCAAGGTCACATTCTTCTTCTTCTTCTTCGCCATGGTGAAGGCCTTCGTGCCGCGCTATCGCTACGACCAGCTCATGCGGCTCGGCTGGAAGGTGTTCCTGCCCATCTCGCTCGTCATGGTCATCGTCGTCGCCGGCATTCTCCAATTCGCCGGCTCGGCGGGCGCGAACTAAGGGAGTGACGTCATGAAGCTCGATTCTGCGGCCAAGTCGCTCTTCCTCACCGAGTTCATCGCCGCCTTCTTTTTGTCGATGCGCTACTTCTTCAAGCCGAAGGCGACGCTCAACTATCCGCATGAGAAGAACCCGATCTCGCCGCGCTTTCGCGGCGAGCATGCGCTGCGCCGCTATCCCAATGGCGAGGAGCGTTGCATCGCCTGCAAGCTCTGCGAGGCGATCTGCCCGGCGCAGGCCATCACCATCGAGGCCGGTCCGCGCCGCAATGACGGCACCCGCCGCACGACGCGCTACGACATCGACATGGTGAAATGCATCTATTGCGGCTTCTGTCAGGAGGCCTGCCCGGTGGACGCCATCGTCGAGGGGCCGAACCAGGAGTTCGCCGTCGAGACGCGCGAGGAGCTCTACTACAATAAGGAGCGTCTGCTAGAGAATGGCGCCCGCTGGGAGCGCGAGATCGCGCGCAACATCGCGCTCGACGCCCCTTATCGCTGAGAAGCAACGAGAGCCGGACGCAACGAGACGCTCGAGAGAGGACGACAAAGTGGCTGTGGCATTCTTCTATCTTTTCTCGGCGGTGCTGATCGCATCGGCTTTCGCGGTGATCGTCTCGCGCAATCCGGTTCATTCAGTGCTCTTTCTCATCCTCGCCTTCGTCAATGGCGCGGGGCTTTTCCTGCTCGCCGGGGCCGAATTCCTCGCCATGATCCTCGTCGTCGTCTATGTCGGCGCGGTCGCTGTGCTGTTCCTCTTCGTGGTGATGATGCTGGACGTCGATTTCGCCGAGCTGCGCCAGGGCTTCAGCAAGCATTTGCCGGTCGGCGCGGCCGTCGGAGCCGTGGTGCTCGGCGAGCTCGGCCTCGTCGCGCTCGGCTGGCAGAGCGCGCCCGGCGCGAAAGAGGCCGCCGCGGCGCCGATCGTCGCCGGCGTGTCCAACACGGCGGCGCTCGGTCAGGTGCTCTACACCAAATATTTCCTCTTCTTCCAGGCTTCGGCGTTGGTGCTGCTCACCGCCATGATCGGCGCGATCGTGCTGACGCTGCATCATCGTCCCGGCGTCAAGCGGCAGAAGATCGAGGAGCAGAACGCGCGCACGCGCGACAATGTCATCGAGATCAAGAAAGTGCCCTCGCGGGCGGGCGTCTGAGGGGATCGCAGCAATGGTCGTCGACCTCACCCATTATCTCGTCGTCTCGGCGATCGTGTTCACGCTCGGCGTCGCCGGCATCATCCTCAACCGCAAGAACATCATCATCATCTTGATGTCGGTCGAGCTGATCCTGCTGGCGGTGAACATCAACCTCGTGGCCTTCTCGGCCTCGCTCGGCGATCTGACCGGCCAGGTCTTCGCTCTGTTCATCCTCACGGTGGCGGCGGCGGAGGCGGCCATCGGCCTCGCCATTCTCGTCACCTATTTCCGCAACCGCGGCACGATCGCGGTCGAGGACATCAACTCTCTGAAGGGCTGAGCGCCGATGATCCAAGCAATCGTCTTTCTGCCGCTCATCGGCTTTCTCATCGCGGGCCTGTTCGGGCGGCGCATCGGCGCGCGCGCGTCCGAGCTCGTGACGACGACGCTGCTGTTCATCGCGGCCGGCTTCTCCTGGATCGTGTTCTTCGATGTGGCGCTCGGCCACGGCCACGCCAGCGCGCCAGTGCTCGCCAATTGGTTCACCTCGGGCAAGCTCAGCGTCGATTGGGCCTTGCGCGTCGACTCGCTGACCGCCGTGATGCTCGTCGTCGTGAACACCGTCTCGGCGCTCGTGCATTTCTATTCGATCGGCTATATGCACGAGGATCCGAGTCGTCCGCGCTTCTTCGCCTATCTGTCGCTCTTCACCTTCGCCATGCTCTCGCTGGTGACGGCCGATAATCTCGTGCAGATGTTCTTCGGCTGGGAAGGCGTCGGCCTCGCCTCCTACCTCCTCATCGGCTTCTGGTATCAGAAGCCTTCGGCTAACGCCGCGGCCATCAAGGCCTTCGTCGTCAACCGAGTCGGCGATTTCGGCTTCGCGCTCGGCATATTCCTGGTCTTCCAGCTCACGCAATCCCTGAGCTTCGAGCAGGTCTTCGCCGCCGTTCCCGGCATAGCCGGCCATAAGATTCATGTGTTCGGCGCCGATTTCGACGCGTTGACGCTCGCGACCTTCCTGCTCTTCATCGGCGCGATGGGCAAATCCGCGCAATTCCTGCTGCACACTTGGCTGCCGGACGCGATGGAAGGCCCGACCCCGGTCTCCGCGCTCATCCATGCCGCCACGATGGTGACGGCTGGCGTGTTCATGGTCGCGCGCCTGTCGCCGATCTTCGAATATGCGCCGGACACGCTCGCTTTCGTCACGCTGATCGGCGCCATTACCGCCTTCTTCGCGGCGACGATCGGCCTCGTGCAGAACGACATCAAGCGCGTCATCGCCTATTCGACCTGCTCGCAGCTCGGCTACATGTTCGTGGCGGAAGGCGTCGGCGCCTATTCGCTCGGCGTGTTCCATCTCTTCACCCACGCCTTCTTCAAGGCGCTGCTGTTCCTGGGCGCCGGCTCGGTCATCCATGCGATGCATCACGAGCAGGACATGCGGAACATGGGCGGGCTGTGGAACAAGATTCCCTTCACCTTCGCCATGATGACGATCGGCACTCTGGCGCTGACCGGAGTCGGCATTCCGGGGACGGAGCTTGGCTTCGCCGGTTTCTTCTCCAAGGACGCCATCATCGAGGCGGCCTTCGCCGCCGGCGAGCATCGCAGCGTCGCCTATCTGGCCTTCGTCTCTACGGTGGTGGCGGCGGGCCTCACCTCCTTCTATTCCTGGCGTCTCGTCTTCCTGACCTTCTTCGGCAAGGCGAAGGAGTCTCATGCGGACGCTCACGCCGCGCATGGCCACGACGATCACGCGCATGCGGACGCTCACGGTCATGACGATCACGGCCACGGCCATCATGCGCCGCACGAGTCGCCGATCGTCATGCTGATCCCGCTCGCTGTTCTGGCGGTGGGCGCGGTGGCGGCGGGCGCCGTGTTCATCGGCGACTTCGCCGGCCATGGCTATGACGAGTTCTGGAAGGGCGCGCTCTATACCGGCCACGACAATCACATTCTCCACGCCATGCATGAGATCCCGCATTGGGTGTCCTATGCCGCGACGGTGATGATGATCCTCGGCTTCCTCGGCGCTCTCTTCGTCTATCAGCTGGCGCCGGGCACAGCGCAGAAGATCGCGCAGGCCTTTCCGCGGCTGTATCGTTTCCTGCTCAACAAATGGTATTTCGACGAGCTCTATGACGCGATCTTCGTGCGTCCCGCCTTCGCGCTCGGTCGGCTACTGTGGAAGGGCGGCGACGGACGCATCATCGACGGGCTCGGCCCCGACGGCATTGCGGCGCGCGTCGTCGACGGCGCTCGGCTCGCGGTGAAGCTGCAGACCGGCTATGTCTATCACTACGCCTTCGCCATGCTGATCGGCGTCGCGGCGGTCGTCACCTGGTTCGTCGCAGGAGGTCTGCGCTGATGTTCGGCTTCGGCATTCTCACCGGCCTCACTTTTCTGCCGCTGGTCGGCGCGGCCTTCATCCTCACGCTGAAGGGCGAGAGCGAGGCGACGCTTCGCAACGCCAAATGGGCGGCGCTGCTGACGACGATCGTCGTCTTCCTGCTTTCGCTCGTCGTCTGGGGGCGTTTCGACACGGCGAGCGCCGCTTTCCAGCTCGTCGAGGAGAGGGCCTGGTTCGGCGCCGGCCTCACCTATAAAATGGGCGTAGACGGCTTCTCCATTCCCTTCGTTCTGCTGACGACCTTCCTGACGCCCTTCGCCATTCTGGCTTCCTGGGAATCGGTGAAGTTTCGCTTGAAGGAATATCTCGTCGCCTTCCTCGTCCTCGAGACGCTGATGATCGGCGTGTTCTGCGCGCTCGATCTCGTGCTCTTCTATCTCTTCTTCGAGGGCGGCCTCATTCCGATGTTCCTCATCATCGGCATTTGGGGCGGCAAGCGGCGCGTCTATGCGAGCTTCAAATTCTTCCTCTACACGCTCGCCGGCTCACTGCTGATGCTCGTCGCCATTCTGGCGATCTATGGCAAGACGGGGACAACGGACATCGTCACTCTGCTCGAGACGAAATTCCCGCCGTCGATGCAGATCTGGCTGTGGCTCGCCTTCTTCGCCTCCTTCGCGGTGAAGATGCCCATGTGGCCGGTCCATACCTGGCTGCCGGACGCCCACGTCGAGGCGCCGACCGCGGGCTCGGTGATCCTCGCCGCCATTCTTCTGAAAATGGGCGGCTATGGCTTCATCCGCTTCTCTCTGCCCATGTTCCCGGACGCGTCGGCCTATTTCGCGCCGCTCGTCTATGCGCTGTCGGTGATCGCGGTCATCTACACCTCGCTGGTCGCGCTGGTGCAGGAGGACATCAAGAAGCTGATCGCCTATTCGTCGATCGCGCATATGGGCTTCGTCACAATGGGCCTGTTCACGCTGACGACGCAGGGCGTGCAGGGCGCCATGTTCCTGATGATCTCGCATGGCTTCGTCTCCGGCGCGCTCTTCCTCTGCGTCGGCGTTATCTACGACCGCATGCATACGCGCGAGATCGCGGCCTATGGCGGCCTCGTCAACCGAATGCCGCTCTACGCCGTCACCTTCATGATTTTCACCATGGCGAATGTCGGCTTGCCGGGCACCTCCGGCTTCGTCGGCGAGTTTCTGACGCTCGCCGGGGCCTTCGTCGCCAATAGCTGGGTGGCGCTGTTCGCGACTTCGGGCGTCGTCCTGTCGGCGGCTTACGCGCTGTATCTCTACCGTCGCGTGGTCTTCGGCGCGCTTGAGAAGCCGTCGCTGCAGACGATCAGCGATCTCTCGGCGCGAGAGCTCGTCCTATTCGTGCCTCTCATCGCGCTGACCCTCTATTACGGCGTGCGGCCGCAGCCGATCATCGACGCCTCGGCGGCCGCCGTCGCCAATCTCCTGCAATCTCACACGGCCCTGGCCAATGCGGCGAAAATCGTCGCCCAGGCCGCTCAATGATCGGTCGCTGACGATGTCGTTCTCAACCGCCCTTGCGCATCACTTCCTGCCGGAAACCATCCTCGCCCTCGGCGTATTGGCGCTGATTCTCATCGGCGCCTGGCGCGGGACGCGCGCCTTCGGCCTCGTCAACGAACTCGCGGCGGGGCTGCTCGGCCTCGCCATTCTGGCGCTGTTCTTCGGCCAGACGTCGGAAGCCTCGCTCTTCGAGGGCGCCTTCGTCGACGACGCTTTCGCGCGCTTCGTCAAAGTGCTGACGCTGGTCGGCTCGCTCGTCACCGTACTGATGTCGCGGGACTATCTGCAGCGCGCCAAGCTCGGCAATTTCGAGTTTCCGGTGCTGGTTGTGCTGTCGACGATCGGCATGCTGCTGCTCGTCTCGGCGGATAATCTCATCGCGCTCTATCTCGGCATAGAGCTGATGTCGCTCGCGCTCTACGTCGCCGCCGCCTTCGATCGCGACGACGCCCGCGCCTCGGAAGCCGGCCTCAAATATTTCGTGCTCGGCGCGCTTTCCTCGGGAATGCTGCTCTATGGCGCCTCACTGCTCTACGGCTTCTCGGGGACGATCTCCTTCGACGGCATCGCCAAGGCGATCACCGGCGCGCCGCCGCTCGGCGTGATTTTCGGCCTCGTCTTCGTGCTGGCCGGCCTCGCCTTCAAAATGTCGGCCGCGCCCTTCCATATGTGGACGCCGGACGTCTATGAGGGCGCGCCGACGCCGGTCACCGCCTTTTTCGCCTCCGCTCCGAAAATGGCCGCCGTCGCCATCACGGCGCGTATCGTCGTCACCGCCTTCCCCGGCATTGTCGCGCAATGGCAGCAGATCATCATCTTCCTCGCCATCGCCTCCATGCTGCTCGGCTCTTTCGCGGCGATCGGCCAGACCAGCATCAAGCGCCTCATGGCCTATTCCTCGATCGGCCATATGGGCTTCGCCCTGGTCGGTCTCGCGGCGGGCAATGAGGCGGGCGTGCGCGGCGTCGCCATCTATCTCGCCATTTATCTGGTGATGACGCTCGGCGCCTTCGCCGCCATTCTGCAGATGCGCGTCGAGGGGCGCCCGGTCGAGAAGATCAGCGATCTCTCGGGCCTCTCCCGCAATAATGGGACGGCGGCCTTCTTCCTCGCCATGCTGATGTTCTCGCTCGCGGGCGTGCCGCCGCTCGCCGGCTTCTTCGCGAAATATTACGTGCTGCTGGCGGCGGTGGACGCCGGGCTCTATCCGCTCGCCATCATCGGCGTGCTGGCGAGCGCGATTTCCGCCTTCTATTACCTGCGCGTCGTCAAGGTGATCTATTTCGACGAGCCGGCGCCGGCCTTCGACCATTCGCCCCTGTCGCTGCGCGCGGTGCTCGCGGTTTCAACCTTGTTCCTGCTCGGCTTCTGGGTCTATCCGGCCCCCGTGGTGGAGGCGGCGACGGCCGCCGCCAAGTCGTTGTTCTGAGCCCGATGGAGGGCGCGAGGCTCGGCGACCACGCGCTCTCGCGCGGGGTTCGTCTCGAGATTTACGACGAGATCGACTCGACCAACGACGAAGCCAAGCGTCGCGCCGAGGCGGGCGACGCCGGTCCCTTGTGGATCGTCGCCGCGCGCCAGACCAAGGGCCGCGGCCGCCTCGGCCGCAGCTGGAGCTCACTGACCGGAAATCTCCATGCGAGCCTACTCATCTCCGGCTTTGGGCCGGCGGCGCTCGCGCCGCAGCTCGGCTTTGCGGCTGGCCTCGCGACGATCGGCGCATTGATCGAGGCGACCGGCGCGGTCGATCGACTCGCGTTGAAATGGCCGAATGATGTGCTGCTGGACGGCGAGAAGCTGGCGGGCGTTCTTCTCGAGGGCGTTCAGCCAGCGGGGCAGGGCGCGCCCTTTGGCTGCGTCATCGGCATAGGGGTCAATTGCGTCGCCTCGCCCGCCGATCTGCCCTATCCGGCGAGCGATTTGTCGCGATTGGGCGGTCCTTCGGCCGGCGCGCTGTTTGCTTTGCTCTCCGACAAAATGGAGGAGACGCTGGCCCTCTGGGCGGGCGGCTCCGGCTTCGCGGCGCTTCGCGAGCGCTGGCTCGGCCATGCGGCGGGATTGGGCGGGGAGATCGAGGCGCGTCTTCCACGCGAGACGGTGTCGGGCCTTTTCGAGACCATAGACGCCGACGGGCGCCTCATTATTTCGACCCGCAGCGGCCGTCGCGCCATAGAAGCGGGAGACATCTTCTTGCCGGCCCTCGCGGCGGCCCGGCCCGAGCCGGAGCGTGGCCGATGAACGAGGAAGTGAGCGAATTCGTCTTTGCGCCTTTGGGCGGTCTCGGCGAGATCGGCATGAACGCCGCTCTCTATGGTTTCGGCCCGCCCAAGACGCGCAAATGGCTGATGGTCGATTGCGGCCTCGCCTTTCCCGGGCCGGAACTGCCGGGCGTCGATCTCTTGATGCCGGACGTCACTTTCGTGGAAAAGATCCGCCGCGATCTGGTCGGGCTGGTGATCACCCACGCCCATGAGGACCACATCGGGGCGCTCTCCTTCCTCTGGCCTAAGCTCGGCTGCACGGTCTATGCTACTCGTTTCGCCGCGAGCCTTTTGGAGGCGCGGCGTCTGCAGGAGGCGGGCTCGCCCAATATAGAGGTCGTCACTGTGGCGACGGGCCAGCGCCTCGACATTGGTCCTTTCGATGTCGAATTCGTCGCCGTGGCGCATTCCATTCCGGAAGCCAATGCGCTGGCGATCCGCACGCCGGTCGGGCTCGCCATTCACACCGGCGACTGGAAGATCGACCCGGAGCCGGGCGTCGGCCACCGCATCGACGCGGCGCGATTCCGGGCGCTCGGCGATGAAGGCGTCGACGCGCTCATCTGCGATTCGACCAATATTCTGCGCGAGGGCGACAGCTTCTCCGAGAGCGATGTGGCGCAGACGCTGCGCAGGCTCATCGGCGACGCCAAGGAGCGCGTGCTGGTGACGACCTTCGCCTCCAATGTCGCGCGCATCCGCGCCGTGGCGGAGGCGGCGCAGGCGGCCGGGCGCAGCGTCGTCGTCGCCGGCCGCGCCATGGAGCGCGTCATCCAAGTCTCGCGCGAATGCGGCTTTCTCGACGGCCTGCCGCCGTTTCTCTCGCTCGACATGTTCACGGCCCTGCCGCGCGACAAGATCGTGGTGCTGGCGACGGGCAGTCAGGGCGAGCCGCGTGCGGCTATGGCGCGCGTCGCCGAGAAGGAGCATCCGGTCATCAAGCTCGTGTCCGGCGATACGGTCATCTTCTCCTCGCGCGCCATTCCGGGCAACACGCGCGAGGTGCATCGCGTCGTCAACAAGCTCTGCGATCAGGGCGTCGAGGTCATCACCGATCACGACCATCTCGTCCATTGCTCCGGCCATCCGCGCCGCGGCGAGGTCGCGCAGCTCTATGATTGGGTGCGGCCGCGCATATCGGTGCCGGCGCATGGCGAGGGGCATCATCTCTCCGTCCATGCGGCTTTCGCCAAGGCGCGCGGGGTGGAGCGCACCATCGGCGCCCGCAATGGCGACATTGTGCGGCTGTTTCCGGGGGAGCCCGGCGTGGTCGGCAAGGCGCCGACCGGGCGCCTGCTCAAGGACGGCGACGTGCTCGTCTCGGAGGATGACGGCGCCGTGCGCGAGCGCGCGCGTCTGAGCTTCTCCGGCGTGGTGTCGCTGGCGCTCGCCATCGACAAGCGCGGCGATCTCGTCGGCGATCCCGACGTTCTTATCTCCGGCCTGCCGAAGAAGGGGCGCGACGGCGCGGACATGGGGGAGGTGGTGGACGACGCCATCTTCCGCACCTTCGATAATCTGCCGCGGCAGAAGCGGCGGGATTTCGACGCCGCCGCGACGGCGGTGGAGCGCGCCGTGCGAGCCAGCGTCAATGCGGTGTGGGGCAAGAAACCGCAAGTGCATGTATTGATCATCGAGGCGTGATGACGCATTTAGGTCTCTGGAGAAATTTCAGGGAAACGCCATGATCGGACGCTTGAATCATGTGGCCATCGCCGTCTCGGACCTCGCGGCGGCGACGGCGACATATAAAAATACGCTCGGCGCAAAGGTCTCCGAGCCGGAGTCTCTTCCCGAGCACGGCGTCACGGTCGTCTTCGTCGAGCTGCCCAACACCAAGATCGAGCTGCTGCAGCCGCTCGGCGAAGCCTCGCCGATCGCCGGCTTCGTCTCCAAAAATCCGGCCGGCGGCATTCATCATCTCTGCTATGAGGTGGATGATATTCTGACGGCGCGCGACCAGCTGAAAGCCTCCGGCGCGCGCGTGCTGGGCGATGGCGAGCCGAAGATCGGCGCGCATGGCAAGCCGGTGCTCTTCCTGCATCCGAAAGACTTCAACGGGGCGCTGGTCGAGCTCGAGCAGGCCTGAGCTCGAGTAGCCGGAGCAGGGCCGAGGGCGCAAGGCCGAGGAGCGCGGATTTTGCCATTCACGACGCCGCTCGCGATCGCCATCTATCTCACCATCTGGTGGATCGTGCTGTTTGCGATTCTGCCTTTCGGCGTCCGTTCCTCGGAGGAGGAGGGCGATACGCCGTCAGGAAGCGACCCCGGCGCGCCGGTGGCGCCGAAGCTCTGGATGAAGGCAGTGGCGACGACGATCGTCTCTACGGTCTTGTTCGTGCTTTTCGTGCTTTATGTGAAATGGATGGGATGATGCGGCGATCGCCTCCGCGGGAACGATCCGGTCAAGTCGGGGTTGACCGGTCGGTCGCCAGCGGTTAGGGGTCGCTCGCCGGAGTTCTGATGAGTCTCGCGCGGCGAGGCGCGGAAATTGGGCGTGGTTCGAGCGAGCGCGTAGCTCAGTCGGTAGAGCATCTGACTTTTAATCAGAGGGTCATGGGTTCGAGTCCCATCGCGCTCACCACACTATCAACGACTTAGAGATATGCCCCGCTCTGGGGCGAGAGGTCCGAGGCAAGAGCCCTCGCCCAATGGCGGCCTCGTCGCTGGAAAAAGCGCTTTTGATCCATAGCCGGCGCCCAGCGGGCCGCTTCCAATGAGGTTGGCCTGGCGAGATTGCGCGCCGTGGCGGGAGGTGCTAGAACAAAAAAAGAACAACGCGCGAATTGTGGACAAGGCGGCGGAACGCCTTCGCAGCCGTGCGTTTCGGACTAAGGTGCCGCGAGCATCATCCAGGCGGAGAAGGGTCATGGCGGGCAGCGTCAACAAGGTCATATTGGTCGGCAATCTCGGCCGCGATCCCGAGGCGCGGACCTTTCCGTCCGGCGACCGCGTCGTCTCCTTTTCGCTCGCGACGACCGAGTCGTGGCGCGACAAGAACACGGGCGAGCGCAAGGACCGCACCGAATGGCACAATGTCCAGATTTTCAACGAGCCGCTGGGAAAGATCGCCGAGCAATATTGCCGCAAGGGCGCGAAAATCTATCTCGAGGGTCAGCTCCAGACCCGCGAATACACGGATAAGGACGGCAATCAGCGGCGAGTGACCGAGGTCGTCGTTCCGCGCTTCCGCGGCGAGCTGACGCTGCTCGACAGCAAGGGCGGCGGCCGCGGCGAGGGCGATTATGAAGGCGGCGGCTCCTATCAGTCGAGCGGCGGCGGCGGCTCCAGCTTCGGCCGCTCCTCGCCGATGGAGCGCCCGCCCGCCGAGCGCTCTCCGGCGCCGGCTGGCGGCGGACGTTTGTCGGAGCAGCTCGACGACGATATTCCGTTCTGAGTCCGGAGGGAGATCGCGAGCCCTCGATGAAGGGCGGAGTCTGGTCCCTCTCCCGCGAAGCAGGGCAGGGCTCCGAATCCGGGTTAACGGGCTGAAGCGCCCAAGGCTGTGGCGAGATAATCGTCTCTCCATCCGGCGATTTTTCTGCGGAGCTTGATGCTCGTGCGCCTGGGCT
>NZ_WOVC01000041.1:0-23615 GCF_011378635.1 Methylosinus sp. RM1
GCCCGCCGGGCTGCGGGACCGGGCGCTGATCGCTCTCATGGTCTATTCCTTCGCGCGCGTCGGCGCGGCGCTGGCCATGAAGGTTGAGGACGCCTACATGCAGAACCGCCGTCTCTGGGTGCGGCTGCACGAAAAGGGCGGCAAGCGCCATGAAATGCCGTGCCATCACAACCTCGAGAGCTATCTACATGCCTATATCGATGGCTGCGGGCTCGGCGACGATCCGAAGGGCTTCCTGTTCCGCACGATCGGCCGCGGCACAGGCGAGCTGACCGCGACCCCCCTGCCCCAAGCCAACGCCTATGCGATGATCCGCCGCCGCGCGCTCGCGGCCGGGATCGCCACCAAGATCGGCAATCACAGCTTCCGCGCCACGGGCATCACCGCGTATCTCAAGAACGGTGGCACTCTCGAAAAGGCGGCCGCCATGGCGAACCACGCCTCGACGCGCACGACGCAGCTCTACGACCGACGTCGCGACGAGATGAGCCTCGACGAGGTGGAGAGAGTCGTTATTTGAGCCGTTACGGGGGGCCAAGAGCGGCGTCGCAATGGCTGTCGACTGCGCACCGCAGCGAAATTTGACCCGACCCGGATGAACCAACAGGCACCCCTCGACTACGTTCTGTAGGTCTGACCTCGCTTCGTATACACAGGACATATGGTTAGACGATACATCCTATTTTGGGTGAACTGGGCGGCATGGGCTCCCTGTCTCTAAGATCGCCCGCCCCCCGAACTCAAATTCGCTCGCGGGCGTATACAAAGACGCCCCTAAAAAGGCTCCGCTGCATTGAATTTCACAGCCGAGAAGGGAATATTCCTCGCAGAGCACGGGCTACACGGATCGGGCGAAAATGAGCAAGAGCGCAGTGAAACAGGCGGACGTCGAGGCGCTCCGCAAGAACGAGGCGAAATGGTCGAAGCCGCTCATGGCGGCCGGATGGAACGCCATCCCCAGCATCATCATCGAGAAGCAGGAGGCCCTCGGGCTCGACGCTATCGACATGAATATCATCGTCCACCTCTCGAACTATTGGTGGACGGCCGACAATGTGCCGCATCCTTCCGTCGAAAAAATTGCGAAGGCGATAGGCGTTAAGCCGCGTACTGTGCAGAAGCGCATCAAGTCCTTGCACGAACTCGGTCTCATTACGCGCGAAGAGCGGCGACACACGCGAAACGGCAGCGCCACGAACCTCTATCACTTCACAGGCCTTATCAAGGCCGCCACGCCTTTTGCCGAGGAGAAACTCGCCAAGCTCGCCGCGCGCGCCAAGGAGGAAAGCGAGCGCCTTTCTCGCAAGAAGCCCACCCTCACGTTGGTACACAGCGAGGAGGACTGATTTTCGAGATTGTGGCGTAGCTTAACGGGATAGAGCCTCCGTTTTCTGCTGGTTCAAGGGATGAGCGCCTGAACTGTATGCACGGAGAGATGCGAGTTCAACTCTCGCCGCCGCACCCGACCCGTCATGGGCGCTGCTTAGCCCTAGAAAAACCAAAGGCAGCCTTGCGGCTGCCTTGGCGCTTAACTCCCCTTGCGGGGCAACGGACACCCGTTTCCGGGGCCGCAGGTAGCCATAATATGGCAGAAAGGCCTTTAATTTTCAAGTTTAAAGGGCTGCGGCAGCCATTTCATAAGCCGTTCAAGAACTTGGTTGAAATCTTCGGGCGGGAGGAGTGGGATTTTCCCACGAAACTGCGAAAACCGGCTTGGCGATACCGTAGCCGGATGGTTGCACACCGCCCAAGAGGTAATGCCGTTGCCCTCGATTTCGATCGACAACCGATGAGCCCACGGATTCTCGTCCTGCGGCTCGGTTGAGGTCGGAACGACGAGGCAGGGCCCATGGAGCGTGTTCTTATAGGAGACGACGATCACCGGCCTGGTCTTCCACATTTCGGGCAAGCGGGCGTCCTGCCAATATTCGCACCAATAGATTTGCCTGATCTTCGGCGCGGCCTTGATGCGCGGCTGAATACGTGGCGGGCGTGTCTCTGTTGGAGGAGGAGCCGGAGGGGTCATCGGAGCAGAAGCTTTTTCGTTCATCAGCCTTACACTAAAGCGAGCATCTCAACAGTACCAGCACTTTGCGCTTCTCCGCATGATGCGGGCAAAGCGCGCTGTCGCAGCCAAGAGAGCGGCCTTCCTTAAGACTCTCGACGAATCAACGAAATCTCGGCAGGCTGACTCGATGCGCGGAGTGATTCACGCCGCGCGTTGTCATGCAACCTTTTGGGAGAGCAGAAGCCCAAAAACAAAAACCCGCCTCGAAGGGCGGGCTTTTATCCGGCCGATTTAGGGGAAACCCGCCGGGAAATCGTGTGTCTGGACAACCGCGACTCTCCCGAAAATCAGGCCCCAAGTCAAGCGGAAACCTCGTTTCCGCTAACGGGGGCGTTTGCGCCGGTTTCTAGCCTCTTCGCGGCGGTTTGAGCCATCAAACCGAAGGAGAAACCATGCCTTTTTCACACGAATCGATTGCCGCACCGACCGGTTCCCGGCGACTCACGCTGACCATGCTCGCCGCGCGCGAGCGCGCCGATGAATTCGTAGGGGCCGTGGCCGGCAGCGCGCGCCCGCTCTCCTACCTCGCCGCGTTTCAGGAGGCGGAGCCCTACCTCGGCCTGCCGCCGCACGCCTACAAGCTCATCGCGTGGCTGGTGAAGCAGACCATGCCGCACGACTGGGAAGTAGGCTCTCGCCCCATTTGCTGGCCTTCGGCCGCGCGCCAGGCGGAGTTCCTCGGGCTTTCGCCCGCGCGCGTGAAGGTGCTTAACCGCGCGCTCTTCGAGGCGGGCATCGTGATCGTTCGCGATAGCGAAACCGGCAAGCGCTACGGCCGGCGCGGCGCCGACGGCCGCATCATCGAGGCCTACGGATTCGACCTCTCTCCCCTCGCTTATCGCCACGATGAATTCATCCGGCTAGCGGCCGAGGCCAAAGCCGAGCGCGAGCGCATGCGCGCGCTCAAGAAGCGCGCCACGCGTGCCCGCCGCGGCATCCGCCAGCTCGGCGAGACGCTCGCGGCAGTCGCCCCCCTGCCTTGCGAATGGACGCGCCTGGAGGCCGAAACGGCCGAACTCGTCGCCGCGATCCGGTCGGCCGACCGGTCGGAGGATTTGGCATTGATCGTCCGTAGCTTGGAAAGTCTCGAAAACGAGGCCGTGGCGCTGGTCAAGGAGGCCTCTTCGGCTTCCGCCGATCCTGTGAGTAAAAGCCCCGCGGGGCTCGTTTCCAAGCCCCACAATATATCTACAAACATATCTATTAATCCGAAGGATACAGTAATTGCCGCCGACGGAAGTAGTCGGGGCGATGCTTCGGGGCAAAGGGCCGAACATTCGGATTTTGGAACGGAAGAGTCTTGCGGGAGCATCAATTTCCAGCCTTATGAGCGGATCGAGAAGCTCCATCCAAGCGAGTTGATCGACCTCGCACCGCGTCTGGCGTCACATATTGCCTCACGGTTCCCGGATTGGTGGGACGTCGTCGACGCCGCGGGCGGCGCGCTACGTCACGAACTCGGGGTTTCGCAATCGCTATGGGGGGAGGCTTGCGAAACGCTCGGCCGGCCGACGGCGGCCATCGCGCTCGCCGTCGTTTCGACGAAACCCAGCGAGCATTTCACGTGCGGCGCGGGCGGTTATTTCGCCGCGATGGTGAAACGCGCGCGTACGGGCGAGTTGCATCTCGACCGCAGCCTTTGGGCGTTGCGCCGCGCCCGCTGGGGCAGCGCGCGGAGACCGGCGGCGGGAGGATTTTGATGCGAGGCCATCGCGCTGTGGCACCGCCACGCGGAGAAGGCCGGTTCCCATGTGAACATGTGCAATATTGAAATTGTGAAGCACATGTCCCCTATGCCGTTCAGCGTATCATGGTGCTCGCTTCGGCAAGGGCGTCCCCGCAAAGTTCGACTGCCTGCGGCGCGTCGAACAAAGGGCAACGGCTTGGAGCGACAGTTGGTTTCCTGTCCGAGCCGCCGTGTTTACAAAGTCAGGTGCGAACAAACGAACATCGTCAAGATATCACATGGGAACATGTTCGATTTTGAATGTGTGAATTTGCGATTGACGCGAATCGGCGCTTGGTTCACATGTTCAAGCTGTCGCAGCGTCAGGATTTCACATGTTCACAATTTCAGTTGTGGGACAAAAGGGCGGCACGGGGAAAACCACGACCGTTCTCGGGCTCGCTGTCGCCGCCGCCAACGCGGGGCATGACGTCGCCGTGATCGACCTCGACCCGCAGGCGACCGCCGCGAACTGGAAAGACCGGCGCCAGAGCGAGAATCCGCCCGTCGTGTCGGCGCAGGCCAGCCGTTTGCAGCCGACCCTCGACGCCGCCCGCAACGCTGGCGTCGACTACGCCTTCATCGACACGGCCGGCCGGAGCGACGATAGCGCCCTCAAAGCGGCGCGCGCCGCCGACCTGGTTCTCATCCCGAGCCGCCCGAACATCGTCGAGGTGGAAACCTTCCCGCAGGTGAACGACCTGCTGCGCCTCGCGGGCAACCCGCCCGCCTTCGTGCTGCTCAACGGCATTCACCCGACGGCGGGCAAGAACAGCATCGCCGAGGTGCATGAAGGCATCCGCGACCTCTACGGCCTCACCGTCTGCCCCGTGCATCTTTGCCAACGCAGCGCCTACGCCGAGGCCATGACGACCGGCCGCGTGCCGCAAGAGCTTGATCCAGACGGGAAGGCGGGCGACGAGCTGAAAAGGCTTTTCGAGTTCGTTTGTGAATTTGTGAACATGCGAGGGAACGATGTCGAAGTTCGGGGCGATACAGCAACAACTTGAAAAGGCAAGCCGGCCGAAGCCCGCCGCCGTCGCGCCGGTCGCGAAGGCGCAGCCTGTGCCGCCGTCGGCGAATGAACCCGCGCCGCAGCCCGAGGCCTCGGGGCCAGCTCCGGCACCGGCTCGCTACAAGGCACCGAGCCGCGAAGGGAAGACCCATATCGGCGCTTACCTGACTCCCGATTTCAAGCGCAGCATGCGCCTGGTGCAGGCGGAGACCGGCGAGGACACCACGCAGCTCATCGCCAGGGCGCTCAACGAGCTGTTCCGCGCCCACAAAGTTCCTGTCGTGGATCAAGATTGAAATCGTGAACATGTGAAGGTGTGTACATACAGCCGGCAATGGATTGGAGCGCGGTCTTCAATGCCGCTTCGGCTGGTGCCGAGGCAGCCCGAAATTCGCCCGCCGATGCGGCGGGAGCGATTTCGGCTCCCCCCCCCCCCCAGCCGCCAAGGCCAGAAACGCGTCCACGCGCAAAATTCGGGCGGAGGAGGGGCCTGCTTAGAGGATAGCCTCCATCCCTTTCCGCTGAAGGACGTTGAGCAGGGCCAGCGCCGCGCCCGTCGGGCGCTTGGCCACCCGTTCGAGTTGCGACACAAAGCCGACCGTCAGATTGAGATATAATCCTCCGAACGGCAAGGCTTGCTTGCCGTTATCGCGACGCGTCGTCGAAAGCGTGCTGCAAAAATTGCGCAAAAACGGCGCTCGGGTCGAGATCCATCGCTTTTACAAATTCGGCGAACTCGACCACATCGAGACGACGTTCGCCGCGCTCGTATTTCGAGACAAAAGATTGCGTCCGGCCGATGCGCTCGGCGAGTCCTTCCTGGGTGAGACCGGCGCGCTCGCGCGCGGCGATCATCAATTCCAGAAATTCCTTATAGGGCTTGCTGTGGACCGAGCGGCCCATCCCGGGCTGCTCCGGTTTATGAAAGACCGGACTGGAAATAAAGTCGTTTTCAGACTAGTCCAAAATCGACTATTTTGCGGCGCGCCGAACGCCGGCCGATCCGGCCCGGAGAGGCATCGGCCTCGCCGGAAGATTTCAGACCGACCTGTTTTTTAGAAAAGATTGCGCAATGCCTTCTGCTCGCCCGACCCTATCAGGCTATCTGATCGACCCCGCCGCCGCGACGATCCGAGCTGTCGAACTCGATCCGACGTATTTCCACCGCACCCTCCGCCGGCTGATCAGGTGCGACCACATGGAGCGGGTCGATCTCGACGAGGCCCATGTCGCCTATTGCGACAGCCGAAGGACGACGGAGCCGGTCACAGGGTTCTGGACATTCCCGGCTCATGGAAGCCGACCGCCGATCGCCGGCAGGGCGGTAATCGTCGGAAACGACAGCGCGTCCATGCCAGGACTCCCCCTGCAATTTTTCGCCGCGACCATCACCGCCTATCGCCCGGTGATCATTCCATTCCCGACGCCGTCGCTCTCGCGCGGCTGGCCGAACTCCACGTCACGGAGCAGTACGGCGCCTTTCGGCGACAGGTTCGAGTTGACGGCTTCCAACTGGAAGTCGAGCGCCATCGTCTGCTGACTATCGATGACGATGGCTGAAAATCGGATCGACCTTTCTGAAGCATTTTGGAGAAGACGTCGTGGAAAGATATATAATTCTGGTCGATGTGGATCGTCCGGGCGAAACTTTCGAAGTCGAAGTTCTCGCTGTCGACGAGAGAGTTCTGAAAGTGGCGGTCCCGAACACCGTCGTTCAGTTCAGCTTGTTTCGTCGTGAACGCGCCTATGAAGGCGCGCTCGGCGGGCGAATATTTCGCTTCATGCCAACGGCCACTGACACGCAAAAGCGTATTCGTGAAAACATCGAAAAATAGCGCACGAACAAGATCGGGGGCGACGAAGGCCGCCTTACCGACTGAGAAGTGCGCGCTCAAATCGAGCCGCGCCCTCGAGACGGGCCTTCGCTCTCTGGGGTCGGAAAGGGAGCTGTTGTCCCAGCAGCTTCGATATCGTCGAGCCAGGCGCGAAGATGTTGCTTAATCCGCCATTCGATTTCGGCCAGGCGAAGCCCTTTGTCCGCGAGCTCGAGAACGAGATCGGCGATTTCACCGTCCTTTGGACCATAAAGCGGCCAGTCCAGCAGGCCATCATAAAAATCCGGGTGGCTCATGGGAGCATCCTCTGGCGTCGATGCGATGTTCTTCACGCCCGGCGACGGAACCGGAGATTCTACCACAGCGCGGCTCATTCGCCTGTTCGGCGTTCCAAGCGGCGCGCCATGGAGCAGTCCAACTTGTCGAGGATGAATTTAGCGCGTTCGAGGTCGACTAGGTTTTCGGCCGCCATGAAATCTTTGAAGGCCCGATCGCAAATCGGTCGCTCCTCGAGCGCTTTATCGGCCATCACATAGACGGTTCCCGAAAGCAACAAGACGAACATGGCGCCCATGAAGAAGGTCGCATAGGGAGAGTCAGATGCGCGCTTTCTCGCTGTGGCGACGTTGGTCAGCATGATCGACCTCTCGCGAATGGAAATTGTGGCGTCGAACGCTATCCGGCCGGTCGAAGTGCGTTAAGCGCGGTGCCGATCGTCGGCGAACGAGCTAAGCAGATGCATCGGCAGATGCGGTCTCTTGCGGCGGCGGCGCTGCAATCTTCTCCTCCGTATGCCCGAGCAGATCGGCGAACAGCGTCTTGTCGGAATCGCGTGTGAGGAATCCCGGCAGCTCGCGGCGCAGCCAGTCGCCGAGGCGCTTCGAGAATTCATGATCGGCGGCGTTCTCCAGTCGCTGCAGCACGAGAGCGCCGAGCAGAACTTTACGCCTCGTATCCTCGGTGCGCTCCTGCTTTCCTTGGCGGGCTTGCAGGGCCTTTTTCTGGGCGTCGAGTTGGGCGATGCGTTCGGCGATGGTCTTGCGCGCCATTGGAAATTCCTTCGAGACGATCAATTCGTGATGGTCGAATCATAGCCGAGTGAAAAGGCACGGCCAAGTGCTTTCATGAGTGCGACGCTGGTGCGATCAATTCCAACGATTTCGATGTCACACACTGACCTCACCATGCTCGCGGATATCTGGCCACAATGCGGACACCTTGAACGATCTGAGTGTAGCGAAAGGTTGTTTAAGGGCGCACTTACGAGTTGCTTCGCAACTCTGGCGCGGCTATGCTACCCAGAGTTCAGCATCTGATTTCGAGCCTATCTCATTGGCGATCTATCACCTTTCGATGAAGCCGATCAGCCGTGCGTCCGGCCGCAGCGCCGTGGCGGCATCGGCCTATCGTTCCGGTGAATGCCTGACCAACGAACGCGACGGCCTCACGCATGACTTCACTCGCCGCGATGGCGTCGAGCACAGCGAGATCGTCATTCCGCTCGACTCTGGCGCGGAATGGGCGCTCGACCGTTCGGCCTTGTGGAACGCCGCTGAAGCAGCCGAGAAGCGCGTCGACGCCCGCGTGGCGCGGGAATTCGAGATCGCGCTGCCGCATGAATTGACTGCCGCTCAGCGAGAAGAGCTTTGCCGGGAATTCGCGCGCGGACTTGCCGATCGTTATGGGGTCGCGGTCGACTTCGCGATCCATTCGCCGCAGCGGGCGAGCGACATTCGCAATCACCATGCGCATTTGATGATGACGACGCGGGCGGTGACGGCCGATGGCTTAAGCGACAAGACGGCGATCGAGCGCGAGAACAAATGGCTGCTCGCGCGCGATCTGCCGAGCTCGCAGGCCCAGCTTCGAGACATCCGGCAGCGCTGGGAGCAGATGGCCAATGAGCATCTGGCGCGCGCTGGCTTGGAAATTCGGATCGATCATCGCTCGCATATGGAGCGCGGGCTGGAGATCGAGCCGAGCGACCACCTCGGCGTCCATGCGACGCAGATGGAGCGGAGCGGCCAGGTTGTGGCGCGGGCGCGGATCGACGGCGAGACGGCGCGCCGCAACGCCGAATTGATCCGCGAGAAGCCGGAGCAGGTTCTTTCTGTCATCACCGGCGAAAAGAGCGTGTTCGACCGGCGCGACGTCGCGCGGGCGCTGCATCGCGCGATCGACGGCGCGGAGGCTTTTCAAGCAGCCTTCGCCAGTGTGATGGCGAGCCCGGCGCTGGTCGAGCTGCAAGGCGAGCGGCGGGGGGCTGACGGGCGGATCGTCGAGGCTGCGCGCTACTCGACGCGCGAGATGGTGGAGGTCGAGTGCGGCATGGTTCTGTCGGCCGCGCGCATGGGCGAGGTTCGGGAGCATGGCGTCGCGGAGCGCCATGTCGAGGCGTCGCTGGCCGTGCGACCGTTCCTGTCCGAGGAGCAGCGGGAGGCGGTTCGTTGTCTCGCCGGCGGGGAGGAGATTTCTGTCGTGGTCGGCCTCGCCGGGGCGGGCAAATCAACGATGCTGTCCGCCGCGCGCGATGCATGGGAGCGCGCGGGCTATCGCGTCCATGGGGCGGCGTTGTCGGGCAAGGCGGCCGATGGCCTCGAGCAATCGTCGGGGATCGTGTCGCGAACTCTCGCGTCGTGGGAAGCCGGATGGAGCGCCGGGCGGGGAGAACTCGGCAAGGGCGACGTCTTCGTCATCGACGAGGCGGGCATGGTCTCGTCGCGGCAATTGGCGTCGTTCATCGGCGCGGCCGAGAAGGCGGGCGCCAAGATCGTGCTGGTGGGCGATCCGGAGCAATTGCAGCCGATCCAGGCCGGGGCGGCGTTCCGGGCCGTCGCCGAGCGCGTCGGCTTCGCGGAGCTCGCGCAGGTGCGCCGGCAGGCAGAGGGATGGCAGCGGCAGGCGTCGCAGGAATTCGCGCGGCATCGCACGGAGGACGGGCTCGCCGCCTATGCCGATCGCGGCGCCGTGCGGTTCTCGGAGACGCGGGACGAGGCGATCGACGCGATCGTGCGGGACGTCGGGCGCGACATGCGGGAGCGTCGGGAGGGCAGCCGCCTGGTGCTGGCGCATCGGCGCGCCGATGTCCGTGAGCTGAACGCCGCGATCCGTGGGGCGCGCCAGGCAGCGGGCGAGCTGGGACAGGGAGAGGACGCCGGCGAGCGGCGGTTCATGACCAATGATGGGGAGCGGGCGTTCGCGGCGGGCGACCGCATCATCTTTCTGGAGAACAATCGCGACCTCGGCGTGAAGAACGGGATGCTCGGCGTCGTGTCGGAGGTTTCGGAGGGGCGGCTGTCGGCGCGGCTCGACGATGTGGAGGGACCGGGCCGGGGTCGGGAGGTCGGCGTCTCGCTGGCCGAGTATGCGGCGATCGATCACGGCTATGCGACGACGATCCACAAATCCCAAGGGGCGACGGTCGACCGCGCCTATGTGCTGGCGTCGGAGGGGATGGATAGGCACCTTTCCTATGTGGCGATGACGCGGCATCGCGAGGAGGCGCGGCTCTACGCCGGGCGCGACCAGTTCGCGGATCTGCGCGCATTGTCGGGGCGGCTGTCGCGGTCCGGGGCGAAGGAGACGACGCTCGACTATGCCGAGCGGCGCGGGATCGCGGCGGAATTCGGCGTGTGCAGCGACATCGAGGTTTCGCGCGAGGTCCAGGGGCGGGCGCCGGCGGCCGACGAGGATCGCGCGGCGGCGGCGAGAGCGGGCGGCCGGGACGAGGCGCGCCACGACCGCCAGGCGCAGGGGCAAGACGGGGAGAAGGCGTCCGAGGGGTCGCAGCGCGCGCGTCCGGAGGAGGACGCCGCCGCGGCGCAGCGTCGGCAGGCGCTCATTCAGGAGGCGAAGCTCGCCTTCTACAAATCGCAGGGAGCCGCGAAGGCCCGCGAGGCCTTCCAGCAAGCGGAGGCGAGGCGAGCGGAGGAGGCCGAGCGTCAGCGCGTCGAAGCGGAGCGACAGCAGGAACAGCAACGGCAGGAAGAGGTCGACCGCGAACAGGCGTCGCGGCAGCGGTTTCGCGGTCCTGGACCGGGATGATGATTTTCGAGGGTGGCTTTTGCTCGAGGAGATTTGAAAAATGGCGACGGATTCCGGCGACGGCAGGATCATGGAGGAGATCGGCGGGCTGCTCGTGCACGCCGAACAAGCGCAGGCCGCTCTCGACAAGGGGCTGGCTCAGCAAGCGCAGCACGCCGAGGCCATCGCGCGGCTGATCCTCCATGCGGAGCTGGTTCTGAAGCAGCTCCGCGCTGAGGCGGAGCAGATCGGAGCGCGGGCCGAACAGGCCGGAGCCGAGGCCGTGCGCGACCAGGTGCGGGAGAGCCTTTCCCAGGCGGGCGCCAAAGTCGGCAAGGCGGCGGGGATCGCGTTCGCGCCGCTGGTGACCGGCTTCACGCAGCAGATCGAGGATGCGCGCCGCGCTGCAATCATTCTCGACAAGCAGGCGGCGAAATTTTCCGATCGCGCGTTCGCCGTCATCTTGGCAGGCGTGGTCAGCGCCCTGGCGCTGATCGGGCTCAGCCTGTGGGCGGCGCTCTCTTGGCAACGGGCGGAGCTGGCGAATCTGGCGCTGGAAAAGGCCGATCGGCAGGGCGAGATCGACGGCATGAAGATGACTGCGCAAAAAATGCGGGATCAGGGATTGAAGATCGAATTCGGGAACTGTGGGGAGAACAAAGGCCGCGTGCGGGTTTGCGTCGCCGTCGAGCCGGGATTGAAACACTGGGGAACCGAGCAGGCGCCGTTCGCCATTCTGAAAGGCTATTGAGGGTTGTGGAAGCCGAGCCGGCGAAGGCATATCGAATTGCACGAAGGTCGTGTCCCCCAAAGGCAGCTAGAGCTGTCTCCGAGCGGAGATGAATCGTTTTGTTCGAGCGATTGAAGCGGATCGGCATCCAAAACTGGCGAAAGGCAATTTCTCTGTATAAGCAATAGTATACTGGAACAACAAGCAATAGTATACGGGAACAAAAAGAAAATTAATTTATGCGTTTTACGCTGCAACCACAGCGGGTATCCTTCGCGCGCGCGTTTAGTGTCTATTATTTGAACAATTTACGTTTGAATTGAACTTGACAAGCATTCGGCGGTTCGCTATTAGCTTGACCACTACTATACCGAATCTGGAAATATGCGGCCTGACGCAAATCAGTCGTTTCGCAGCATCGATCTTCTACGGCACTTGCGCTGTAGCGGCTATGCCAACGCGATGGCCGGAAGCTTCCCGCCAGCCTTCGAACGGCGCCGTCGCGAATAAGATAGAATCGCGTCGAATTCGCGCGGTGCCGATTTAAGCTAAGGGGGTATTTTCAATTGATCTATCAGAGCAGCAGGCCAGCTTATCAAACACTCAAGCGCAAGATTATAGATGGTGACCTGCCCTTCGGGGCGCCCATAACCGTCAAGACTTTAGAAGTTGAGATGGGATTCAGCGCTATTCCGATCAGAGAGGCCCTGATTGCGCTTGCCGCCGAGGACTTAATTGATTTCTTTCCTGGTCGTGGTTTCTTTAATAAACGCTTGGAGGCTCAAAGCCTCGTACTGCGCCTCGACCTTCTACAGCACCTCTTGTTGGCAAGCGCCATAGCCCTCCCGGACAGCCGCAGGCGAATTCTTCGCAAGCGTCTACTTCGAGATGCGACGAGGTTACGGTCTGTATCGGAAAGTGTTTTCGAGAATGTCTGCCTGCTATCCGACATTTTTGATACGTATTTCGTCCATCCGACTGCTATTTTTACGCGTACAGCTATTGCGCAATGTGCGCGGTATCTGCTGATCGACGAACAGCGACATGAAGCCGACGGGAACTTAGCTAAAGCGGCATTCTCATATCTCTGGCAGGCGTCAAGTCCGCAACCCGTCACCTTGGCTGAGGAATTGGCCGCTTTCTTTGAAGCGCGCAAGGTTCGAATCGACGAAACGATCGAGGCTGCAAAGCAGCGCGATTTGCTTGGCAATCCGTCCAAGTTTTCAAGCGCTGCATTCGACGCGGCGACTACCAAGACGACCTGAATTTTACGAACCCGGGTAACGCCTCATAGTTCTCGCTGCTTTGGAAGAACGGCGTGACCGTCCGAATCGACGCTGCATTGTTCGAATTGACGATCGCCTCGCAATCGCGTGGACCGCGGCCTCTCATTTCGGTGAAGGTCCTTCTCATTAATGCGCCTCCGATCCCTCGCTTCCGTTGCGCAGCATTCACACCGATCTGGATTTCCCAAGTCCGGCGGGACGTTACTCGCGCGATCGAAAACCCTGCTACCTCGGCATTTGTTTCAGCAACGAGGAATATAATCGATTTTGGGGTCGACTCCAATAAATCAAGGTAACAAACAACTGTTGCTTGTAACAGGCCACGATCAGGACACGAAGGCGCAAAATCGAAGAAACCACTTGAGCAATAGACCTCTACTAGCCTGGCAGTGTCGGAGCGTTCAGCCTGCCTAATGAGCAGGGCTGGGAGAGGTTCAGTGTTCATGTCCAGGCAAATCTGGAAAGGTCGCCTCTCAAGACAAAGTCGAGCGTCTCGCGGGCAAACTTGGTGGTGGCGATCTTTATTTCGCGTGACATGATGATATTCTGACAAATAAATCTAACGTTGTTGATCTCTTTGCGTAACAAATTCAGTCTAATGTCGTTTTCACTGAAATGTATGTCATATTCGTCTCTGTACCCATCTACGAAGCTTGCAAAGATGGCCGCCTCCTCTTCATCATCTACCGCCCGCAGCGCCCAAATGAATGTCGCTATGTCGTACGCAAGAGGCCCATGACCTGAAAATTCGAAGTCAAAAAGCACCGCTTTCCCGTCACTGTTGATTGCGTTGCCCAGCCAGGCGTCACCGTGGCAGATGCCGTGGAATGCGGTAGACTCGTCGGATAGCTGGTCAACCAAGTCGGTCAGATCTCGAAATACTGGTCGTATGGCGGGGTCAATTTCACCCCCACCGTCGATGGCCAGTGTCCGCGCCGGACCTTTAATTGGCGCGCGGTGCACCTGAGCCAGCGATTGTCCGAAAGCGCGGGCGTCTTGCGCCGTCGGTGTGAGCGGACATCCAGGGATCGTTCGGTTCAACAAAACATTATATTCGATGCCGTTGACCGTTTCAGGGCCAAGGACGGAGAATCCGTCAATATCGGCGAGCTCACAGCATGACACGTCATGCTTGCGCAAAGTCGCTATCAAGGCAGCTTCGCTTTCAAGTTCTTCGCGACTATGCAAGGAGGTGGGTGAGAAGCGAGCAAATACGTCATTATGATCGCTCACGACGCGTAGATTCTTGTTGACCCCGTCCGTGACCATCCGCACGGCTCCAGGCGCAACGCCGAACCAGCCGGCGGTGAGCGTTTCGAAGTTGGTCACGCTAGAAGTTCCGCCTTATGAATTTTTCGGTTGCATAGAGAGTTGATAGAATTGGAGAGTATGGATTTCTTATGTCGGCTAGGTCGCCGACTGTATCGGTGCGTATGGCATTCGCCCTAAGGATACCAATGTCGATCAGCCTTGATGTCGACAAAGTCTCGATCACGTCGTCGGCGCTTTGCCGAAGTGATCGGTCCGAGGCACCCTCCAGAGTCTCTTTGTGATAGGTGCCGAAGATGTCGCGCTCGCCAAGCAGAAATCGAACCGCGTCCTGTAGTGCAGTCTTTTCGTGCCGCTCGTCGGCCGTCGCCGTTAGCAACGCCGCCGCAAGCTTTTCGTCGAACAAGGGAAACACTGGCCAGAAGCCACGCGAAAGCAATAGCGGCGCTCGTTTGATCACCGCTAGCCGTGCGGTCTTACCAAGATATCCGGGGTCGAGCTCGCCAATAAACCCATCGCTGACAGCTTGCCACGCGTTGGGAGTGAAAATTTCTTCGTAAACGTTGCTGATTTGTGTTCGATCGGCCTCGGTCATGCTTCGCAGTTTGTCATGACGGACCTTCTCCCCTGCGAACGTTGGAAAAAGTTCGTCGCCACCATAGCCCCCGGTAATCACGAAACAGCCCTCATTCCGTGCTATCGACCATATTCGACTAAATGCATCCTCATACTCCTCCGCGAGCAAATAGCGGCTTTCCAGGTCTTCTGCCGCGAGCCGAAAGGCTGGCATATATTGACGGATGTCGACGACGAAATCTTTGCACCGGACATTACTGATCACTGTGTTGCGGCGGTCGAGCTGCGCTTGCCTTGCAGGTCCAAAGCCAATGTCGATCCCGAGGGTGATCCCTCGGCCTTCCCAGGCTCGAAACGCCGACAGGGTCACGAAGGACGAGTCGATTCCTCCGCTCAACTCCGCCGCGAATGCCTGATCCGGAGCCCCGCGCTTGGCTAGGTACGCATCTACATGATCTATGATGAAGCGACCGGCATCATCACCCTCGATCTCGATTTCCTGTTCTTCGCCTTCGATCTCAGCCACTCGTAGACGTGTGCCATCCCAAAGCAGTTGGGCCCGCGCAGGCAGGAGCTGAATATTCGTGAACGGGGTGCGGTAGGTATAGACTGGATCGACGATGGCCCGGCACAGATATTGAAAATCAAACGACTTATGCATTACCGCTTTGGCCAGACGATCACTGTCCCAATCGAAGCAGATACGGTCGCCATTCTGATAGAAATAGACTGGCGCGACTCCATTGCCGTTGGTTGCAAGCCGAAGATTGAAGCCGTACTCGTTGTGCCGGACTTCGAGAAGGAGAATTTCTCCGTCGAATCTCTCGAATAGGTTGTGGGCATCAGCGATAGTTGCCAATTCATACGAAATGCCGGCAAGCCGTTCCGCCACCACAAAAGCCCATCCCGAGGGCTCCTGAATCGTCCGAGCGACAATCCTGCTATGGCGCAGCGGCTCGATAGTATGCCTTTCATGGCCGTCTGTAGGGAGCCCGTGAATGGAACGAGCACAAATGGACCCGCGCAGCAATTCACGGACTCCTTCCACTTTAGTAACGGAAGCGCGCGCTGTCGCCTCGTTGTATGAACTTGGTCAGGCGAGTGGTCGCACGGGGAGCCCGCAATTCGGTAAGACGAACCTTCATAGTAGTCTCCTTCTTCCTCAGCCAGGATCGGCGGGATCAACGTCCACAGATCAGAGTCTATATTCAATATATAACTTCAATATATATAGATTATATTTTTAAGTCGTTGTCATATCATGAGATTCGAGAAACTAAACTAAATGGAGGGGTGTTGCGATCTACCCGGGGAGCGCGAAGAATCTGATCTTGCTCATCGCCGACGGAATGGGGCCGCAATCGTGAGACGCAACAACACTACTTTGAGGGCTATCGACACGCGAGAGAAAATGCCATCGACGGGCGCGGCGACCATGGCGAGCTGGCTGGCGAACGTAACATAGATCGCGTAAATAGCGTATGGTTTCGGTTTCCACTCCAGCCCTTCCCGCCTTCTCCTTTCCAGCCGTCCAAGACAAGAAAGGCACAGCTCACTTTCGACGGCGGACGCATCTCCTCGGATGGCGGCGTTATGCTTGGTGATCCAGGTGCTCCAGATTCAAAGGTGTTTCAAATTTGAGAGCGATCATCTTCAGACTCCGGAAGGCTCTCTTGAGCGTCATAGCTCTTTTCGCTGCGGCCTTTCTAATCTCGTCAACTCTTTGGAGTCGACCCATCGTCCATTACGCGACGACGCTCGTCACGCGCCAGAATGTCGAGAACAACGTTCTGGCGACGGGAACCATGCAGGCGATCCGTCAGGTCGATGTTGGCACGCGGGTGACCGGCCAGCTGAAGTCGTTGAAGGTCAAGCTCGGCGACCATGTGCAGGAGGGCCAACTCCTCGCCGAGATAGACCCCGTTCTGCCGGAGAACGAGTTGCGCGCGGCACAGGCCAATCTCGCCGCTCTCGACGCGCAGCGCCGCTCGGCGATCGCCAAGGCACGCCGCTCCAAGCTCGAGCTCGATCGCCAGCGTGGCATGATCGGCAAATCGGTCACCTCGCGCCGCGATCTCGAGGCGGCGGAGGCCCAAGCGCTCGCCGACGAGGCGAGCGTCGCCGCGCTGGACGCGCAGATCGCCCAGGCGAAAAGCCAGGCGGACATCGCCGGCGCCAATCTCGGCTACACCAGGATCACGGCGCCGATCGAGGGCGAGGTCGTCGGCGTGCTGACTCAAGAAGGCCAGACGGTGGTCGCCGCGCAGATCGTGCCGGTGCTTTTGAAGCTCGCACGGCTCGACGCGATGACGGTGCGCACGCAAGTGTCGGAGGCGGATGTCATCAATGTGAAAGTCGGCCAGAAGGTCTCCTTCACGGTGATGGGTGATCCCGACAGGCATTATCCGGGAACGTTGCGCGCCGTGGAGCTGGCGCCGCAGAATTATTCCGATCCCGCGCAGGCGCCGAGCGGCGGACAATCCTCCGCGACGGCGACGAGCGGAACGGCGGCGATCTTCTATAATGCGCTCTTCGACGTGCCGAATCCGGACCGCATCTTGCGCATCGGCATGACCGCGCAGGTGTCGATCACGCTAGGCGTGTCCAGCGGCGTGCTGACGATTCCCGCCTCCGCCTTGCGCGAGCAGGGCCTCGACGGGCGCTACGCGCTGCGCGTTCTCGCCGCCGACGGGCGCGTCGAGAGCCGGCAGGTGCGGATCGGCGTCAACAATCATTCGGCGGCCGAGGTCGTCGAGGGGCTCGCCGAGGGCGAGGCGGTGGTGACGGGAGAGACGCCCGCCGCTGGCGCGGCGCCGGGAGCGGCCAGATGAGCGGCGCCCTGCTCGAGCTGCGCGGCGCGACGCGGCGCTACGACGCGGGCGAGCAGGAAATTCTGGCGCTGCGCGGCGTCGATCTCGACATAGAGCCCGGCGAGATGGTGGCGCTGATGGGCGCGTCCGGCTCGGGCAAATCCACTTTGATGAATATTCTGGGCTGCCTCGACCGGCTTAACGAGGGAACCTACCGCATCGACGGGCAGGATGTCGCCGCGCTCGGCGCCGATCGGCTGGCGGCGCTGCGGCGCGCCAATTTCGGCTTCGTGTTCCAGCGCTACAATCTTCTGTCGCAACTCTCGGCGCTCGCCAATGTCGAGATTCCGGCGATCTATGCGGGGCGCGACGCCGGGACGCGCCGCACGCGCGCCCGTGCGCTGCTCGAGCGGCTCGGCCTCGGCGAGCGTCTCGTCAACCGTCCGACGCAGCTCTCCGGCGGACAGCAGCAGCGCGTGTCGATCGCCCGCGCGCTGATGAACGGCGGCCGCGTCATTCTCGCCGACGAGCCGACCGGCGCGCTCGACAGCCGCACAGGACGCGAGGTGATGGATCTGCTGCTCGAGCTCAATCGGCTCGGCCACACCGTCATCATCGCCACCCATGACCCCGCTGTCGCCGCCTACGCCCATCGCATCGTCGAATTCGCCGATGGACGCATCGTCTCCGACCGCCCCGCCGAGAGCCACCCGGCGTCGCAGGCCGTTGAGCCGGCGCCGATCGTCGCCGGAGACGAGGCCCCGTCGCCGAAGGAGAGCGAGGCCGCTCCCTGGGCACGGCTGGCGGAGGCGGCGCATATGGCCGTGGTCGCTCTGCTGGCGCATCGGCTGCGAACGGCGCTGACGCTGCTCGGCATCGTTATCGGCATCGTGTCGGTCGTCACAATGGTGGCGCTGGGCGAGGCCGCGCATCGCTTCCTCGCCGACGATCTGAAGGGCCTGACGACCAACACGCTGGAGATCTATCCCGGCAAGGATTGGGGCGATCCGGACCAATTGCGCATTCAGACCCTGGTCGCGGCAGACGTCGAGGCGTTGCGCCGGCAAAGTTACATCAAAGACGCCAGTCCGATGGTCTCGCAGTCGACGCTGCTGCGCTATCGCGCGCTCGGCGGCTCGGGGAGCGTCAATGGCGTGAGCGGCGGCTATTTCGCCGCGGTCGGCCTGCCGATCGAGCAGGGCTCGACCTTCGATCGCCGCGATATCGACCGTCAGGCGCAAGTGGTCGTGATCGACGACAATGTAAAGCGGCGCTTCTTCGGTTCCGGCGATCCGCTCGGCGCGACGATCTATGTCGGCAAGCTGCCCTGCGTCGTGATCGGCGTGACCGGGCACAATTATCAGCAGGAGTCGCGGGGCGGCTCGCGCCTCAACGTATGGGTCCCCTATACGACGGCCGGCGCGCGCCTGCTCGGGCGCAGCTATCTCGACAGCATCGTGATCGCGCTGCGCGACGGCGAGGCGCCGCAATTGGCCGAGGACCGGATGACGCCCTTCATGACAAAGCGTCACAGGGTGAAGGATTTCATGGTCTTCAATCTCGCCGAACGCATTCGCTCGGGCGTCGTCCTGTTCGAGACCATGTCGCTGCTGCTTGCCGCGATCGGCGTTATCTCGCTCACCGTCGGCGGCGTCGGCGTGATGAACATCATGCTGGTGTCGGTCGCCGAGCGCTCGCGCGAGATCGGCGTGCGCGTCGCGGTTGGCGCGCGCCAGTCCGACATCCGCCGTCAATTCCTCATCGAATCCGTGCTGGTCTGTCTGATCGGCGCAGCGCTCGGCGTCGCGCTCTCTTACGCCGTCTGCGTGATCGCGGGATATTTCCTGCCGCCCAAATGGGAGATGTGGCTCTCGCCCTCAGCGGTGACGGCCGCTGTCGTCAGCGCGACTTTGACCGGCGTGATTTTCGGCTATGCTCCAGCTCGCAATGCGGCGCGGCTCGATCCGGTGGAGGCGCTCGCGCGTGACTGAGCCGAGGCGTCCAAACAAGTGAATCAGCGAATCTCCGAGATGCAGGCGTCCCCTTCTCCCGCTTGCGGGAGAAGGGGACGCGCGTCGAGATCCCTGTTCGGCGTCGTAGCTTTTGTTCGGCCAGATATTCTCAGGATCGAGGGAATGCGCCCCGCGTTCTCTTGCTGTCTTCTCACCGTCTCGCTCTCGGCCTGCGCGGTCGGGCCCGATTTCGTCGCCCCGGCCGCGCCGCAGACGCCGCGCTTCACGCCGGAGGCGACCGCCTCTCCCGGCGCCGGTCAGAAATTTCGGCTCGGCGCGCAGGCGTCCGAGAAATGGTGGTCGGCGTTTCGCTCGAAGCGTCTCGACATGTTGATCGAGGAGGCGCTCGCGCATAGTCCGACGCTCGAAGCCGCGGAGGCCGCTATTCGCGTCGCGCAGTTCGAGGCCGATGCGGCACGTGGCCCGCTGTTGCCGCAGATCGGCCTCGGTTCCGGCTCCAACTATATCTATTCCTCCGGCTATTCGACGACGACGTCCGTCACTCAATCCGCCTATTCCTTCTTTACCAAGCAGGTGAATGTGAGCTTCTCGCCGGACATTTGGGGCGGGACGCGCCGGACGATCGAATCGCTCGAGGCGCAGCAGGAGGCCGCCGCCTATCAGAAGCAGGCGGCCCATCTGACGCTCGCCGCCGACGTCGCCGGGGCGGCGATCGAGGAGGCGGCGCTGCGCGCCGAGATCGCCGCGACGCGCAAGACGATTGATCTCGAGCAAGAACGTCTGACGCTGCTCGAGCAGCAGCTGGCCTTCGGCGCAGCGACGGGGGTCGACATTCTCTCGCAGCAGACGGCGCTCGCGCAGGCGCGCCAGACTCTGCCGGCGCTGGAGACGCGCCTCGCGAAGCAGCGCAATCTTCTCGCCAAGCTCGCCGGGCGTACTCCCTACGACGCGGTCGAGGAGACCTTCGAACTCGCCGAACTCTCCCTGCCGCACGACATGCCCGTGAGCCTGCCGGCGCAGATCGTCTCGCAGCGTCCAGATGTGAAGGCCGCCGAGGCCCAGATGCACGTCGCGAGTGCCCGGATCGGCGTCGCGGTAGCGGCGCGGCTGCCAAATGTCACGCTCACCGGCAACGTCGGCTCCAGCGCTTTCAAGACGGCGCAGCTGTTCGCGCCCGGCACTAATTTCTACACGCTCGCTGGCAATGTCGTGCAGCCCGTGCTCGACGGCGCGACGCTCCTGAATAATCAGCGCGCCGCCGAGGCAGGTCTCAACGAGGCCGAGGCGCGCTACAAGGGCACGGTGGTCAACGCATTCCAGAACGTCGCCGACGCATTGCGCGCACTGCAAGGCGACGCCCGTGCCGTGAAGGAGGCGCGCATCGCCGAGGCGACCTCGCGCAGATATCTCTACAAGATTCGCATGCAGCAGAATTTCGGCGCAGTCTCGCAACTCGCGTTTGTGGACGCGCAACGCGCCTATCTCGCGACCTCCATCGCTCGCATTCGCGCCGAGTCGCAGCGGCTCTCCGACAGCGTTGCGCTGTTCGTGGCGATTGGCGGCGGTGAAAGGACGGCGTAAACCCACCCATCTTATTATTCATGACGACGTTGTCGGTTGGCTGGCAAGCGTAGCATACATAGGTTGCGGAAACGGTGTAGGATTCGGGTGTTGCTCCAGCCCTTTCCGCTCTATCCGTCACGGGCCGAAAATGATCAGCCTGCGTGCCACACCGGATGCGTGCCGACGGCGGACGCATATCTCCTCGGAAGGCGGAGTCATGCTGCTCGCCATGGCGGAGCGCCGGTTCGGCGTCGCCGAGCGGCTGGCGCGCTGCTTTCCCTGAGTGCCGCGAGAAGCGCCAGCCTTGCGCGACGCGCATGGCCATCAGCAATTGTCGCTATTCAACGCCCATTTCCCCTCTTCCTCTTCCTGCAACTCAGGCCGACTAACCGTGGGGGGCTTGGCAAGCATGACAATCTGATCGCCAGCCTGGATGCTGCTTCGCCGATGGGTGATTGCGATAATCGTTATGTCGCGACCCAGTGATCTTAATTGGTCCATGATCTCCTTCTCGGTTGCCTCATCGAGGGCCGAGCTTGCTTCATCGAGAAGAAGAAGGGACGGCTCGCTATAGAGCGCGCGCGCGATGGCAATTCTTTGCCTCTCCCCGCCAGATAGCCTTAACCCCCGTTCTCCGACGAACGTATCGAAGGCCTCAGGCAATTCTTCGATCCGATCGAGGATCGCCGCCCTCTCGGCGGCCTTCCTAAGGCGTGCCTCATCGTATGTTCGCCCAAGCACGATATTCGTCCTCAGACTATCATTCAGGAGAAGTATCTCTTGCGGCACAATTCCCGCGTTCGCAAACCATGCCTTCCGCGGGATGGTGGACAGGCGGACTCCGTCAATTAAAATTGTTCCGTGATCGGGTTCCATCACTTTCAAAAGAAGCTTAAAGAGCGTCGACTTCCCCGACCCGGTTTCCCCAGTGATAAAAGTGATCCGGCCTCGCTCCGCTTGGAACGAAATATCGTCAGCTCCTCGCCCGTTCTCATACTGAAAGCTGACACCTTGGAATTCGATCATTCCATTTCCTAGCAGAATGGCTCCGTTGCAATCAGCGTCGCGCTCTTCCGGCTCTGACCAGATCCGGGCGAATGGAGCGATCTTGACGAAGGCCCTGATGATTTCGTCGATCGATTGCCCGATCAGTTCGAATGGAATGTTGAGCTGCAGGAGCAGCGCATTGAGCAGGACGATATCTCCAATCGACACTAGGCCGGCTTCGTACCGAGGCAGAAGCAGAAAGAAAGTAATGTCGAACTGTAAAGCTATTGATATCCCTACGAGACCGGCGAAGCCGATCCGTCGTAACGCATATGATCGCCAATTCCAGAAAATGGACGCTGTGTTGTCAGCGAAGCGACCCCTCATCCATTCCGTGCTTCCAGATTGCCGGAGTGGCTCGATCATGACGATGGCGTTGCCGACAAAACGTGCGTTTTCTTGGCCAGCATCGATCGCTGCTTCCATGTACGGTCGGCTCAGTCGGTTCGAAATGAAAATCAAGGACAGGAACACGGTGCCATAAGCCAAGACGATCATGACGATCTCCAGGCTGATGACCGCACCGAGCATCACGATGGTCAGAGCGAATGTAATCGCGCCCGGCAGAAGTGCAATGAATGCGACCTGCACCAGCATGATGATGGCTTGTGCACCTTGTGCCTGGGCCGATTGAATCTCCGCCGGATTATGGCTGACGAAGAACGAAGAATGTTTGCGAACGAGACGGTCGAAAAAGGATCGTGATGCGAGAAATCCCAGACGTTCTGCTTGTATGACCGCAAGATATTGCGTTGCTCGCTGGAACGCGACTGATGCTCCCAAGAGACTGGCATAGATTGTAAATGCCGAGACCCAGCCCGTGGTGGAGGCCTGCTCCGAAAGGCTGTTGACGTGCAAAGAGAAAATATACGGTACGAAGACGGTGAAGGACGACCCAAACAAGATCGTGATCCCCATCACGCAAATCGAACCCTTCGATTCTTGTAAATATTCAGCAAATATTTCTTGAAGCGGTCCAAGCGCGATTGGTATTGTTCTAACTATCACCTATCCGTCCTTTAATTACCGCTTTTTCGGATCGTGCCCTAGCGGATGGTGTAGCTTTGGTCGGCCTTCGCAGGGCCTCCGGCAGTACCGGCTTGATCAAGCGGCTACGGCGGTTAGCTTGACGATGGGATCATCGCTCAAAGTGGCGATCGTTTCCAGCGTCATATAGCAACCGCGTTGTACAGCCCATTTATCGTTCTGCTCCAGCAGGAGCGCGCCGACGAGGCGGTTGATCGCCTTTTCGTCAAGGAAGATTCCGACGACCTCGGTGCGGCGCTCGATGCCATTGGCGGATTGGATTTTCGGCCAGTGATCTTTGGGAAAGCTCGCATAGCCGATCAGCTTTTGCGCCGGCCGCAAATTCTCTCTGCGATCCGCGCAAAGGGGCTCGACGACAACTGAGCACAAAGCGGGGTGACGGTTCGGCATCATTTTGTGGACGAAATATCCCCCAGGCCTTTTCCAGAATGCGGGAAAAGGCGTCCGAGGAATTTCATCGGCTCATCGGCGGCGGAAAACTCCGAAAAGTCGTCGGAGGTGCGAGGCGCTGCGAAGCGGCTCTAGCTTGGCTTTTATATATATGATAATATCCTTTATCACATATTTGATTGGTCGCCGCGAGGGGTCTTATGACGGATGCAGAAATCAGGGGCAGGCTGCTGGAGCACCTTTACCGCTTGCGGCAT
>NZ_WOVC01000042.1:0-21884 GCF_011378635.1 Methylosinus sp. RM1
CGGTGGGTTCCTCGGTTGCGTTGAGATTCGCAAACCGACCCTAACCGGAGAATCGCCGGTGGCCGCCGCAAGCCGCTCGCTCGCTACGGCGCTATGAAAAGCGCGCGTCGCGAGCGGCTTGCTCCCGAACTGCTACACCACCAAAGGGGGCACGATCTCACTCGAAACGATATTTGCTTCGGCGCCTGTTTCCACGCTACCGCACTTCGGGTGAGCAATCACTCTGCCCGCCCCCGATCAGGCCACACGCGCCTGATCCAAGTGTCGGCGAGCGTCGGCCGAGCTATCCGGTCATGTTCGTACGGCCAGCGGGGTTCCGTCACAAATCATTATTGCAGGCCGGTTTCTGCTATGATCGCGGATCATTGTCGCGTCGCAGATTTTTTTGCGAATCCCCGAGCCTGCGGGAATTGACGGAGGGCTCGCCTTCGCCGCGCAGCGCGCGCGACGACATAGAGGCGGCGGCCGGTCTGCGTTTTGAGCGCCGCCGATTCGCGGCGAATAGCGGAGGACGAGACGAGCTTCATTGCTCTCGATCGGCGCGATATTTCTCCCAGCCGGCGGCGCGCAGGCGACAGGCCGGACATTCGCCGCAGCCATGGCCCCAGTCGAAGCGCGCGCCGCGCTCACCGAGATAGCAGGTGTGGCTCTCCTCGACGATGAGCCGCACCAAGGGCTCGCCGCCCAATTCCTCGGCGAGCTTCCAGGTCGCGGCCTTGTCGATCCACATCAGCGGAGTGAGAATCTCGAGCGGGCGATCCATGCCGAGCGACAGCGCCGTCTGCGTCGCGCGGATCGTCGCGTCGCGGCAATCGGGATAGCCGGAATAATCGGTCTCGCACATGCCGCCGACGAGCTGGCCGATCCCGCGCCGATAGGCGAGCGCCGCGGCGAAGGTGAGAAAGAGAATGTTGCGTCCGGGCACGAAAGTATTGGGCAGGCCCGAGGCGTCGAAGGCGATCTCCGCCTCGCGCGTCAACGCCGTGTCGGAGATGGCGCCGAGCGCTTCTATCGTGATGGTGTGATCCTCGCCGAGCCGCTCGGCCCAGAGCGGGGAGATGCGCTTCATCCCCTCCCGCAGCACGCCGCGTTGCTCCAGCTCGACGCGATGACGCTGGCCGTAATCGAAGCCGATGGTCTCGACGCGCGCGAAGCGCGACAGAGCGAAGGCGAGGCAGGTGGCGGAATCCTGGCCGCCGGAGAAGAGGACGAGGGCGGAGTCGGAAGAGGAGGCGTCAGTCACGGACATGCTCCTTTTTGGTGACGGGTATCAGTCGCTCGCGTTCGAGACGCATCGCATCTCGACCAGGGCGTCGATCAATTGGCTTTCGAAAGCAGCGAATGACGACAGGCGCCGCAACTGGTCGAGAGACTGTCGCTGCGCGATCGACGCATATAATTGCTGCACGTCGTCCGATCGACGTCGACTCCCTCTCACTTTGATCACCGCCTCGTGCAAATTTAACTTAGGGTCTTTCAACCGCTCGGCTGCTCTCGGCTCCGATGGCAGCCCGATCGACTCGGGGGAGCCGGTATAGCCGAGCGCCGATGTCACAGCGGCGCCGTCGGATAAAATCCAAGCTTCCGTCTCGTGTCGGGGAGCTATGACGACGCAACGGCGCGGCGGCCATTCGCACCGGCGCTCCATTGCCAGACACAGAGCGCAAGATCGCGCACCCATGTTCGCTTCGAGGCTTCGTCCACCCGTGTCGGAATGGACGAATATGATTTGGAAAGCGTCTTTTGCCTTACACGCTTGTTGTGCCACCTCGTCGATGACGCGTCCCGCGAGCCGAACGGCCTGCATTTCAGGAATCTCTATCTTTTGCAAAGGTGATCGCTTTTCGAACGCTCCTTGCAAAGCCCACGGTATCAGCACCTCGAAATAGGCCCGATCCGAGGCGCCTTCGCAATGCGCCACCCAGCTCAAATAGATCATGCGGCATCGCTGACGTGCTGTAGAAGCTGCTCGATCTCGAACCGCGTCAATGTCGTTTCGTGATCGAAGAAATCTCCACTCGGCTTGATCCCAGAGCGCATACGCGTCCGCGTCGACCGGAAGCCCGTTGCGGGGTCGAGCGTCACGACACTGTCCGACGCGACGAGTTCCCCGTCTTTGAGCGCCGCCATCACCTTGGGCGAATGTGTATTGATGATGATTTGAAAGGAAGGCGTTTCAGAGCTCGACGAAAACGCCGCCGCGTCACGCAAGAACTCGACTAGCATCGGCACGCGGCCCTCATGCACCCCGTTCTCGGGTTCTTCGAAACAGAGCGTGCCGCGCCTCTCGGGATCATTCAGCACCGTCAGCACGGCAAGCAATCGTAGAGTGCCGTCAGAAATGACGCGCGAGCTGAACGTTTGACTACCGGCGAACTCCAGATTGAAGGAATATTGCCGGCGATCCGTATCCGTCGTCACGCTCAAACGATGGACCGACGGGATAAGCGAAGCGAGATCTGCCGCGATGTCCGAAAGAACGCCGTCCGGACGTTGCTTCGTAGAAGTATCTTCCTTCAGCGCCGCCAACGCAGCCGCGAGGTTCGATGCATCTGCTTTCAGCTTACGATCTTCGAAGCGGTCGTTGACGCTCCTCGCCGCTTGCGGATTTATTTCCAAAAATCGCACGTTCGCCAAAGCATCGCGAAGCGCATATAAATGCGGAAACTCCGCTGTCGAGATCGTTGAAAGCGCGGTTTTTGTTGCCTCTCGCAGAGAAAACCGAAGAGGCTTGCCATGCTTCTGCGGACCGTCTTGACGCACCTCGACAGCGTCCCCATTCAACCGGATAAAAGGATTTACCGTCGAATTATATTTAAGCTTTATCGATTTTAGAAATACTGCTCTATCATCCCTTCTTCTCATGGCCGAACAACGCTCTTCTTTTACAACAACCCCCCTCGGGCTCCCATCCGCATTACGAACGATGCCGAGCCTCAATTCGTAGCGGAGACGTTGCGCGGTTATGTTATATTTTGTTCCGAACGCGTCCATCCCCTCGCGCGGGAGAAGCACCTCGACCGCAAACGACATTTGCTCGAAATCTCGGGCCGGCGTTTTCCGAAACAACTCTTCCGGCTCCCCTCGGAGGTCTTTCATCGCCGTTCTGATGTCGTTGCTCGCAAGCAATGAGAGGAAGCGTAATGCATCGAAGAGGTTCGACTTTCCGCTCGCGTTCGCCCCGACGACCGCGGTGAAGGGCTGCAGGTCCAAGCCGAAATTTTCGAAGCTTTTGAAGCCGTCGATTTCGATCCGCGTCAGCATATATCAGTTACCCGATGAGGTCGCCCGAGCGTACACGCCTCGCGCCAGATCAAATCGCAAGGCGCGAAAGGTCGATCAGACCGCTAATCAAGGCAATAGCACATTATGCCTATTGTCGTTACCCTCTCACGCCGCCGCATTCCGCCTGCGCTCGGCGCTCGCGTAATGCTGCGCCTCTTCCTCTTCCTCGAATTTCGGCAGCGCGTTCATCACGCGCTCCGGCGGGAAGACGACGATCGCCTCCGTGCCCTCGCGCACTCTGGACTTCAGCTTGAACAGACCGCCATGCAGATCGACGAGGCCTTTGACGATCGGCAGGCCGAGGCCGGTACCCTCCTCCGCATTCTTCTGGGCCAGCGTGCCGCGGCCGAAGGAGGACATGACGACAGCGATCTCTTCTTCTGGAATGCCCGGCCCGGTGTCACGGATCGCCACATATTGGCCGCCGGCGCTGGTCCAGCCGATCTTGAGCGTCACCTGCCCGCCCTGCGGCGTGAATTTGATGGCGTTGGTCAGGAGATTGAGCACGATCTGCCGCACCGCGCGCTCGTCGGCCCAAATGCGCGGGAGGTCGGGCTCCTTGGCCTCGATCATCTCTATGCCGCGCTTTTGCGCGCGAATGGTCAGCAAATGGCGGCAATCCTCGACGACGCCGGCCAGCGAGACGCTCTCCTCCTTGAGCTCGTAGCGGCCCGCCTCGACGCGCGAGAGATCGAGAATCTCGTTGATGAGCATCAAGAGATGCTGGCCGCTCGAGTGAATGTCATTGGAGTAATCCTTATAGGCCGCCACCGCATGGACGCCGAACAATTCGTTCTTCAGCACCTCCGAGAAGCCCAGTATGGCGTTGAGCGGCGTGCGCAGCTCATGGCTCATGGTGGCGAGGAAGCGCGATTTGGCGAGATTGGCCTCCTCCGCGCGGCGACGCGCCTCGTCGGAATTGGCCTTGGCCTGCTCCAGCTCGCCGATGAGATCGTCCTTCTCGATGCGAAAGAACAGGCCCTCGCGCGTCACATGATGAACGCGCTTGGCCAGCACGACGAAAAACACCTGCGCCGCGCCGACCAGCGCCAGCAGCGAGAGACTGGTGTCCTCCATTCCGTCTATGCGCAGGCAGGCGACGATGGCGAGCGAAATGGGCGTGATCGTCGCATAGACGGCGAAAGGTATGGTCGCCGTGACCATAGTGTTGAACGCCGCCGCCAGCATCAGCATAGCCGTCACGAAAGCCTTGGCGTTGGGGTCTTTCGCCTGTAGCAGCAGCAGAGCCATCGCCGCCCAGACGAGGCCGTGCAAAAATTCCGCGGCGACGAACTTGCTGCGCCAGCCGACCACATTGATCTCGTCGTCCAAGAGACGCTCGAGCTTCTTGGCGAGGCCGTAGCACAGCAGCAGGCTCGAAAAGGCGAGCACGGTCCAAATGATGACGAGCTCACCCTCCATCCAATAGCGGGTCAGCGCCGCCACCATGGCGATCAGCGCCGTGGCCGGCACGGCGGAATGAATGCGCGCGGAGGCGTAGGCGCGCAGCAGGCCGACGTCGCAGCCTCTATGACCCGTGTCCGAAGAGGTGAGCCGCTCGCGCGCTTGACGCACTTTGGCGCTGCGGCGGCGACGCTCTGCGAGCGCGCGGGGGTCCTTGCCCCGGCCGCGCTCGATCATCTCGGCGGTTATGTCATTCATGATACGCTGGGACCCGAAAGCAACGGCGACTCGAGGCATTCCATCGACGGCCCCAGACGGGAAACGTCGTCACGACCCTTTCCAGAAGCCGAAATAAATCTCTGCAATCTAGGCGTCAGGTCGAGCGTCGCCGATAATGGGGCGGAAACGTTAACGGGGGACTCACGACATTTGTCGAATTCGATGGATTATCCGCCCGAGCGAGCGCTGAATTGAGCTTTTCCACCGCGAACAAATCCGCTCTCGCCGCGCTCGTCTCGGGCGTCGGCGCCTGCCGCATTTGCGTCGAGCGGCCGCAGGGCGCGCCTTTGCCGCATGAGCCGCGGCCGGTGCTGCGCGTCTCGCCACGAGCCAGGCTGCTGATCGCAGGCCAGGCGCCCGGAATGCGCGTGCATCGCTCCGGCCTTCCATTCGACGATCCGTCCGGCGACCGGCTGCGCGATTGGATGGGCGTCGATCGCGAGACTTTCTACGACGTCTCCCGCGTCGGCGTCGCCGCCATGAGCTTCTGCTTTCCGGGCTATGACGCCCATGGCGGCGATCTGCCGCCTCGCCGCGAATGCGCGCCGCTCTGGCATGACGCGCTGTTTGCGGCTCTGCCGCAGGTGGAGACGATACTGGCCGTCGGCAAATATGCGCAGGCCTATCATCTGCGCCGGCTCGGCGTGGCGCTGCGGGCGGGTGCGAGCGTCGCCGAAACGGTCGGCCGCTGGCGGGAATTTTCGGCGCTTTCGCCGAAGGTCGTTCCGCTGCCGCATCCCTCCTGGCGCAACACAGTCTGGCTGAAGCGCCATCCCTGGTTCGCGGAGGAGCTTTTGCCGGCGGTGCGGGCGGAGGTAGCGCGCCTCGTCCTATAGAGCTTCGACCGCCGACAGGACCGCGCGCGCCAAAGCCTCGACCGGTTGCGAGGAATCGAGGCGCAGAATCGGAGCCGTCCGGGAGCCGAGCCACCTCTCGTGCGCGACGCGACTGCGTCGATCCACGCCGGCCGTATCATAGGCGGCGGCCCAGGCGAAGAATGCCGCGCTCGCCTTCGCCATGTCGCCGCCGGGCTCGATGCGCGCGCCGTAGCGTTCAAGCTCGCGCCGGCGCAGCCGATCCATCCGAATCGCGGGGTCGAGCCGAAGAAAGACGATCAGCTCGTAAAAAGGCTCGATTGGCGCCGCCCAGCCGATCGCCGAGCCGGAAAACACCCAATTTCCCGTCGCTGGCGTGAGCTCCTGCAGCAGAGCGAGCCGTTCCGACAGAGGCCGCGGCGCGACGAAGGGTGGGTCGGTCGGCGCCCAATAGAGCCGGTCCGAGTCTATGTGCGGAACGCACAACAGATCGGCGATCCTGGCGCCGAGCGTCGAGACGCCGGATCCGGACGCGCCGAATATGTGAATTCGCGGCATTGTCCGTTCTCCCCTCTGTGCACGGCGATCCTTGTCCTGTCGACGGCGCCGGAAACCTCGCGCTCGGCCGATTCCCCGCGAGGCGAAAATGCTCTATGGTCCGCCCGTTTCGCGACCCTATGGAGCGGCCATGCAAAGCTTCGACCTTCGTTTCACCCGTCGCGCCGCGCTCGCCGCGGCGGCTTCCGCCGTCCTCGGCCTCTCTGCGCCCGCCTTCGCCGACAAGGCGCCGAGCGGCAAAGTCCCGGTCGAGGAGCTGATGGCGCCCAATGCTCTGCCGGATATCGTCGAGGGCAAGGCCGACGCGCCCGTCACCATCGTCGAATACGCCTCCATGACCTGCAGCCATTGCGCGGCCTTCCACAAGGACGTCTATCCGACGCTGAAGAAGAATTTCATCGACACCGGCAAGGCGAAGTTCATTCTGCGCGAGTTCCCGCTCGATCCGCTCGCGACGGCGGCCTTCATGCTGGCCCGCAACGCCGGCGAAAAGCGCGACGCGGTCGTCGATCTGCTCTTCGCCCAGCAGAAGAACTGGGCCTTTGTCGACAAGCCGCTCGACGGCCTGGCCAATGTGCTGAAGCAGACCGGTCTCGGCCAGGAGAAATTCGAGGCGACGCTCAAGGATCAGCAGCTCTACGAGAATGTGAGCAAGGTGCGCGATCGCGCGGCGGAGAAATTCGGCATCAATTCGACGCCGACCTTCTTCATCAACGGCGAACGCTACAGCGGCGAGATTCCCGCGGCCGACTTCGACAAGATTCTGTCCGAGAAGGCGAAGTCGTAAAGCCCCGCGCGAGGCTCGCGACTTCTCACACCGACCTCTCGGCGCCGACCAGGCCGGCGCCGATGGCGAGCCAGACGAGATGCGCGTCGGTGCGGGCGCCCATCTTGGATTTGATCTGATAGTGATAATTCTGCACCGTCTTGGCGCTGAGATTGAGCGCGCGCGCGATCTCGTCGGTCGTGCGGCCGGAGGCGACGAGACGGAGAATCTCCGTCTCGCGCGGGCCGAGATCGTCGAGCGGGGAACGGCCCTCGGCGAGGCGCTCCGCCGCTATCTCCCGCGCAATGTCGTCGCCGAGCGCGCGGCCCCCGCGGGCGACCGTCTCCACCGCGCGCACCAGCTCCACCGCCTCGCCGCCCTTGGTGACGAAGCCGCTGGCGCCGGCCTCGAAAGCCTTGAGCGCATAGGCCGCGGCGTCATGCATGGTGACGACGAGAATCCGCGCTTTCTTGTCCCATTGGCGGATATGGCGCACCGCCTCCAGCCCGCCGGCGCCCCCGGCGAGCTGCAAATCCATCACCACGACATCGGGCGAAAATTTGCGATAGGCCTCATAGGCCGTCGCGGCGCTGTCGGCCTCGCCGACGACGCGAAAGCCCGGCTGACGCTCCAGCAATCGGCGATACCCCTCGCGCACGATCGGATGATCGTCGACGAGCAGGACCGAGACGCCGCTCACGCCGCGCGCCCGAATGCGCTGGCCGCCGCGTTGGAATTGGCCGGCGCCAGCGGAATGCGCGCCGCGACGCAGACGCCGTGCGCGGCGCGATCGATGGAGAGGCTGCCGCCGAAGGCGGAGACGCGCTCGCGCATTCCGAGCAGGCCATGGCCGGCGGAAAAATCGATGCGCGTCGGATCGCCCTCGCCGTCGTCCTCCACAGTGAGCGCGACGAAACCGTCATTGGAGGCGAGCCGCTCCACGCGCAAGAAAACCTCGCTCGGCCGGCCGTGGCGCATGGCGTTGGTGAGGCATTCCTGCGCGATGCGGAAGACGCTGGTGGAGACCGCGGGCGGCACGCCGGCGAGATCGCCCATCAGATCGAGATGCACGACCGCGCGGGGCGCCGTCTGCGCGTTCCAACCGGCAACGAGCTGAACGAGGCAGGCCTCGAGACCCAGCTCATCGAGATCCTGCGAGCGCAGCCGCGCCAGCGCCTCGCGCAGAGTCATCGTCATGCGCCGCGCCACCTTGCCGATGGAGCGGGCGTCGGCGGCGAGATCGGGCCGGTCGGACGCCCCCGCCTCTATCGCCGCGGCGAAGGCGCTGGTCGCCGTCAGGCATTGGCCGAATTCGTCATGGAGATCGCGCGCGAGAGCGCGGCGCTCCTCCTCCTGCACCTCGAACAGCCGCTTGGTCAGCGCGACGCGCTCCGCCGTCGTCTGCGCCAATCGCTCGGCGAGATCATTGGCGGCGCGGGCGATGAGGCCGAACTCTCCGCTGGTGAAGGATTTGATGCGATGGCGATAATTGCCGTTCTTGAGCCGTCGGAGCCCGTCGACGATCGTCTGCGTCGGCGCCAGCGCGTGGAAGATAGCGAGCGCCGCCAGCAAGCAGACGCCGATCGCCATGGAGGCGGCGACTCCGGCGACGATGGAGATTTCACGCCAGGCCTGCCGCACGGCGGCTCCCTGATCGGCGCGCGCAACCACCGCGCCCGTCTCCGGCTGGCGCACGGTGAGCGGCCGCGACACCGGCGCGGGCGCGCCGAACAAAAGATCGAAAGCACGGGCGAACCACTGCGGCGCCTCGGCGCCGACGCCGTCCATCTGGACGCACAAGACGCGCGGCTCCTCCGTTCCCGGCGCGAAAGTGATGCAGACGCCCGGCGAGACGAGCTTCACCGTCGAAAGCGACTCCCAATTGGGAATGGGCAGAATATTGTCGCGGCGAAGACTGCCGCGCCAGAGAATCTCCCGCCAGAAGAGATGCTCGAGCTCATGAGCGACGCGCTCGGCCGAGGCCTGCGTCTCCGCGCGAATGGAGCGATTGGCGTCGTCCATCACCCAGCCGATGGCGAGCGCGAGGCAAAAGCCCACAATGGCGACGAGGCGCATGATGAGGCGAATGATCAATTGCATCGGGCTTCGCTCCGGCTTGTCTCCCAGCATCGCCGAGTAAAGCAGGAATCGCCTTCACCGCCAATGCGATCCGCAGGAAGCGCCGCGCTCGCCGGGAAATATCGGGCAAAATGCCCGGCGCAGAACGGTCCCTGCGCTCTTCTTCGGCGCGTGCGCCGCGCGCGACGGTCGCGCCCTCCCCGACCAGGGGCTTTGGAGATTCGACGATGAAACCGCTTTCGATCCGGGCGCGCCTGCCGTCGCGCAATGCTTTTATACTCGCCTTCGCGACCTTGCTGCTGGGCATGGCGCTCGCCATCGCCTGGGTCTTGGGCGTCACTTTGTTCTACCCCGACGGCGAGCTGGCGCGGGCGATCCACCGACGCGACGATCTTATCCGCGCCCATATCGATTATCTGATGATGGCCCAGTTCGTGTTCGTCTTCGGGCTGCTGTTCCGCCAATACGCCATACGGCCGCCGATCTGGATGATCGTCTCTATCTGTTTTGGAACATTCAATAATCCGCTCTCCTTCGCGCTGCGGGCGCTGAGGCCGAAGATCGATCCGGCGACGCTGCCGCCGGTCGAGCCGCATTTTCCGCTGATCGCGGGTGTGAGCTTCACTCTGACAACAGTGGGATTTCTGACGGCCGCCTTCCTCGCCGTCCGCGCGGCGTGGCGGGCCGGCGACGCGGCGGCGACGGTCGCTCGGAGCCTCGAGCGAGCCGAGTAACTCCGAGCGCGAAGCGAGCCTTAGAGGCTCGCTCTCGCTTATGCCGTCACACCAGCCGGCTCTGCGCCTTGGCTGCCTCGATGAAGCTGGCGAAGAGCGGATGCGGCTCGAAGGGCCGCGACTTCAGCTCCGGGTGATATTGCACGCCGATGAACCAGGGATGGTCGGGAATCTCGACCGTCTCCGGCAGCACGCCATCCGGCGAGGAGCCGGCGAAGGCGAGGCCATGCGCCTCCAGCCGCTCGCGATAGGCGTCGTTCACCTCATAGCGATGGCGATGGCGCTCGGAGATGTCGCAGCGGCCATAAATGGCGGCGATGCGCGAGCCGGGCTTCAAATGGGCGGGATAGGCGCCGAGGCGCATGGTGCCGCCGAGATCGCCGCTCGCCGAGCGCTGCTCCAGCGCATTGCCGCGCAGCCATTCGGTCATCAGGCCGACGACGGGCTCCTCGCAGGGGCCGAATTCAGTCGAATTGGCCTTCTCTATCCCGGCGAGGGCGCGCGCCGCCTCTATGACCGCCATCTGCATTCCAAAGCAGATGCCGAAATAGGGGACCTTGCGCTCGCGGGCGAAGCGGGCCGCGAGAATCTTGCCCTCGGCGCCGCGCTGGCCGAAGCCGCCGGGCACGAGAATGCCGTTCACATGCTCGAGATGCGCCGCCGGATCGGAGCTCTCGAACACTTCCGATTCGATCCAGTCGAGATGGACCTTCACGCGATTGGCGATGCCGCCATGCGCCAGAGCCTCGATGAGGCTCTTATAGGCGTCCTTCATGCCCGTATATTTGCCGACGACGGCGATCGTCACCTCGCCTTCGGGATTGTTGACGCGCTGTGTCACCGCATTCCAGCGGCTCATATCGGGCTTGGGCGCCGGGTCTATGCCGAAGGCGGCGAGCACCTGGGCGTCGAGCCCGGCCGCGTGATAGGCGCGCGGAACGTCATAGATATGGGCGGCGTCGCGCGCCTCGATCACGGCGCTCTCGCGGACGTTGCAGAAGAGGCCGAGCTTGCGGCGCTCCTCGCGCGGAATCTCGCGATCGGTCCGGCAGAGCAGAATATCCGGCTGAATGCCGATGGAGCGCAGTTCCTTCACCGAATGCTGCGTCGGCTTGGTCTTCAGCTCGCCGGCGCTGGGGATGAAGGGCAGCAGCGTCAGATGGATATAGACGCAATGCTTCTCCGGCAGCTCATTGCCGAGCTGGCGGATCGCCTCGAAGAAGGGCTGGCCCTCTATGTCGCCGACCGTGCCGCCGATCTCGATCAGCACGAAATCGACATGATCATTGCCCTCGAGGGCGAAGTCCTTGATCGCGTTTGTGACGTGAGGAATCACCTGGATCGTCGCGCCGAGATAGTCGCCGCGCCGCTCCTTGGCGATGATGTCCTGATAGATGCGCCCGGTCGTCACATTGTCTTGGCGACAAGCGGGACGGCCGGTGAAGCGCTCGTAATGGCCGAGATCGAGATCGGTCTCGGCGCCGTCGTCGGTCACGAAGACCTCGCCGTGCTGGTACGGGCTCATCGTGCCAGGGTCGACGTTGAGATAGGGATCGAGCTTGCGCAGTCGCACGGTGTAGCCGCGCGCCTGTAGCAGCGCTCCGAGCACCGCAGACGCCAAGCCCTTGCCGAGTGAGGAGACCACACCGCCGGTGATGAAGATGTACCGCGCCATGGGGTCTTACGCTTATCGCCTCGGGATCGATTCGGAAAAGGTTTTTTCGTCGGCCGGCGGGAATTCCACCGGCGCGTTCTCGCGTCGAAGCTGCGAAGGGCGGCCCTGCGGCCGCCCGCGCCTCACTTCTCCTCGGCCGGAGCCTTGTCGGAACCCTCGGGAGCCTTGATCTCGGGAGCCGCGGCCTCGGGCGATTTGGAGCCTTCCGCGGTCGGCGGAGTCGCCGGAGCGGTCTCGACCGGAGCGGCAGGCGGCTCGGCGGCGGGCGGCGTCACGCCCTGGCGCTGCTGCTGGGCGCGCTGCAGCTGATCGAAAATGCTTTCCTTCTTCTCCGCCGGAGCGGGAGCAGAAGCGCCGGGAGCCGAAGAGCCCGGAGCCGGCGCGCCGGCCGGCGGCAGTTCCTTGAATTCCAGCTTGGCGGGATCGAAACCCTCGGGACCGCGCTCCCAGGCCGGAAGGACAGTGAGGGCGATGCTGGTCAAAAAGAAGACGGCGCCGAGAATGCCGGTCGCGCGCGTGATCGCATTGGCTTGGCCGCGGCCTGTGAACAGGCCGCCGCCGCCGATGCCGAGCGCGCCGCCCTCCGACTTCTGATAGAGAATCAGAACGACGAGAGCGACCACCACCATCAGGTGGATGACGATGATAACCTGCTGCATGAACCGCTGTCTCCCGGCGCTTCGGTTCCGCCCGCCCCGCGGCCCGCGCATATTCTGTCGCGGGCCTTCTACACCAATTTCACGGGCCTAGGGAAGGGGCCGCCGCCGGGACGGGGTCAATAGACGTTGCCGTCCTGACCCTTCCAACCCTTCGGGCTCTCGTCGAAGCGGGTCTCGTCGTTGAAGTCGATCTTGGCGCCGGGCTCTATATATTGCCGGTCCTTGATCTCCTGATTGGAGACCGTGGTCGAATAATATTTGCTCGCCGAGCAGCCGGCCTTGACCGCGCCGGCCTCGTCCGGCTTGCAGTCGAGATTGGCGCCCTTGGGGAATTCCGCCGAGCCGGTGAAGTAGAATTCGACGGCATGGTGGCCGGCGCCCTCGACGTCCAGCCGCCAGAAGCGCGACACGTCGAACTTCACCACTTTCGCGTCCGGATCGAATTTCTTCTTCAGCCGGTTCTCGAACACCGAGCGGGCGTTGTCGGCGGTCGGCTCGCAGGAGAAGAGGCAAAAGGCCTCGGCGCGGCCGGCGGTGAGCGCGGCCGCGAGCAGAGCGGCCGCCACGATCTTCGATGTCGACATGAAACGCGTCTCCTCTTTTCGTTTTTTCGTTTTTTCCTTCGCTCCCGCCGAATGGGGTCGGCGATGAGCGGGGCTCCTTATGGGGCTCGGACCGCAGGCTGCACGGCCGTCGCGATCCCGGCAAGCCGGCCGCCTCGGACAGATTGTCGCATCACGATGGATTTCTCCGCGATGTTGCCTTGCGCCGGCCCGCGCCTTATTGACGGCGCAACCCCGCGAACCAGAGATAGAGAGGATTTCATGGCCGCCTACAAGCTCCTTCTCCTGCCGGGCGACGGCATCGGTCCGGAAATCATGGCCGAGGCCGAAAAGCTCATCGCCTTTCTGAGCGCCGCCGGCGTCGCCTCTTTCGAGACGGAGAAGGGCCTCGTCGGCGGCTCCGCCTATGACGCCCATGGTCAGGCGATCAGCGAATCCGACATGGCCCTGGCCCAGAGCGCCGACGCCGTGCTGCTGGCCGCCGTCGGCGGGCCGAAATGGGACGGCGTTCCCTATGACGTGCGCCCCGAGGCCGGCCTCTTGCGCCTGCGCAAGGATCTCGCCCTCTTCGCCAATCTGCGCCCCGCCATCTGCTATCCGGCGCTGGTCGACGCCTCCTCGCTGAAGCCCGAACTCGTCGACGGCCTCGACATCATGATCGTGCGCGAATTGACCGGCGGCGTCTATTTCGGCGAGCCCAAGGAGATCATCGATCTCGGCAATGGCCAGAAGCGCGGCGTCGACACGCAGGTCTATGAGACCTATGAGATCGAGCGCATCGCTCGCATCGCCTTCGAGCTCGCCCGCAAGCGCTCCAACAAGGTCACATCGTCCGAGAAGGCCAATGTGATGAAGTCCGGCCTGTTGTGGCGCGAGGTGGTGACCGCCCTGCACGCGCGCGAATATTCCGACGTGCAGCTCGAGCATATGCTCGCCGACGCGCTCGGAATGCAGCTGGTGCGCCGGCCCAAGCAGTTCGACGTGATCGTCACCGACAATCTCTTCGGCGATCTCTTGTCGGACGTCGCCTCCATGCTGACCGGCTCGCTCGGAATGCTGCCCTCCGCCTCGCTCGGCGGCGAAGACGCCGCCACGGGCAAGCGCAAGGCGCTCTACGAGCCCTGCCACGGCTCCGCGCCGGACATAGCCGGCAAGGCGCTCGCCAATCCGATCGCCATGATCGGCTCTTTGGTGATGGCGCTGCGCTATTCCTTCGGCCTGATCCCGGTCGCCGACGCGATCGACAAGGCGATCGCCGATGTGCTGGCCGCCGGCCTGCGCACCGCCGATATCGCCGGGCCGAACGACAAGCCCGTCTCGACGAGCCAGATGGGCGACGCGATTCTGGCCGAGCTGAAGAAGACGCTGGGGTGACGACGATCGCGAGAAGGAACGCGCCTCGGCGCGTTCCATTGCGGTCGACTTTTTGCGCCCTGTCGCGTGCGGTAATTAACGACAATTGCTCGCGCAAAGTAATTTGACTTGCGAAATCGAAAGAGGGCGCCGAATGCGAGGGCGTAGCGTATATCTCGACATCGCCTGCTCCACCGTTACCGTTGCGGCGATTCTATCGATTGCGTTCGGCGCGGCCTCTCACGCCGAAACCGCAGCCAATTCTACGCCGCCGCGCGCCGGTTCGTGCTGGGACGGAGCGATATCACAGCGCGATATGACCGACTGCGCGATGAACGACTTTCGCGCCGCTGACGAGAAGCTGAACAAATCGTATCGAGCTGTGGCGTGTCATCTCGATCCGCCGGAAAAGGCCAAGCTCAGAGCGGCGCAACGAGCGTGGATCGCGTTTCGCGACTCGGATTGCGCCTTCTGGGGTGGCGGCGGCGGCTCGATCGCTCCAATGAACGAACTACTGTGCCGGGCGCAACTTTCCGAAGCGCGAGCAAAGGAACTCGATGGCTGGCCTCCGAATGCGCCACGCGACGCCCTTGCGCCCTGCGAATGAGACGCGGCAAGATCATCGACTGCCATAGAAGAGGATTTCTGCGACGATCCGAATCAAGTCCCGTCCGGGCGAGATCCTCCGCCGAGAAGTTCATGCAGCGCCTCGGCCTCGCACCCACGCGCTCGCGAAAACGCTCGGCGTGCCGGGCGATGGCTTGCAGGTCGCCTCGCTCGTCGATCTCGTCGCGACGAAAGAGTCTTTGCGCCGGCTCCGATCGGCGAGGTTCGTCGCCGCTGATTTCCTCGCTACGTCTCCAGCGGCGCTCTCAGTCTAACAATTTTCCTCTGTTCAATGATGCTCATGGTAGCCGCGGCCGGAGGGCCTCGGCGCAGGGCTTTTCGTGCTCTTCATTCCTTCGTGCCGCGACGCCTCTGCCGGTCGACCCTCGACGTCGTGAGCCACGGTTCCTTCCAGAAACTTGTACGGACCCGGGTCTTTGTAATCATTGCGCGCCAGCCCCTCTCGGATTTTCATGAGCGTGAACATGCCGCCCATTTCGATGGGCCCGAATTGGCCCGTTCCGGTCATCATGGGAAGCGCATTATCCGGCCCCGGCATGTGCATCGACGCCATGTCGCCCATACCGGACGAGCCCATGGGCATGTAATCCGGAACCAGCTTGGCAATCGCTTTGGCAACTCTGGGGCTCTGCTTTGCTCCGATGAACGTTCTCAAGTCATGGCCCATGGCGTTCATCGTGTGATGCGACTTGTGACAATGCAAAGCCCAGTCGCCCGGATTGTCTGCGACGAGCTCGAAGGCGCGAATCGTTCCGACGGGGACGTCGACGGTCGCTTCGGGCAATTGCGCCGATCGAGGAATCCAGCCCCCATCCGTGCCGGTGACGTAAAAATGGTGGCCATGCAGATGAATCGGATGATTTGTCATGCTGAGATTGCCCATCCGCACGCGCACGCGATCGTTCAAGCGCACGACGAGCGGATCGATGCCGGGAAAGACGCGATTGTTGAATGTCCACATATTGAAGTTCGTCATCTCCACGACCTTCGGCACATAGGTCCCGGGATCGACGTCATAGGTGGCCAGCATGAAGACGAAATCTCGATCGACTCTATGCTGCTCGGGATCGCGCGGATGGACGACGATCATTCCCATCAAGCCCATCGCCATCTGCACCATTTCGTCCGAATGCGTGTGGTACATGAAGGTCCCGCTCGTCTTCAGCTCGAATTCATAGACGAAGGTCTTGCCCGACGGAATGTGAGGCTGCGTGACGCCGGCCACGCCGTCCATGCCGTTCGGCAACAAAATTCCATGCCAATGGACCGAGGTCGGCTCCGGCAGCTTGTTCGTCACGAAAATGCGGACCTTGTCGCCTTCGACCGCCTCTATGGTGGGACCCGGCGATTGACCGTTATAGCCCCAAAGATGCACTTTCATCCCGGGCGCGAACTCGCGCACGACCGCTTCCGCGACGAGATGGAACTCTTTGACGTCCTCCTTCATGCGCCACGGCAAGCTCCATCCGTTCAACGTCACGACGGGTTGGTATTCGGGACCATTCGAGGGGAACAGCGGAGGCTGTGTCTCCGCGCTCTTCGCATAATGCGCCTCCGGAATGCTCGCCGCCTGCGCACGGCCGCTCAGGGCGGCGACGCTCGCAAATCCAGCCGCGGCGCCGATGAAGTTCCTTCGAGACATCATTGTCTGTCTTCCCTCATGCGTCACTGGCCGATAGCATCCATCCGCAATACGGGCGCCTCTTCGACTCGCGTTTCGACGCCGCCGATGACCGCGGCCCGAAGATCGGCGTTGGCGAGCCAGAAATCCCGTTTGGCCTCGATCGCCGCGATATTCGCCATTATCCTCTGGCGCACCTCGGCGAGCAGCGGGAAGACGTCGATCAGCATCGCATTGTAGCGCCGCAGGCTCTCATCCATGATGATTTTGCGCAGCGGCGAAATCTCGCGCTGATAATGATTCGCTATGTCCCATGCGGAGCGATAGGTCCGGTAAGCGAGACGGGCTTCCGACCGAACTTCGACCGCTTTTGCGGCGAGGCGGTTGAACGCCTGCAAAAAATTCTGCTCCGCCTCGCGCGTGCGCGCCTCGCCAAAGTCGAAAATCGGAATTTCGATCGTGGCGCCTGGGCCAAAAACCCTGAATCGAACACGCTCGGTGTCGATCGTCCCGTCGCTCGAAACTCTGGTGACGATTTCCCGAGTGTCTTTGTAGATGCCGGACAATTGGAAGACATTGACGAAGCGGGTGGATTCGACGAGCCCGTACGACTTTGCGAGCGCGTCGAGTTCTATGCCCGCCACGAAAAGATCGGGCCGCCGAGCCACCGCTTCTTGCTCCACCATGGGCATGCTCTTTGGACGAGAGGGCGGAGGCGGCAGGGAGCCGGGAAGCTTGAAATCGAGATCGGCGCCCCACAGGCCCAGCGACCGGATCAGCTGTTCGCGCTCCGCGATCGAGCGCTGGCGAGCCTTCGCGAGCTGGGCGGTAAGATCGGCGTAGAAGACTTGCTCGCGCGCCTGATCGAGCTTGTTCATCGCGCCGGTTTCGCCCAAGGCTCTGGCGAGCTGCGCGGCCGATGCGGCCGTCGAATTCGCTTTGGTGAGAAAAGCGACGAGCTCCTGCGCCGCGACGGCGCGATAATAGTCTTTGCGCGCTCGGGTCGCGAGCCGGAGCGTTTCCTCGGCGGCGCGCAGCTGCGCCTGATGAAATCGATCTGCAGCGATTTCCGCCCGCGCCGGCAAAGTCGCCAATGCGAGAATATCGGCGGCGATGATCGCCTCGAGCTCCAATTTCAATGGTCCGGCGATCCGCGAAATGGAAAAGCTCGGGTTTGGCGGGAGGATCGCTTTCACCATCGCCGCTTCCGCGGAGCCCAATACATTATACGCCGCCTGAAGGCCACGATTGTCGAGCAAGGCGATTTGCACCGCCGAGTCCGCGGTCAGCGCGCGCGAGAGCAGAAGCTCGACACGAGCCCGAGCGGACACGGCGTCTTCCGGCGTGCGGATCGCCAGCACATCCTTTTCGAGCGGACCACCGGCGATGCCCGCTACAATGCTCATGCCGCCGTCGTCCGAAAAGCCGACGCAAGCGGAAAGCGTCATGGCGGAGAGCAGCGCCGCGCCGGCTCGAAGCCTCAGACCACTGTTCCGCCACCGTCGCAGCGTCGATAGAGAGCATGGGAGCCGTTTCAATGCTCATGCTCCGAACCGCCGTGATGCGCTCGCTCCGATGATCGGGTCAGTTGCGCATTTTGCTCTTTCCAGGAGCCCGGCTGGATCGGCCGTTGGCTGACATACGAACCGACCGTAGATCGATAATATGTAGCGGGCGCAGGCGCTCCGGCGTCGAACGGTTCAGGGGCGACGAGCGGTGGTTGAATTGGCGCGCAGCCATGCGCTGCTCCAACGATCAACGAAGCAGGGCCGAGTTTCCCGAGGATGTAGATAAAGAATAAATTCTGTCGCTTCGGCTCAGCGGCGGAAGCTCGTGCGCGCGACGACATTGAGAGACCTCGGTCGCAGGGGATTCTTACGCCAGCCACCGAATCACTACAAAAAACGCTAACTCGCTCGAGCAGGGAAAAGCTATTGGTCGCTTCACGAACCCTTCGGGCGGCGCGTCGGCAGGCGCGCGCTGAAGAACAGTGTCATGCAGGGCATGGCGACCGCTCGTTCGTCGAAATCTTCTTTTTCGTTCCTCGTCGGGCTGGCGCGATTCGTCGCTAAGCGGTTCGCCCTCGGCCGCCACCCGGCGACCAAGCTGTCGAATGCGGCGATTTCCGCCCCTATATTCCCCTTACGACGTCGCTGATCGTCAGCGTGGCGCTCAGCGTCATGTTCTGGTTTTTCAGTCGGTGAAGTCTGCGCATTCTAAGTCGTAGCGGCGATTTAGGGGTTCTCCATGGCCCATGAACATGCCCATGAGCACGCCAACCGACACTCTCGCGAGGAGCATCTGCATTCTCCGGCGAGGGCGGCGCCCAGGGAACAGCGCGGCCGAGGCGCGTATCCAGAGGTGATCTACACCTGCCCGATGCATCCGCAAATCCGTCAGCCGAAGCCGGGCAATTGCCCGATCTGCGGAATGACGCTCGAGCCTGTCGTCGCAAGCGCCGAGACCGGGCCGAGCCCGGAGCTCGTCGACATGGCGCGGCGCTTCTGGATCGGCCTCGCCCTCGCCGTTCCTGTCCTCGCTCTGGAGATGGGCGGACATTTTCTCGGCCTGCATCGATTGCTTTCACCGCAGACCTCCAATTGGATTCAATTCGTTCTCGCGACACCCGTCGTTCTGTGGGCCGGGTGGCCGTTCTTCGAGCGGGCGGCGCGGTCCCTCGTGACGCGCAATCTCAATATGTTCACGCTCATCGCAATGGGCACCGGCGTCGCCTGGGCCTATAGTGTGCTGGCCACTTTTGTCCCGACGCTGTTTCCGCCGGCCTTCCGCAACGCGGATGGCTCGGTCCCGATCTATTTCGAGGCCGCCGCGGTCATCACTGTCCTCGTTCTGCTCGGACAGGTGCTGGAGCTGCGCGCGAGGGAACAGACCGGCGGCGCGATCCGCGCTCTGCTCGATCTCGCGCCGAAATCCGCGCGGCGCGTCGCCGCCGATGGATCGGACGACGATATTCCGCTCGAGCAAGTCGCAGTCGGCGATCGGCTCCGCGTGCGCCCTGGCGAAAAGATCCCCGTCGACGGCGAACTACTCGACGGCCGCAGCTCGGTCGACGAATCTCTGGTCACGGGCGAGTCGCTGCCGGTGTCTAAAAACGCAGGCGACAAAGTCATCGGCGGCGCGCTCAACCAGAGCGGCGGCTTCGTCATGCGCGCCGACAAGGTCGGCCGCGACACGATGCTGGCGCGCATCGTCGAGATGGTCGCCGCGGCGCAGCGCAGCCGCGCGCCGATCCAGCGGCTCGCCGATCAGGTCTCCGGCTGGTTCGTTCCGGCCGTCATCGGCGTTGCCCTCCTCGCCTTCATAGCCTGGGCCATCTGGGGACCGGAACCGCGCATGGCCTATGGCCTCGTCGCGGCCGTGTCCGTCCTCATCATCGCCTGCCCCTGCGCGCTAGGCCTCGCGACGCCCATGTCGATCATGGTCGGCGTCGGACGCGGCGCGCAGAGCGGCGTACTCATCAAGAACGCCGAGGCGTTGGAGCGCTTCGAGAAGATCGACACTCTCGTCGTCGACAAGACCGGCACGCTGACCGAAGGCAAGCCTCGCGTGACAGACGTCCGACCAACGGCCGAGCTCGCCGAGAATGATCTACTGCGTCTCGCCGCCAGCCTCGAACGGGCGAGCGAGCATCCGCTGGCGCAGGCGATCGTGCAATCGGCGTTCGCGCGCGGGCTCGAGCTCTCCGAAGCGAAGGAGTTCGATTCGCCGGTCGGCAAAGGCGTGACGGGCGTGGTCGATGGTCGATCGCTGATTATCGGCAATCGCCGCTTCCTGGACGAGATCGGCGTCGACGCCAGCGCCGCCGATGCAGAAGCCGAGCGGCTCAGAGAAGACGGAGTCACCGCGATTTTCGTCGCCCTAGACGGCTTCGTCGCCGGCGTGATCGGCATCGCCGACCCCGTCAAGGAGACGACGCCCGTCGCCCTGCAGGCGCTGCGGAAGGATGGCGTGCGTGTCGTCATGCTGACGGGCGACAATTGGACGACCGCGCGCGCCGTGGCGAAGCGGCTCGGCATCGACGAGGTCGAAGCCGAGATTCTTCCAGAAGACAAGAGCGAGGTGGTGAGCCGGCTGAGAGCGGCCGGCCGTGTCGTCGCCATGGCGGGCGATGGCGTCAATGACGCGCCGGCGCTCGCCGCCGCCGATGTCGGCGTCGCCATGGGGACGGGAACCGATGTCGCGATCGAGAGCGCCGGAGTCACCTTGCTGAAGGGCGATCTGCAGGGCATCGTTCGCGGCCGACGGCTCTCGGCCGCGACGATGCGCAACATTCGCGAGAATCTCTTCTTCGCGTTCATCTACAACGCCGCCGGCGTGCCTGTCGCCGCCGGCGCGCTCTATCCCGCTTTCGGACTGCTGCTGTCGCCGACGATCGCCGCCGCCGCCATGGCGCTGTCGTCGGTGAGCGTGATCGCCAACTCGCTGCGGCTACGCCGATCACGCATCGACGAGCCGGCCCCTACCGACGCCCTCCGCCGCTCGGCGGGCTCGAGACGCTCGATATGGGCGGGGGCGACGGCCGCCGCGCTGGCGATCGTGGCCGTTCTGGCGTTGTGGCGCCCATGGCGGCCGGGCCTTCCCGTTGCCGAAACGCCGCCGCTTCCATCAGCGCAGTCCGAGGCGGCGCCGACGGCCGGGCTCGTTCCGACTCTCCCGACGGAGCGCTCAGCCGAAACGCAGAAAGCGGAAACGCGATCCAGCGTCGTTGCGAGCGAAGGGGTGGAGTCGAAGTTGCGCGCCTTCCTCGTCGGCGAGGCGCCTCCCGGGCGAAAAATTGCCTGGTTCGAGCTCGACGGCGTCGCTTTCGAGCCGCGCGGAGCGGCCCTGCGGCCCGCCGCGCAGACGCAATTGCGGGCGGTCGCCGACATTCTGGCCGCTCATCCTCGCGCCCGAGCGACGGTCGCGGCTTATGGCGACGCCAAGAGACTGTCGAAGCGGCGGGCGGAGGCCGTGGTCGCGGCGTTGACGCGCCTGGGTGTCAACGCCGCTCGTCTCCGCGCGCTGGCGCTCGCGTCGAAGCCCTCTGGCGCCACGGGATCGAGCGAAAATTCCGTGGCGGACAGCGGCTTGCTGCTCGGCGTGCGGCTGAAGTGAGATTTTGAAGACGAATGCGAGAACGCCGCTGATGGTAGCGGCTTCGTAGCGGCCCGGCGCAAATCAGCGGGCCAGAAAGTCATCAACTATATGAAATTAAATAATAAACTCTGTTCGTGGTAGCGGAGGAACGATACCGACTTTCCCCACAACACCCAAATATACGCTATTGCCTCCGTTGCTGCACTTGAACGCGCGGCCTCGATAGGGTGACCTTCGAAGGCGTCGATTGCCGGAAGTGATCGTGTCCCAGAGCGTGGTGTAGCTGGATCGAGGCCGACACCGGGATTTCCGGCTATGGCCGGAATGGTCAGGCGGTCACGGCGGACAGCTTGACGATCGGATCATCGC
>NZ_WOVC01000043.1:0-21324 GCF_011378635.1 Methylosinus sp. RM1
GCGTTGAGATTCGCAAACCGACCCTAACCGGAGAATCGCCGGTGGCCGCCGCAAGCCGCTCGCTCGCTACGGCGCTATGAAAAGCGCGCGTCGCAAGCGGCTTGCTCCCGAACTGCTACACCACCGGTGGGGGCACGACCGGCGATCTCGCCGATCGTCCGTGCGCAGCCGACGCAAAAGCCGGTCGGCGCGTCGATGCGGCAGATTTTGATGCAGGGCGTTTCGGCCATGTGCAATTACCCATATCATGAGTCACGGTGACCGCTCAACACATTGAAAAGACTAGTCTCTGCTTTTCCATTGGGAAGCATAAGCCGAGTCAATTTCACCCCATATCCTGAGTCGAAACTCCGAATTGCCCTCATAAAATGAGTCGGCTTTCGAAGCCAAATTCGCCTTGCCTTCGACGTCGACGGGCGGCGAGCAGGAAATAAGCAGTATTGCCGAGTAATTGGAAGTCCTCACGGGACCCGCCAACCGCACGTCAGTATAGGCCGATCGCGATGGGCTGGCGCTGATATCCGAAACGATCCCTCGAGCATGCGGGCCGCTTCCGCGACATTGGGCGTGAGGTCTGGACGATTGTCTAGGATGCGTGCCGCTACCGCGCGTTCGCGACGGGCAGCCCGTCAAATCATCGGAGACGGCACGGTCGATTTCCGATTTGCGGCGAAGCCGATCTCGGGGAGGGCGGTTTCCCAATCACGGATCCAAAACGATTTGGAAGCATAACATGAGTCGAATTTCACCCATAAAGCGAGTCGTCGCAATCATCGATCAAAATAAATCAATATGTTATGGGGAAGATTTGAACCCATAAATCGAGTCGCCACTCCGAAATTGGAGCATAAATCGAGTCGGATCGTGTCTTGAACGGGTCAGATGGGTTCGCGGGCGGCGGCTTTCGTCACTGCGAGCCGGCTCTCCAGGAACAAGGCGGCGGAGAGCGCGGAGTGGGCGAGCGTCCACTCGAGGAGCCGCCGATAATCGATCCCGAGGGTTGGGCGATCAGCATGGCTCGGCGCGCCAACCGCCCAGGCGCGGTCGATGTCGTCTCGTCGGGATCCCGGCCGTCAAGGTCGTCGACCACACGGAATGTCGAAGAGCAGTAGCCCAACTTCCTCCAGCGGGAGTTGCGCCATCACCTCGCCGTCTGGCTTCAGAACCGCAGTCGGCCCCCAAGAAATACTCCCTTCGCGCTCGCCGGTCACATCGGCGGAAAGCAGCCAAAGACCGGTTTCACGGCACCGTTCACCCCTTACGGCATTGTGCACGTCCTTGAACACCTCCGCAGTCTTCCGAGCGAGCATATTGTTGCACGGGCACACGATCAGCGAAGCGCCGAGGTCGGCCACCTTTCGAGCCGCACTGGGAAAATTCGTATCGTAGCAAATGTTGATTCCGAACCTCAGCCCATCCCTCTCGAAGACGGTGGTGTCGCTTCCCGCGTCGAAAATCTTTTCGCCGCCGAGGAGGTGCTCTTTGCGATAACGCCCGACGACCGCGCCGCGATCCACGACGATGGCGGAGTTGAACAGTCGTCCCTTCTCCTCCTCGATCAGCCCGATCACGATCATCGGGCCAGTCTTCGGAAACCGGTTCAGCAGGGTCTCGAACGCCGAGGATGTGAGATTCAAGGCGTTTCGCCGAGCCGGCGCTTCGTCGACCAGATATCCTTGAGGGAAGCCCTCGGGGAAACACAGAAGCGACGCCCCTTCGGCTTCGGCGCACGCCGCGATCTCGATCGCGCAATTCAACGCGCCCTCGACGTCTTCGCGAAATTCGATTGTTTGGGCCGCGGATATCCTTACGGTCGTCATGGCTGCTTTCCGGCACGGTTCCATTCAAACGGAATCGATTGGTCGAGCCCGTTGCCAAATATCCCGCATCCCTCTTTCGATGCGTGCGACATGGTGTTCCCTCTTCGATCTCGGACGACTTTTGAAGCCCGCCGGTTTCCGCTCGTCAGATTTCGGCCGGGTGAACCTGAAAGAAGGATATCCGATCGTCGCTTCGGGGATCTTTCACGCGGCGCTCGGCGTATATTTCCCCGGACCTCGCCGCAGCGCGCCACGGACGCGCCTTGTTGAGCGCGATGTCGAATTGCGGATTCGATCTGTCGATTCTCCCGACGATCAAGGCGTCGCCGTTGTTCCTATCGGCCTTCGCGAGGAAATGCCCGTCGGGTCCGATGAGTCCAGACGAAAGCCGGTTGCCGGGCAGAGCGGGGATCGAAAGGCTGAGCCAGAAGTTGTTCGTCGCCGCATGAGCCCGCGCCAGGATGCCGTACATGGGGTCGTCGGAATAGGCGGAGAACAGCATGCAGTCGACGCCCTGCTTTGCATAGTCGAGGAACAATTCCGGGAATTGCACCTCGATGCAGAGCGCAAGGCCGAAGCGCACGCCGTCGACATCGAAGACGAAGGACTCGACGCCGGGCGCGTACCAGTTGCTCAGCTCCGTGTGGGAGCAGAGGCGCTTGTCGTAGCGTCCGACGAGCGTCCCCTTGTCCGATATGACGTAGAGGCTGTTATGCGGACGGTTGGGAGGGGTCAGCCGATGATTGCAGCCCAGAACCGTCCAGAGTTCGAGGCGCGCGGCGTGGGCGGCGACGGCGTCCAATTCCTCGCGCAGCGCGCTCCAATCCACGCGCGCCCAATCGGTGATCTGCGATTTGACGTATCCCGACAGGCCGCCTTCGGGGAATTGGACAAGCCTACAGCCTGCCGTCTTGGCCTCCGACATCATATCGCGCATGCGCCGTCCGTTTTCGCGGACATCGGGAGATATCACGCTCTGCGCCACGGCAATAGAAAAAGGAAATGTCATCGGACCACCTTAGCTGATGCACTCGAGCCCGCCTCCCCCCGAATGCATCCACGAATTCGTTTGCCATGGCGTTGAAATGCCTCGCATCGACTCTCACAAACCAAGCACTCGCTGCTTTTCACCGTCGACAATGAGCACTTCTCCATCCCTGAGCGTGCGATAAGGAATGCCGTTCGCTTCGAAAAACGCGATCTCCTCGGCGACTTTGCTCGACTCCGAGTGATTCGACTGGAAATGAACCGCGATCGTGTAGGGCAGCAGGTCGAGGCCCGCCCAGACGACGTCCGGTTCGTAGAAGGCCGGCACGTCGTTCGGATCGTCTACGATATCGAGGCCCATGAGGCCTCTTGAAACGATTACGGCCGCAGCGCTGAAGCCTCCATACACGAGCTCGTCACGCGCGAGGGCCGCCTTTATGTGTTCGTCGAAACCGCTCTGCCTCATTGCTCGGCGGAGGATGAATGCATTGCCGCCGTTGATCCAAACGACGTCGACGCTTTTCAGGAAGCTCCCGAGATCCGCCGCTCTCCCAAAATATTCCCGCAAATCGAGTTCCACCGTGACGAAGCCGAGCTTGCCCAACTTTTCCGATTGGTCTTGGAGCCACTTTGCCCGTCCCTCTGGCCGGTTATCGAGAGCGTTGACGATGACCGCTGCCCGTTTGGCGCCACGTGCAAGAGCGACAATCTCGTCGGAGCAATTGCCGAGGTCGAAAGAAGACAAGTATAGGCGCATGGCCACCTCCTAAACTCTCGAACGGGCCGTTGCAATTTCTCGATGCGCGTAGCATTACATGGATGCGACAGGCACGGCCTCGACGCGGGCATGGAGCCGGGTGCCGGCTGTCGCGCCTCGTGGCCCGTGGCGCAATATGCGGCGGGCGCGCAAAAGGCCGTTACAGCCGGCCCTTATGGCTCGAATTCTTCATCGGAGCAAGAATGGCTATCTCGTCATTGCGCTTGGCCACGAGCGACGATGCGGATCGGCTCGGCGCGATTCATGTGGCGTGTTGGCGGGAAGCGTACGACGGCATCCTTCCGAGAGAAATGCTGAGCAAGTTGACCGTCGAAGTTCGAGCCGCCATGTGGTCCAAGATCCTCGCCGATTCCGACGCCGGCGCCGGATCCGCTGTTTGGATTGCCGAGAACGACGGGCGGATGGTCGGCTTCGGATCCTGTGGACGGCAACGCGACCAAATGCTGATGGAGCGAGGTTTCGACGCGGAAATCAGCGCACTCTATATTCTTCGGTCATGTCAAGGCGCCGGCGTCGGTCGAGCCATTATGGGCGCGATGGCTTCGCTGCTGAGAGAGCGAGGAAATCGTGCAGTCAGCCTTTGGGTGCTTCGAGAGAATGCTCCAGCTCGCGGGTTCTACGAGCATCTTGGCGGCGCCGTTGTAGCCGAGCAGGAGGATGCGAGGCCGGAGGCTACTCTCGCCGAGGTGGCCTATGGATGGCATGATCTTCGCTCCCTGATCGGCTGACGCTGCCGGCGGCGTCTCCTCTCCGCCGACGCTACGTTCGCGCGTCCCGAGCGTAGGACAGGCGATCACCTCGCGGATCGATGCGATAAATTTCGGAGAAGCCCTCCTGAAACGTCGGCGCCTCGAGCAGGTCGGCCACGGATTCGATCGCCTCGCGAGGAACGCGCTCGTCTTCCGGCCGACTCGCGTTCCTCGCGAGGGCGACGTTCAGAGGCGTGTCCACCCAGATCGCGAAGACAGGGACGTTTCCACTGCCCGCGACTTCGATCGCGCGTGCTCGATGCCGAGCGGCGGGCAGAGCCGCATCGAACACGGCTGCCGGCTCACGAATAATGGTTTTCGACGATGTCCTGATCCAGTGGGTTTTGCCGGCTCCCTGCAAACCAAAAACGACGTAGAGTCTCTCGATCGCCTTTTCGGTGACCGCCGCCGACAATTGCAGATAGCACTGCTCCCACGCGGCCTTGCTGCGCTCGGGGCTCCAGATTCGCGGCTGGCCCAGAAACGAGTCGGGATTGATGTAGATCACCTGCTCCACCCTGGAGGCGACAGTCGGGCTTCAGGAGAGAAGACGACTCTTTCGATGTCAGTAAAGTTCCTGCCGCGGACCCGTAGCGTCAAGGGACAATTATCTTGCCGATTTGCCCACGAGGACACGTTCCACTTCCTTTCGTCGAAACAGCGCGCGCGGGAGACGATCCGCCGCGACCGGCGTGACGCCGCGGACCGCGAGGGCCTTGGTGACGCCCTTCGCGTGTCCGACCCCGAACGCGTCCATGAACTCGTTTGACATTGCGTATTCGCTTTGGAACGCGTCGAAATCGACGCGCGCGATGATGGTCGCCTTTCCGGTCGTATCGGCGCGCAGGAGACCGGCTTGGATGAGCGCGGGAACCATCGTGTCGATGGTCTTCAGTCGGCGCGCGACGTCGCCGGCGTACAGGAAGTCCTCGGCGTCGCGCGAGGGGCGTTTTTCGATCGAGGGGTCGCGTTTCCACTCGGAGATCGCGTGTTCGACGACGGGACGGTCGAAAAGCTGGAAGCGGAGCTGCGGCGGCCCGGCGACGGGCTTCACGCCGAGCCGGGTCAACAATGTCGTGGCGGCGATAGCGCTCTGTTTTCCGATCATGGACGCGATCGCGTCGGGCGTGATGTAGGCGGCGGCGAAGCGGGCGATCTCGTCCGGAGAGACGAGGATGGTCGAGGGATGCTTTTCGACACGCAGGAAGCCTTCCCTGACGAGCGAACTCCCCATGTTCGACGATATGCCGAGCCGCTTTTGCGCTTCCCGGAGCGTGACGAGTTTCGCGCGCGCCTCGGCGGTCGCCGTATCGCTGGCGCGTTTGTCGGCCTGCGTCGCGAAGTGCAGCGCAAGCGCTTCGACGGCTTCGTCGCGCCGGAACACGAAGGTCTGGAATTCCGGGCGCCTACAAACGGGCTCGACGCCGAGATCCGTCAAAAGGTCGGTCATCGTCTTGCCGCCCTTGCGCCCGTCGGGCCGTCCGATCAACGCGCCGAGTTCGTTGGCGAGGACGTAGGCCTTCTTGAAGCGCGCAACACTGTCGCGGGTGAACGGAAGTCCGCGACCGCGCCGCCGGCGCTCGAGGAAGCCGGCGTCGGCCAGTTGGCCGAGCATCCAAGGCATCGCGCGGATCTCCTTGCTCGCCTCGATGGCGGTAAGGACCGGCTCCGCGCTTTCCTGCTCGTTGATCTCGGCGATCAGGAGTCCTGCCCCAATGTGGGCGTCGATGGCTTCCTCGGCCGCAGTCCGCGGATAGAGCGTTACGGAGCAGGTCGGCGGCCCGACGACAGGGGCGACGCCGGCGCGTCTCAGGACGGCGATGGACGCCGCCGCCCGCTTCTTCCCCATGCGCTTCGCCAGTTCGGTCGACGTGGCGTGGGCCCGCATGAAGGCGTCGGCGTCATCGGGCGCGACGATGAATCCGCGCGGGAGCTTGTAGGCGGGAAGCAGTTTCTCCGCGACGAGCCGCGTCACGACGAATGCGTCGAGCCCCATTCGGCGCGCGGCATCGTAACGGTCGAGCCCATTCGCGGGCAGGGGAGAGTTCTTCTTCCGGGCGGCTTCGGCAACGGCGGCGGCGAGCGCCGGCTCCGCGTCGGCCCGCAGGTAGATGACCTGCCGAAACGACGGCCGCGGGAAGGCGGGACGAACGCCGGCGGCGTTCAGGACTGCCATCACGGATCGGCCTTTGGGAAGGTCGAACTCCTTCGAGAGAGCGGTCGTCGTCGCGTAGGTCGCGCGGAATCGCTCGGCCTCTCCGTCGACAATGCGGCGGACGCGTCCGGTCGCTTCGGTCTGGACGGCGTCGTTCGCGATCAACTGGTGCACGGTGTCCGCGTGGAGGCCAATCTCCCGTGCGAATTCATAGGGCGACAGACCGGGGCGGGGCGGCCGGCCTGGCATCGCCGTGGCGTCGGATTTGGAAACCAACGCGCGGTTCAGTCCCTTTGCGCCCGGATCGACGGCGCGGATTGAAAGCGTCCCGTCGAGGACAAGCCGCAGGAGCTCGGAAAGCGGGCGCCGGAAAATCTTGTGGGCGATGGTGATCGGTATGAGGTCTTCGTTCTCTCCCGAGGAGGCGGGTTTACCCGCGACGAGACGTTCGACGAGATCGCAGGCGGCGGCTCCCGGAAGAATCCAGATGTTCAATCTGTTTTCCCGGTCGGTCTTTCCGTCGACGATCGCGGGAATGAGGCCGGCGCGGATGAGCTTTGCGACGCCGAGGGGCGCGATATCGAGTTCCTTGGCGATCTGCTGCCTGCTCTTGTTGCCTTTGAGCTTGGCCGCCAATTCGTCGACCTTGTCGGCGTCGAGCCGGGCCGGTCGGCCTCTCAAGGAATCCCCAGGAATGAGCCCGGTTGCCGAGGCTATCGGTCGAAAGCGTTCGAATGTGACGCCCATGGCGCGTGCGGCGGTGGCCATGTCGATGCCCGGAAGGTCGAACGCGGCGCCGCCGGCGACCGCGTGACCGCTTTTTATGACGACATTGGCGCGCGCGTGGTCGCGTATCACGGAGCGCAAGGCATCGCCGAAGGCGTTGTCCTTGGGCAGCTCGCCCACCCAAATATGGAAGTTCCCGTAGGCTTTCTCGACACCCCACCGACGGTCGTGCTTTTGCTTGCCGTCATCGGCGACGAGCCGGTCGAGGAGCCTTTCGAATTCCACGGGGAAGCCGGCGATGATGCGGTATCCTTCCGCGGCGATTGCGGCGCGTCCAAGTTCTCGACGTAGCTTCATCAGGCCTGCTTTTTCGTCGAGCGATGCTTGCCCGATGCGGTCGAGGGCGGCGATTGCGTCCCCGAGCGAGGGGAGGCTGTCGAGGAGGGCGTCGCCAGGGCGGGGGCGGCCGAGCAGGCGGTCGCGAATGTAGCGGCTGAGGGCGATCTCCCACGGCGGCGCCGGCTCGCGCGGACTTTCGCGGAAGTCGTGGCCTTCCGTGCAGCTCGTCGGGTAGGATCGGCGACACTTGGGCGGCTTGGCGCATCCGCAGTTTTCGACGATTCTTATGCCGTGGTCTGGACAGGCGGAAACATAGGGGGTGTCCCACCAGACGCGATGATAGGGTTTTTCCTCGAGGCAGGCGGGGCACCAGCGACGATGCAGGACGCTGAACTGATCGCGCAGGAAGCGTTCGTCGAAGATGGCGACATGTTTCGGGTCGACGCGCGGACTGGCGGCGCGCACGGCGTCGGCGCCGCCATCGACGAGATCGGCTTGGCAGAAGCGGGCGACGATGTCGGGATCGACGTCCCACACGGTTTGACCCTTGCAGAGTCCGTATTTCTCGAACACGGTGTACATCAGGCGCGAGCCGTTGTGGTAGGCCGTGCGGACGAGCAATCCGTAGGCCGGCTCGTCGGCGTGGTGCGGAACGCGACCCGGATAGGGCCATCGTGGCGACGTGATCTTGGACTTTGCCATCGTCAGTGGACCTCGTTCTTTTTCGCCGGCTTCTTCCGTGACCAGAGGTTCGACTCCTCCGCGTCTTCATCGGGAAGCAGTCGAGGCTTCACCGATTTCCACGGCGGCTGCTTCCATGGATTTTTCGCGGTGAAATTTCCGCGACGCATGCGCTCGAACGCCTCCCAGAGATCGTATTCTGTGATCACCTCGTGATCCTCGTCGTAGGCGATGGATGTCGCGCGGAAGAGGAACTTCGCCAAGTGGTCGAGAATCCCGCTGCTGGTTTTGTGCAGGCGTTCGGCCATCCGTTCGTCCCTGAACGAGTCGGCTGGCTTCAGGTCGAGCGCCTCGCCGAACTCGCCGACGATCGCGATCCATTCCTTCCTGTCGTCTTCGTTCCCCCAGTCGAACGGCGTGATCATCATGTCGCCGGCGCTGCGGCGTCTCATCTGGTCGTATTGGGCGTGGACGGCGACCAGTTTCTCGGTGCCGGCGAGGACGACCTGGCAGATGTTTTCACTGACGATCTCCTTGATCTAGCGTGTCAATTTCTTCGTGAACCTTTCGGTCCTGTCCTCGACGACGTGGGTGAATTCGTCGAGGATCAGGAGCTTCACCTTTTGCGTGGCGAGCTGGGCGATGACGGCGCGTTTCTTGTCCGCGGGCCTGCCCATCGATAGATCGCCGGCGCCGAGAGCGGTCAGGATCGCGTCGTGGAAATCGCCCAATTGCGAGTTGGGAGGCGTGACGACGCGCACGACGGGGCGCACGATTCCCGACGCCGTCTGGAACGGACCGCCGAATTTCTTGGTGAAACGTCTGAGGACCGTGGACTTTCCCGTTCCCGCTATGCCGTACAGCAGGCCGGCCGTCGCCTCGTTGCCGGTCCCGTGCTCCTCGAACATGCCGGTCAGCCATGCATAGGCCGCGTCGTATCTGCGATGGCTGAGCGTCATCGTGCCGACGCGGGTCAGAAAGCCCTTCTTTTCCGGGTTGGCGTTCGCCAGTGTCTCGGCAATGTCGTCGGGGTAGAGCCCGTCCGCGCCGCGCAGGGATTTCGGATCAATCGTCATCGGTCAACACCCTCGGGCGTTTGGGAGCGTCGCGCCGCGGTTCCGGCGCCTCGGGGGCGGCGCGCGGCGCCGGCGGCGGAGCCGGGGGAACAGGGCGCGGCGGCTCTCGGGTCTCAGGCCGGCTCTCCGCCGGCGCGGTGCTCGAGGCGGAGGCGTCTTCGACACGCTCGCCGGTGGAAGCGGATGCTGCGGGGCGACCGGCGTTCCTGCGCGCCGCAGGGCGGCCGGCCTTCCTGCGCGCCGCGGGCGGATCGCTCCGATTCGGCTCTCCGTCGACGACGCTGTCGACGAACGCTTCGTCGCGGCGCGCCTGCGTATCGTCTTCGGGGTCGTCGATATCCGAATGGATATCGAATCCGCGAGCGTCGTTGTCGGCCTGCCCGGACGGGGCGGAATCGCCGTCGAGAATATGCCCCTTGCTGGTTTCGGGATCCTCGCCCCTGTAGGTGTAGGCGTCGAGAATGGACCGGTCCGCCCCGAAGAAATGCGCGAGCTTTTTCCTTTTGCGTCCGGACTTGACGCTTCCGATCATCTTCTGGCCGAGGGCGAAAAGTTCCGCGCGCGACAGCAGAAGTTCCTTCATCAGAATTTTGCGTCCGCCGTAGCGACTGACGGCGTGCGCGCGGATGATTCGATGCTGGTTCAGGGACAGTCCCTCGGCATAGTCGGGGCGGGTGCACGGAATCGGGAGCGCCCGTCCGTTCTTGGAATCGATGACCCAGACCTTGCCGAGATTGTCGGGATCGTAGCGGACTTCGACGCGCGGATCCTTTTGGAAGCCCGCGCGGAACATCGCGAGCTCCCTGCAATTGTAGCGAAGGCCGAAAATTCTGATGCCGCGCCTTTCGGCTTTGCGGTCCTCATAGCAGCCGACGAGTTCCATGAGGTCGTCGTGATTGCGAGGCTGCTTGGGTCGGTGGGCCGCGACGCCTTGCAGCCACAGGTCGATGCGCCTGATGCCCGACTCCTCGTCGACTCCCTGGTTGTGATGGTCGACGACGGCTTTCGTGAAGAAGGTCACCAAGTCGGACAGCATCACGACGGCGTCGTCCTCGGGGGCGTAGTCGCGCCCGGGCTTGTCGTAGAAGCGGAGGGTCAACCCGGGAAACATTTCGAAGTAGAGCTTTTGGCTGCTGCGCCAGAAGGTCTCGATCGTGCCCTTCTTCCATGCCTCTCCGGGCGGAATGAAGTCGACGAGGCAGCCGATCGTTTTCGCCGCAGCGAAAAAATGTTTCGAATGGAACGCCACATCGTGGTCGAGGAAGAATCAGAAGGGCACGCCGTTGATCGGCCATGAATTGCGGACGATCGGCTGCCCATCCTCGTCTTTGGGCAAGCCGGAAAGATCCTTGAAGCCGACGGTGTGCTTCAGCGCGCGCGCCGTGGACGTTCGTCCCGGCGGATCGAACGAGATGTCGAATCCCGCGATGGCGCCCGAATAGCAGTCGACCACCGCCATCACGTAGGGGGTCCCGAGCGGCAGTCCGCTGGCATCGTCGATGACGAAAAGCCGAAGGTATTTGAAATCGGCTTCGACGCGCTCGAAAGGCAGGCAGACTTTGGGGCCGGCGCCGACCGGCGAGATTTCCTGTCGCGTGGCGTCGCGACCGTGGCGGCGATAGAGGCGCACCTGCCGGCCCATCTTGCGGCAATGCTCCCGCACGGTCTTGTATGAGACGAGGGACGGCTTTCCGTCCCTGATCAGTTGCTGGACGGCTTCGTGTCCGCCGAGATGCTTGGCAATGGTGGCGTTTGCGGCGGCCTGGGCCGTGCCGATGGACGGTCGGCGGCGAGCGAGCCATGTCTCGTCGATCGCGTCACGGATGGCGGTGATCTTGAAGTCCTCGAGCTTCGCGTCGCGGTTACCTTTGCGATCGTCGTGTCGCTTCAGCGCGCGCGGATCCCGTCCCGCCTTGCTCCATACGAGCCACCAGCGATAGACGGTGAACCAGTCGGGAGCTTTTTCCTCGCGCTCCTTCGCGACGGCGTCGCAGATGGGTTGGAGGCAGGCCTCGGAACGGGAGAAGTCGGCGCCGAGCTTGTCGAACTGCATGACATATCGCAACCTGCGGAAGATCTCCTTTCTTTGCTTTGCCTCGAATGCCCGCAGCGGCACACGCAGCGCCTCGCGGACGCCGACCGGCAATCTCACCTCGTCGGGGGATACGAAGGCGAGCTTTCCAGAACGATGGAACTGCTTGATCTGCACGCTCGTCAGAACGGTTTGCAGTTCGACTTTCGGCTCGCGGAAGACGTAGCCGGACGGATTCGCGGTTCTTCCGACGCAGAGCATGACCTTCCCCATCAGGTCGATGGAGTCGATGTTCGGGATCAGGAAGACGTCGTTGTCGCGTTGCTCGGTTATCTGCGGATCCTTCCGCGGATGGGCGCTCGGCGATCGAACGGAATGCTGGAGTCGATGGCGAGGGCGCCGAGGGCGACAAGATTGAGGACCGCGGAATAGGCGCGTTCGAAGTCGAGGCCGATGGAGGCGATGACGCCGTCGAGCGTGAAGAGAGGGTTGGCGTCCGCGAAGGCTCGGACCGCCTCGACGTCGTCCTCGGGAACGGTGCGGGGGGCGGCGTGGGCGAATATCCGCAGCGCGTTCGTGTAGCGCGGCTCGGCCATGATCTCCTTTTCGGTGTAGACCGCGAAACGGCGCGATTTCGACTCGGCGTCCCGTTTCAGGCGCTCGTACATGAGACGGTTCTGCGCGTATTCGAAGCCGTGGAGAACCTCGACATCGACGACGACGTCGACGACGCCGGCGGGCTGGCCGGCCCGGTGTATAGCGTAACGGGGACGGTAGGTTTCCCATGTCGAGCCGTTCCACCATTGCAGCGGCTCGGGCTTCGTCGAGAACTTCAGGACGTCGGGATCGATGGCGGTGACGAGGAGGAAATCGGCGGCGAGCTTCTTCTTGTAGGGAATCATCTCGCCGGTGCGCGCATGGAAAAACCAGCCGTGGTGCGCGGTTCGCGTGTCGCGGCTGTCCTCGGAGCGGCGGTTTGCGCGAACGACCTTGGGGGTGCGATTGACCCAGACCATGCTGCGTCCTCCGACTATCGCGAGACCGGACGGGAATTGCTTCCAGATTCGCTTCGGACGGAGACGGCCGCTCTCGTCGAGCGTGCGGCGTCGACAACAGGAGGATGGCGCGACGTATTTGCGGTCATGGCGTGCGGCATGAATTCGTAGCCCTCGGTGGGCTGCCGCGACGGTGGCCGAACGGGTCGATTTTCGCTTGCGCCGTGCCTGGCGATCGCGCAGACTCGTCCTGTCACCGTCGCGGCAGCGTCGGTGTTGGTGTCGGGTTGTCCGCGGTAATTAGGCGCAGCGGACGGCTTGGATTGCGGAGCGCTCCGGGTGCTTCCGGAGCGCTCTTCGCTTTTCGATCGGTCGATTGCGGGTGATTCGCTCTCCTTGTCGATTTCGACGCTAAGAATTGAAACTCTTCCGAGAAAGAGTCACCAGGCCGCTCTTTGGCGCGAACTGATTCGAGCGGGTGCGGACAGGCCGTTTCCCCAATCGGCGCCGGATGGAGTCGGCCTCCGAGTTTTTTTTCGCGCGAGGCGTTTTTGGGCGGCTGGATGGCGTCGACGGCTGTTTTCCTATTTTGTTCCGAGTCGTTTCGCACCCCGAGAAAACCTTGCGCGCACTGGGGTTCCGCTGCTGCAACTCGCACGAATCCTAGGAAATCTTCGAGTGCGCGGATGTCTCTCGTTCAGGATTCGTCGCTCGACGCCATCGAGCGAATGACCCGCGAGAGCGGGAAGCGGACGAGTTGGGCGCCGGGTCCGACTCGCTTGGACCGCGTCTCGGCCTCGTCGAGAACGACGCGCCCGATCGCGACGAGCGCGGTGCCGGCTGCCGTGCGGAAGACCGGGTCGCCGACCTCGGCCCGCACCTGCCAGAGGCGCGCCAGAATCTCGTCGAACAAATCCTCGCTGGTCATGATGCTGTTCTCCTGTTCGGTCGCCCGGCCGGAAAGCGGCGAGGGCGATGGAATATTTTCGACGCGAGCCGCGTCTGGGGCATGGGCGCCGAGCTTCGCCGGGCGGAACGACTTCCGAGGTTTCATGACGTCGCTTTTGTCGCCGGCGCCGCTCATTGATCGCCTCCCGTATCGACGAGAGCGCCGCGTCCGAGCCTGTAGAAGCGGCTCCATGTTCGCGCCCAGCATTGATGGGGATCGATCGCGAAGAGGGCGGACGTGCGCATGAAGGCACGATCTCCCATGCGAGGGTGCCCGGAGACCGAACCGACCAGGGCGGTCTGGCCCACCATGACAAAGGCCCAGTTTTGGAGGAGAGGCGCGTCCGCGAGGTCGGCTGCGGTCGGCGTTTCGCCGGCGACGAGCCGGGCGAAGTCGTCGGCGAGCGCCCGTGATTTCGCGAGCGCGCGATCGGGGTCTTCCCCGAGGAACATGGGGATATCGTCCATTGCAAATCTCCTTTCGAAAACTCGGGACGTCGTGTCCCGAGAGAAAAACGTTCGCACGCTCGGTCGCGATCCCGTCTGCGAACGGATCAAGCCGCGAGGATGCCGAGTGTCAGCGGTGCGTTCGGTCGCGGCGTTGCGCGGTGCGTTCGCAGGCGGCGTCGGAGATGAGACGGGTTGCCGGCAGGAAATTGGGCGAGGCGCCGCGAAGGCCGGAGAAGATGGGAAGGAGACGAACTCGAAAAATACACATCGAAGGACACTCCGTTACGCGTCCCCCGAACGAAACATCGATCTCGCGGTTCCGTTGGGGGACGAGTGGAACCGGTTCGGCTGCACACTCGGCGCGTCTTGGAAACGCGGCCCGTGTTGAAGTCGTAGGCTGGATATAGGGAACACAACGGGAACGAGTCAAGCGCTTGTCCGCGCAAATTCGCTCCGATCGGCCTCGACTCTTCGGCAATAGGCCCTCGGAAAAGCGCAATTTATCTTTTGAAAAACAATTACATAAGTGGTGCAATGAAAGCGCGAAGATTTGGCTTTCTAAATATATAGAAAGTCAGCTATCTAGCTTTCCTGCATCGGCGGCGTGGATGATTCAGTGCGAACGGATGCGATGTCATGATGACTGGGGTGGCCGCCGAGCACGGGGTGGCCGAAGTCCGATCCGTGGCGGCGCGGCGGCGCGACGACCCGGCGGTCGGACGGACCCAATAGGGCTCCGGGCGACGCGGAAAGACGCCGCAATACGTTTCAGCGTGCGAGGAGCGACCTGAAATTCTCCGCGATCTGGTCGGCTGCCCGATCCTCGGTCGTCCCCCATATTTCCGCCACCGCCGGCAAGGCTCGAACAGCGTCCCACGGCATGAGAGGCTGATCTCCGAGCTTTCCGAACGGACCGTCCGTTTCCAGGCAAACCCGGTCATTCGGCATCATCGACGCCAATCGGCGGCCTCGCCGGCTCGTCAACATCGCGGGCCCGATACTGAACCAGCAGCCGAGGTCGATGGCTCTTGCGAGTTCGGTCTCGGCCCCCGAGAACCAATGCAGGACGGGCTTTCCGATGTCGCCGGCGGATTCGATGGCGTCCAAAACGGAGGACGCCGCCATTCTCGAATGAAGGCTGACGATCTTGTCGCCCTGCGAACGGCATCCTTCCAATATCTTGGAGAGCACCTCCTTCTGGACTGGAAGGCTGTCTCGATGTTCGGGAGATCCGTCGAGCCCGATTTCGCCGACGTAGCGCGTGCGCTTCATGGTCTCGACGAGGAGATCGACCTCCTTGTAGCGTTCCTTGACCAATTCGGGATGGAGTCCCGCCGCGACCCTTATGCGGCGCGCATCGCCAACGAACCGCAAATTGCCTTCATAGGCTTTCGGCGTGGTGGTGACGGCCAGAATATACGCGCCGCGTCGCGCCGCTTCCGCGATGACGAGAGCGGGCTTCGGATACAGGTCGAGATGGCAATGGATGTCGATCACATCAGGCCGGCGCCGCGCATGAAGGCTTCGATCTCGGCAAGTCCCCTGATCGCGACATCCCGATAGGGCCGTGGGTCGCCGATGCGGCTCGACGAGACGGACGGGCCGACCCATCGGTTCGGCCCGTGTCGCGCGGCGAGGTCGATCGCCTCGAGACATTGCATCACATCGTCGTATCGAGAGAATCCCTGATGCTGGAAGCCATGTCCGTGAGCCGGCTTCTTGTATGGCGGCTGCGTTTCGTCGCCATCGATCCTGCCGGTCCAACGGAGGAAGGAGCTTCGGCGCACGATGCAGGGAAGGCACGCCCCGCAATGGGTATGAATTCGCCCACCTCGTCCGCAGCTCATGGAATGCGGCGCCAACTCTTGTAGTCTGGTCTGATCCAGACAGTCGACCATCATCTCCCCTTTGGTCTTCCATCTATAGGGATTGATCAGCCTGATTCTCAGGTCGAGCCGGTCGAGAAGCTCCTGCATGTCGGCCAGGAACACGGGATGCGTGGTGCGGGTGCTCAGGCTTCCGACCCTCAGGCGGGTCAACGGGACATTCAGGCTGATGAAGCCGTTCTCGGGAACGTACAGGTCGACGATCTCGCCGTCGCGATGCCTGTCCAGCGTGGTCGCGGCGAGGACCGCGAAGGCGATGAATGCGAGCGATCTCGGCCGTTGTGAAATCTCGGGGTTGCCGCGCAGCGTCTTGGCGTTGTGATTGAGCGAGAGGAGTCTGTCCCGCGCGCCGAGGGCGGCTGCAAAGTCGTATTGCCGACCGCACTCTCCCGACACCCGATTGCTGATGAAATACGGCGTTTCCGATTTCGCCTGAAGGTCGATGGCGCCGATGAGGCTGTCGAGACCTCCCGACAACAAGGAGACGCAGGTTTCCGGCCTCGAGCCGACCGGGTTGCGCGGTGGCGCGGGATGGAAGCCGCCGCCGATGAACCGAATTGTCCAGATGTCTCCCGTCAGGAACCTGAACATGCGCTCCAACAGGGAACGCTCCTCGTCCCAGCGGACGGGATCGCTCACCGCGACGACGATATCGATCATGCGGGTCCAGCCGTCCTCGCTGACGCGGGCTCGATTCACATAACGATCCGCGGCGATCACCGCCATTGCGATGCCGGTCAAATCCCATGCATGGGTGGCGCCGGTGCGCCCGATCTGCTTCCGGAACTCGCGCCTGACGCCCGACCCAACGTATCCTTCCACGTTTCCTTTGGGAAACTCGAAAAGCGACATGCGGGCGTCATAGGCGGTCGGGGGCAGGGGGCTGTCATTGGGAACAACGGCGATCCTCATTGCATCCACCCTTCGAATACGTCCATGACATCGCGGATCACGTCGCGAGCAATCGCATCGCTGGTCGCGGAGGTGACGCGATGGCCTGCGTCGCGGACATCTTGGAATTTCTCACGGAACATCTCGCGAATGGTGTCCCTGATCGTGATGCAGCGGTCATTGTAGAGCACAGGATTCCCGTCCGCCGCCTTCTGCATAGTCGTCCCGATATCCAAAAGCAGGTCGGAGAACACATGGTAGGAAACGGTCCTGAGATAGACCTCGTTGATCGCCAACGGCGTCATCGCGAGCGGGTCGAGGCCTGGATTGGCTTCCAGCACTTCCGCGAGGGCGTCGTTGACGGCCTGACGTCCCACCGCGTCGTCGAGCGTCGTGTCGTTGCGGCATATTCCGTCGACGAGAGCGTTGACGACATCGTCGACCGGTCGTCCCGCCAAGGTCGTTGGGTCTAAACCCAACTGCTCGGCGGCGGCGGTTCCCTCGGCCAGACTCGATAGAATATTGAAGGCTCGACTGGCGGTCGTAGCCGCCTGTCCCATGCGAGCTGCGGCGCCTCTCGACCCTCCGTAGCCCTTCGAGACATAGCTGCCGATGCCGCGGCGCATCGACCGCTCGTCGCCGTCTCGGACGAAATCGCCCAGCGACCTGCGCGCCTCCGAGAACCGCTTCGGCGGCGCCACGTTCGGCTGAAGCGGCGGCTGAGGTTGTTGGGGCGGCGGCGGGGGCAGCGGTTGAGGTTGAGGCGGAGAAGGATTTGGCGGCCCGCCGTCTCCGCCTCCGGGCGCGAGAATCGGCGGCACGGCGGGCGGCTGAGCCGGTGGTTGTGCGGGAACGTCCAGCCATGGCGGAATCAGGCCGCGATCTGGTTTCGGGCCGCTGCTGGATCTCGACGTGCCCATCAGCGTCCCTTCTTGGTGTTCAACATGCGCCTGAATTCCGGCAAAATGTCCGGTCGTTCGTTCCAGTGTTCGATCAGTTCGCTACCCCATGGCCGCGAACGGACCCGCAGGATCAAGGGCGGCTTTAGGGACTGCGGCGACAGATCGGCGAGGAAGTCGACAAGCCGCTTCGCCAGTTCGGAGTCGGCGCCTGCGACGAGCGACAGTCCATAGAGGCCGTCGCCGGTGCCCCAATCCAATTCGCTTCTGGCCTTGCCGAGCAGCTTTTCCATGACGAAGACGCGATCCTCGGCCTGCAACCGACCGAAGCGACCTTTCAGGTCTTCCGTTCCTTCCAGTCGGAGGGCGAGCAACTCCTCCGTGATCGATCGAGCATCCTGTGAGACGCGGTCGTCGATCGACAGAATCGGCAGGCTTTCGCGACCAACATGCAACGCCCCGCGCAGATCGACGTTCTCGAGCGGAGGATCGAGCTTCAGCCAGTCGGATACGAACGCCTTGTCGGATTGCCATGCGTCGAATCCCTCGGCCGGCAAGTCTTCGCCGCCCCGCACGGCGTGTTCCGCCACGCCGATTCGAGCGGGGCGTCCCTCGGTGCCCGTATTCACGGCTTCGACGAGAAATTTGAAGGACGCGGGCGACGCGCAGCGTTCGAACAGCAGGATCTTCGCAAGGACGCCGTCATCCACGGGAATGCTCTGCACCTCCGCGAGCTTCTTTCGCACGGACAAGGTGTTCAGGAACCGCTTCATGAGACGGGGGTTGCCGCTGATCCGACGCGACGTCGCCATCTGCTTGGACAGACGTTCGGCGACGGCGAGCTCGACCCTGAGATTTGCCGGGCAGTCCGAAATGAGTCCGACTACATACTCGGCGGTGACGGATTGGCCTTTCCAGCTTTCGGCAAGTCGTTGGTTGACGGCGACGCGAACCGATTCTTTGATTTCCGGCGCCAGAGTGCTGTTCTGCACGAAGAGCAGCATGAGATAGGCGCGCGCCTCGTTGACGCCGAGTGGCGGAACGCGGAGCGGAACCTGTATGAGCTTGTCGAAGTAGCTGACGACCAGATTATCGTCCAAGCTCACGCCCTTGAAATGGATGCGTACCGCCTCCTTGATCATGTCGTCGTCCGCGGCGATGACGAAGGCCGTCCTGTCCATGAACAGGAACAAGCGCATCGCTTCCAATGTTCCGATCACCGTCGGCGGTAGGCATCGATCCAGGTCGTCGACGAAGACGACAAGCGTGACGTCGAGCTCTTTGAGCAAGTCCTCGAGGTATTTCCTCAGCGCGTGTATCATCTGGGGCGGCGTCTGAAACTTGGCTTTGGGGCCGAGCAGCTCCTTCGCTTCCTTCCCATGTTCATGGGCGAAGCTTTGCGCCTCTTTTACATCGTCGGCGGTGATTTCTCCGTCGTTCAGATGTTCGTATAGGCTTTCAAGGCCCTTCGTGAAGGCGCCAACAGGAACACCGGTGACGGCGGTGGCCGTCATTTCGCCTCCGATCCTCGCAAGGCGGAACAAATTGATCCGAGCAAAGAATTCCTTGGCTTTCTGAAGTATCGTTTTGTTGCTTTCGGCTCGCTTTATCAGAGCGCGACTGATTTCCTCCATCAACGCCGCCTTGGCGTCGTCATGCCCTTGGTAGAGCCACGCATTGAAGTTCAAGAATAGAAGCTTTTCCTCCTTCGCTGCTCGAAGCTCATCCTCGATGAGTTTCACCATGGAGGACTTTCCGACACCCCAGCCGCCGGAAATCCCGATGCTCAACGGCTTCCCTTGGGCGTCTTGGATCATTTTGGCTGCGAGGCCGGCCATCATTCGGAAGTTGAGAAAGTCCTGGTTGGTTTCGACGTCGGCCCACATTCAATCGGTTCCCGCAATTCTTTTGTCGCCCCGCAGGCGAATGCAACTTCCGAGATAGTAATGCTCCGATCGAGCTGCAAGGGATCCAGTCCCAAAACGGGAACAGCGCCAAAATCGTGAAGCGTGTCGCATCCGAGAGTGCGTCGTTGAACAGCGCAATCGCCAATGCGGAACGGCCGGTTCAGGCCGCCCCGAAGCTCCTCAACGCCGATCGGCCTTCGACACCTTCTTCGCCGACGGCCTCCTGCGCTCGACCCCACTCGGCGCCGGCGCCCGAGCGATCGGCTTCAGGCGCGCGGCGGCGTCGTATTCGAAGTCGACGATCGTCTGGTCCTTGATCCTGCCGACGTCCTCGTCGATGACCGGAAGCGGGACGAGGAACCATTCCTGCGGCTTCACGGGCTTGCCGAATCGGTCCTTGAGCTTCGGGCGGCTGACGTGGTCGGAATTGCTCCGCAGGACGTAGGTCGTCCCACTCTCCGCGTGTCTTGCCGGCGTCGGCTCCACGCAGGCCTTTCACGCTCATGTCGTTTCTCCCGCGTGCCTAGTGGTTTGGGCTTTCTAAAACGGAAAGTCCCGGGGAGTTGGGGGCGCGTAGGGAACGTAAATCTCGGACGGATCCCAACGCGGCGCCCCAGTCAGGCAAAAGAATGCATCGAGCGCGGCGTCGCCTTGCAGGGCGAATTCCCGTCCGTATTGCGCGCACAACATCACGAAGCACGCGGTCACAGCGTCCAAAGCCCGCTTCAGTGTTGCTTCCCTGAACATGCGCTCGCGATCATGTTTGACTAAATTATAAGCATTGTACCAGTCCAGAGATCGTGTAGGGCATCCATCCGACCAGTCCTTGAATGGTGCAATCGGCTCTAGCCATGGATAATATGGAAATCCGACTTCGTATTCATCTAACTTCATTGCGTTAAGAAGCTTGACATAGTCATTCGTATTTGGACGGTCGATCGCATAATGGCTTTCAATCAGGATATTTTTCCATTGCGCCTCCGCTTCCATACAGGCAAGGATAAGCGTATTTCGGACTTCATGCCCGAATGATCGGTAATTTTCCTCAACGGGATGGACAGTACGAAAAATCTGCTGAATTTGCTCGACGAGCGCATGGAGCTGTCCAGTGCTCTCTGATCGCGCTCGGCGTAGAGCAGGAGTTTCGGCACCGGGATACGGGCCGGGACTCGCGTCTAGGCGTGAGCTATTCGGCCTCGCCATTCGGGGATAGTACTCTCCTGGAGCCAACTTTAGGCTGTGCAATTTGGATCCTGGAAAGCGGCTCTCTAACATTGGAATCACGGCGTCTTCGCTTTCAGCCTCGTGGATACCAAATCTAGACATGGATACATCGACGCGCTCCGCCTTGTTCTGCTCCACTTTCCAGAATGCCTCCGAAGCGTCGCTCCGTATCTGCACGTAGTATTTGACGGATATTTCCATACTGCGTCCTTCAATTACGTAAGTTCCGCGGTGATGAGGCGGCGCCCGGAAGCCCCGCCAACATCCTTGTTCGCTGGGACGTCTGTTCGACGGTCTGCACGTAGATCGATAGGTCGCGCGTCCATTGGCCGCCCCCCTGAACGTCGAAATCAAGGCGGATGGGAAGGCGATTGTTTGTGGGCGTGTCCGCCAAAAGGGCGACGTCGCGGACCCGCGTCACGCATTGAAGCGGCGTGTGTGCATGTTTCGTAACGACATCTTCGAGCGGAACGGACGCTTGGCGAATGACGTCGAGCTTGAACAGGAGATCGAGCCAAGGCGATCCACGATAGGCGTCGAAATACTCGAAGAAGCGCATTCCGAATGTCGGCGCGAACGGGCTCTCGCCGCGCTGCATGGAGAGAACCTCCGTCACGCGCTGGGGCAGATAGTCGATCCCTGACACGCGGGCGATTTTTCGTTGCTCATCTGGTGATTCCGACGGAAGGCGCCCCCCTAAAACGAGATGAAGGCGCCCCCCATAACGGAATGATGGCGCCCCCCGATTACGAGATGATCGCGCCGCCCTGTAACGGAATGA
>NZ_WOVC01000044.1:0-21208 GCF_011378635.1 Methylosinus sp. RM1
GATGATCCGATCGTCAAGCTGTCCGCCGTGACCGCCTGACCATTCCGGCCATAGCCGGAAATCCCGGTGTCGGCCTCGATCCAGCTACACCACGCTCTGGGACACGATCGGACGCCCTATTTTCTCTCTTTCGCGGCGGTCTTTCCAGCCTCGACAGCATGAGGAACAAAGCGGAAGCTCCGGCCGCCCAACGATCCTTGGTAGAGGGCTCGGCGGCTGTGGCGAAATAATCGAAATTGGACGGATGTGTTCGGCACCGCCAGCGTCAAAGACGTCTCGTCGGCGGCAATAATGTCGACTTCGAGCGCCTCTCCAGTGCGGTCTATGTCAGTGAGAGTTATTCGTCTTTCCACGACGGGTGCTCCTGAAACAGATTCTTATGAAATGCGATCAACACCGTGCTGCTGGCGAGGAAACGTCGGCGCCTATATGCCGCGACGTGACGGTGAGGAGTCGGAGATGGCGCAAACGCAATGCGCACGCCGTAGCCAGCTTACCGAGAACGCGATCGCCTAATTGCCCGTTCGCCGCATTCTCACGTTTTCCAATGCCTCTCGTATCATTTCGTCGACCGCGAAGCGGACATTGCTCTCGAGCGAGTCGAGACCGTCTCTGCCGATCAGATAGAGAGCGTCGTCGACATGCGATTCAAGGAAATAGCGGGAGATGATCGGCAGGTCGAAACCTGCGCCTCTCGACCTCGCTCTGATGCTCGCTATCGCAGCGTCACGCAGCGCGCGAGCGAACTGCTCGCGCGTGCTCAACAAAATCGTCGCCAAAGAGACGGCGTGACCCAGATGCTTCTCACGCATTTTCGGACTCTCGGTCGTTTACGGACTCGCCCCCTCTGCCGCGCCGGCGCTTCCCTTCCTCGAACCGGCGGCTACCGTTTGTAGAATATACTCCGTAGATAAATACTCTTCAAGCTGGCTGGTTCTCGTCATGGAAATGCGAGAGACGCTGGCGCGCAATCTGAGGAAATATCGACGGGCGCAACGCCTGTCGCAGGAAGAGCTCGGCCATCGGGCCGAGCTCGACCGCACCTATATCAGCTCGATCGAACGCTGCGTCTATTCGGCGACGGTCGACGTCGTCGGCCGCCTCGCCGAAGCTCTCGGAATGCCGGCGCACGAGCTTTTGAGGCCTGCGAGCGAAACTGCGGAGGCGAAATCGTCATCCGCGACATCGGCTGAAGGCGCCGGCACGAAGGGGCAGCCCAAGAAAGGCGCAAAGCCGTCTCGGAAAAGTGAGGAGCCCGCGCAAAGGCGGGCAACTCGAAAGAGGCCGGGGCCGTAGCCGAGTGACCATGGACCCGAGCATGAGGATCACATCGGCAAGACGGCCGCTTCTGGGGAAGCCAGCCGGGCGATATCCGCCAGGGCCGAGCGCAGTTCCGGCCACGGAAATTCCGCATCTGTCGGGCTCGGCTCGCCGAGCTGAATGAGGATAGCGAGCTTGGCCGCGACGCCCGGCAGGCTGGCGGCTTTCGTCTTCGGGACCGACGCCACAAAATCGCGCTCCTTGCCGAGAGCGGCTCGGAGTTCGGCGTCGACGGCGTCGAAGCCGAGCGTCGCCGCCGCCTCGTTCCATCGCTTTTGCCGCTCGTCGAACGCGGCGATCAGCGCCTCTCTCTCGATCGCCGGCACGTTCGCGACCAGCTCCTCGATTTCGTCGACCGACTGAGCGATTTTCGGCTCCTCGTCGCCGGAAAGGAGGATCGTGACCTCGGGGATGCCGACCGAGTGAATGAGCTTCTTCTCGATCCGCTGCCACTGGCGCGTCAGCGCGACGACCTGAGTGTGATTGGCTTGCCAGTTCCGCCAGAGCTGCAGCGCGGGGTCGGACGGCGTCCCTTCTGTCCTCTTCCCGGACGGCAGGGTTCCGGTTCCTCGCAAAATGGCGCGCCAGCTAACGGCGGGCGGAGTCGTGCTATCTTCAGAATCAGCCATGATCCAGGCTCCTCGAAAGCGTGGGTTGTGGTCAGGCCGGGCGGGATGTTCGAGCATCCTGTTCGGCCGCTCGTGAGATTGCAGCGGAGAGAAGGTAACAGGGGTTTAGCAGCGCTACTTGGAAACGCAGGAATCCCTAACGTTGCGCCGCAGACCGGCCTGGCTGCGGCGACGGGCGCGCAGGCGGCACAGGCGTCTTCGATGGGTTTCGTTTCCTCCTTTCTACTTCGCAGCTTTGCTCAGGGCCTGCGCAAATGGTTCGGAAGCCGTCGCCGATCGACCGTAGAGCGTGCGGCGTCGCGCCGCTGGTCGGGTCCATGGAGACGTCCTCTGACGCAACTCGCGCCGGGAATGTCGTCAATGAAGAGAGACGGCGTTCCGTAACCGCGTCGAAAGCCGCAGTAGGAAATGCTGACGCGGCGCATTCCCCGCGTCAGCGCGACATAGGCGAGCCGACGCTCCTCATCGGCGTCACCGTAATCCGAGGGAAACACCCCCGCCTCCCAAGCGGGGAGAAACACATGCGGGAACTCGAGGCCCTTCGCCTTGTGCAGCGTCATCAGGCGCACGCGGTCGGTTTCGTCCTCGCCGGCGCGGCTGGTGGCGAGCGCCGCATGATCGAGGAGCTCGCGCGCCGTGTGGAACTCGCCGGCGAGCGAGATCAACTCCTGCAGGCTTTCGAGCCGATCCTCCGAGGTCTCCGCCTTGCTGTCGCGCAGCATGGCGCGATAGAAGCTCGCGTCGAGCAGCAGCGAGATCTGTTCGGCGAGCGTGTGCGAGCGATCCTCGCCGATGCGGCGCAGCTGGCCGGCGAACTGCAATCCGGCCGCGCGGCATTTCGTCGGGAGCGTCGCGGTGTCGAGCGCGCGCAGCAGTGAGACACCGCGGAACGACGCCTCCGACTCGACTGCCTCCATCGCTTTGGCGCCGAAGCCGCGGCGCGGCTCGTTGGTCACGCAGCGGTATGGCCCTTCTCGCACCACATCGGCGGCGATGCCCCGGGCCAGCACGTCCGAGGGCAGGCGGCGCTCCTCGGCGAGATATCGCCAGACCGGCGAGCCGCGCCGCAGCCGAGGCCGCCGCGCCCGTCTGCCCGATATGGCTCGTGGCGGGGTTTTCTCGCCGCGCGAGCGTCTTCTCTCCCGCAGCACCTTGCGGATCTCGCCGAAATTCAGGCCGAGATCGAGATGCTACACGAGATCGAAGACGTTCCCTTTCGCGTCGCTCTGCGGACCCCGCCGGCCGCGGCCCCGTGATTGACGATCAGGATTTCTCCCTTGCCACGCCGATATTTGAGACAGTTCTTCGTGCCCTCTCGGCGATCGAGCCCACAGGGCGGCGTCGAGTGCTCGAGCAACACGGCGCAATGGGCGCTCGCGCGCAAGACTTCGATCTCCTCGTCAGGTCTCATGCTCGCCGCTCCCTTCGGATCGACGGGAAGGTCGGAGTCGCTTCCTCCTTTTCCTCTCCCAAAACGCTGTCGGCCGACCGCGAGGCGGCCGCGCTGCAAGGGCGCGCGAAACGCGCGGGAGCGCAGCGACGCACCCTTGTCGGCGCGGACGGCGCTAGCGGTAGCCATGTCTTCCTCTCCCTTTGCTCCGGATTCCCATTCCTGTTTCACTCGTACGCGAATGCGAAGCGGATGGAGGCAAGGAGACTGGCGTGGCTGTGACGGACGAGATCGCGGTCGTGCTGCAGGGACAAAACTCAGAAGGAACGCGCCGTCGCGCCTGGAGCGTCGTGGCGGGGCGGGAGCTCTTCGGCGGTGCGGTGTCGATTATCGCATCATCGAGGCGTCGCCCGCCGCCGAGCCCCTCCTGGAAATCGTCGGCCTCTCGCCTAGCGAAGATCGGCGAAACAGCCGAGTGTCGCCGTGAACCCTAAACCGCCGGCGGAGACGGCCGCTTCTCCGGGACCTATGCTACGCTCGCCACCCGACGAACCTGCCCGTCGCCTTGGCGATCAATCGCTGAAGCGAGATGAATAGCGTGTAAGTTCAACATGATTTGTGTCAGCGCATAATCTCGATTATGGAACCTAGAGGCGCCGGACGAGCTGCGCGCGTTCGCCACGCCGTCGCCTTCGACAATAGCCCTCACGGATCCGCGGCGTTATCGGAGAGACGGATATGCCCGTCGTCAAGAAACCGTGTGAATTACGCCCAGCGGTTGAGGCTGATCACGGGACCGCCGAAATCGTCGCTCACGCGTTCAACGACAAAGCCGCTCGGGACCAAGCTCGAGGCTCGGAGGGCATGGCGCATGACATTAATTCCCGGCGTGAATACAATGCCAGCTCGCGCCGCGACTTCATCAAAATTGAGTCAGGCCCTTTTTTGAACGCCGATCCGGGGTCCCGATTCAATGCCGATTGACAAACCCAAAGCAGCGGACAAATGATGTGCTACCTAAACCGGCCAAGTTAATTCGCTATCGACACCTCATCGGACGCTAATTTGCCACATAATGACCTCGCGAACTGTCGCCCACTATACAGCCGCCTTCGATGTGAATAATCCGATCGGCGGCGTCGAAATAGCGATCATCGTGCGAAACGACGATCAGCGTCTTACCCTCGGCCTTCAGCTCGGGCAGAATCTCTTGATAGAAGATGCGGCGAAACGTCGGATCTTGCTCCGCCGCCCATTCGTCGAGAACGAAGATCGGACGCTGCTCGAGGTAAGCCCCGACGAGCGCAAGGCGCTTTCGTTGTCCGGTCGACAGATCGGTAGTTGTGAACTTTCCCGCTTCGATTGACACCTTGTGGGCAATGTCCAGACGTTCGAGATGACGCCGCGCCGCTGTCATCGCCGTCTCGTCCGCGCCGATGAGATCGTCGAAAAGATAAAAGTCGAAGAAAATCGCCGAAAAATGCTGACGGTAATCATCACGACTGTCGTCATCGACGATCGCGCTATTAAGTAAAATCTGGCCGTCAGTCGGCAAGTAGAGGCCGAGAATCAGCTTGATCAGCGTCGTCTTTCCGCTCCCATTTTCTCCGGTGATGAAGAGGGTCTCCCCCGTCCTGATGACGAGATCAATCGGACCGAGCGTGAAAGGCTCCGCGCCTTCGACGCGGGGAAACGAAAAATGGATGTTGCGAAACTCGAGTACGGCGGCGGCCTCCGCTTGTGCGGATGCGGGCAGCGCTTCGAGGAGAGCATTTTCCGAGCCCGCGAATGTCTGGCTCAGCTCCAGCACCTTCTCGAACGACACAAGCGCCAGACTGAACATCGGTAACGATGTGACGACCTGGCTCATCGGGCCCTTCATATACATCAATACGAGCACGAATGCGGCGAGATCGCTCTTGTTAGCCCCAAAGACCGGAGCAAGGCCGATCAGCGTTCCCGTGATTGCGAAGAAAGACGCTGAATCGAGTGCGCCGCCGGCAACGAAGCGGGCGAAGGCGCGATTGCTCGACTCGCGGATGCGATCAATCGCGACAGAAAGTTGATCTTCATAGAAGTGCAGCCGCCGCTTTTTGTTGACCCGCAGCTCCTTGGCTCCCTCGACGAGGGCATGGTAGCTCCTTTGCAGTTCGTCCACGGCCGCTCGTTCGTCGGCAAAATTCTTGTAAGCGCTTTTCAGCGTCAGCCGGATCGCCGCATAAGCCGCGGCTCCGACCACGACGCCAATGAGGAACATGGGCCAGGAGAGATAAATGAGATAGGCGACGCATCCGAGCGTCTGGCAGGAGGCGACGACGATATAGGATAGCCCGCGGGTGAATTCGCTGATCCTATCCACGTCCTGATTGAGGGTCGCGATGATGCGATGAGCCTGAAGGCGTTCGATCTCGGCGATCGGCGCGCAAAGAATCTTCTTTGCGAGATCCTTGCGAACCTCTGCGATAATGTTCTGGCCGACGAGGCTGTTGCCGACGCCGGACACGATCTCGCTCGTCAGCAAGAGAAGGGTCAGGCCCGCAAAAGACAGAAGAAGCGTGGTGGGCGCAGGCGTCTCGGCGTGAAGTTCGCGGTCGACGAGAGAAATAAGCGACACTGCGGCGAGGCCGCTCGCGCCCCCCATGGCGGTGGCAGACAGCGCGGTCTTCCAAAAGGGGCGGAGAAGTCCGATCGCGTAGGAAAACAGCGCAGCTGATGAAGAATTCATGATCATGTTCTTGCTCCAAATGTTCTAAAGCGAACAGTAGGCATCAAGCCGCCTCCTGCTATTGGTTTTCCGGTCTTTTACAAAGTCCCATCCAACAATAGCCGCAAGGGATTCCGGGAAGGGCGCAAATTTTGGCCGCTATGTAGGGGGTCGCCTTTGGAGCGGATGCGCGCTCGGCTTTCCAGCGCTATGGCAATAGCTCGTCGAGCCTCGTGGCAGGATGATCGGGCAATGACGCCCGGCGGTTGAGGCTGTAGTTGATTGCCTTGCAGGTATCGCTTTTGCCCGAGACGAGCGCGCGTTGCCCCGACGAAGCGCTTGTCTGGCTCGATCGCCTGCGATCCTCGACTTCAGCCGGGGAGGTCGCGAAGCGACCGTCTCAAAGGGCGACGAGGTCCAGCGGATGGTTTTGGCGCTCTTCGAGACATCGGGATCTGCGGTACGAAAAAGCGTCACCCAATCGTCCCGGTCTCCGCCTCCCATCCAATCGCGCGACGCAGAAAGCTCATCCCCAGCGCCGCGAAGCGCGCGACCTCAGCATTGTCCTTGCCATATCCGTGCCCGCCGGAGGCCGGCTCATAGAACAGCGCCGGATAGCCCAGCGCCTGCAGTTTCGCCGCGAATTTACGGGCATGGCCGGGATGCACGCGATCGTCTCGCCGCGTGGTAGCGATGAGAATCGGCGGATAGGCGCGGTCAGCCTCGACATTGTGATAGGCGGAAATCTCCTGGAGAAACGCCCAATCCTCGGGCAGGTCTGGATCGCCATATTCCGCGATCCAGCTCGCGCCTGCCAGCAGCTTGTGATAGCGGCGCATGTCGACGAGCGGAATGGTGCAGAACAGCGCGCCGAATTTCTCTGCATGCCGCGTGAGCATGTTGGCGATCAGCAGGCCGCCGTTGGAGCCGCCCTCCGCCGCGATCCGCTGCGGGCGAGTCACTCCGCGCGCCACGAGATCAGCGGCGATCGCGGCGAAATCATCATGCGAGCGGGCCTTGCCCTCGCGCCGTCCGGCCTCGTGCCACGAGGCGCCGAACTCGCCGCCTCCGCGCAGATTCGTCAGCACGACGACGCCGCCCTTCTCGAGCCAAAGCTTGCCCCTGGTGGCGGAGTAATAAGGGAGCGTGCTGACGCGAAAGCCGCCATAGCCGGTCATATAGACCGGCGCGTCGCCAGTCTCGCCCGGCGGTCCGATCTGCACATAGGGAATGCGCTCGCCGTCCGGCGCGACCGCGTCGTGACGGGTAACGACCGCGGCTCTAGGATCGAAAGCGGCGGGCGCTCGACGCAGCGGCGTCGGGGCGGCGACGCCCGGCTCGAGCAGAGACAGTTGCGGCGAAGCGATCGGCGTCTCCGACAGCGCCGCCAGTTCGCCCGTCGACTCCAGCGGATCGCTGTCGAGTGGCCAAAGATTGACCGCGCCGATGGATGGTAGGCCGGCAATCTCCTCGATCCTCCAGTCCTCGCGCGGGACGGCCCTCAGAAAGACCGGCCGCAGATCGTCGAGCACGGAAATCACCAGATCTCCGCCGCACCAGAACTGCCCTTGCAGCGCCTTGGACCGCTCCGGTGTGAACAGCACGCGAAAGTCACGCGCGCCAGCGAGATAGGCCTCTCGCGAGGTCACGAGAATCGAATCTGCCGAATAGGTCGTGTCGCCGACCGTCCACGGCCGGCGCGGTCGCAGCGCGACGAAGCCGCGGCTCCAGCTCGTTCCGGCGTCGGTCGGGCGATCGATCTTGGTCTTCGGGCCGGAGCGGTCGCCGATCGAAATCACCGTGTTGTAGAAATCGACCTGCTCACCGAAGACGATGTCGGAATTTTCCCGATCGAACCAGGCCCAACAGGCCATGCTCTCTACGTCGACCTCATGCAGAATCGCGGCCTCTGCCGGATCGGTCCCTCGCGGCCACAGCCTTACGGTTCGCGCATAGCCGGACTTCGTTGCATTGCCGTCGCCGAAAGCGGAGGCAAGCAGCAGCGTATCGTCATCGAGCCACGAGGCGCCGCCCTTGGCTTCCGGCAGAACGAAACCGTCCGCGACGAATGCGCACGTCCCTATGTCGAACTCACGCAGAACGCCGGCGTCCGAGCCGCCGCGCGAAAGGCGGACGAGCGTGCGATCATGGGTCGGGCGCGTCATCGCGCCGCTCCAGACCCAATCCTCACCCTCCTTTGCGGCGAGCGCATCGATGTCGAGTAAGATTTCCCATTCTGGCTCCGCGCCGAGATAGGACTCCATCGTTGTGCGGTGCCAGAGCCCGCGCGGGTGATCGGCGTCGCGCCAAAAATTGTAGAGGAGCCCGCCCTGTCGGGTGACATGCGGGATACGGTCGGGCCGATCCAATATTTCCAACAGCGCTGCCCGATCGGCCTCGAAGCGCGCATCCGCGAGCTTTGCGATCGTTTCGTCGCTACGCGCCTGCGCCCAGGCGCAGGCCGCCTCGCCCTCGACCTCCTCGAGCCAGAGCCAGGGATCGTCGTCGGGTGCGAAAAGGGTCGGAAGCAAATCTATCATAAAAAAGGATTCCCGTTGATCGACCAGAAGGCGCGGAGCCTGTGGCCACGACGGGACGTTAAGTCGAGACGCAGCTGGGTTTAAGACGCCGTGGGCGCAACACGATCAAGCCCAACAAGCGCGCCGATCGCCGAGCTCTCGACGCTCGTTCCCCCGAAGCCTCGGACGACGGGCGCGCGCTTGCAGGACCGCCTTCAACAATAGCCTCACCGACCCGCCTCGTAGAAGCGAAAGCGACGATCTTTCCCGGTGCGTCTGACGCAGCCCTCGCGAACATTGGGTCTTCGACGCGGCTCCGACGAAACGGCGCTTTCGGCGTGACTTCAGAGATGCTCGCCGAAAAACCTCAGGGTTCTCTCTCGATATTCGGCATTGGTGCGGAAATAAATGTCCTCATGACCGACCCCTTCAACGGCCCAAAAGGCCTTCGGCTCCGGAGCGCGGGCGAAGAGTTCGCGCGCTTCGTCGATATGGGTATTGGGGTCGCGAACGCCCGAAATGACGAACACCGGCGCGCGAAGCTTCTCGATCCGGTCGATCGGACGCAGAAACGCCGGGTCGAGGCCAGTCATTGTCCGCCCGACGACGAGCAGCGCCGGCGTCACGAGATGGCCGAGCGAACCGAGCCGCGCCGTCAAGCGGTCATCGATGGCGCGGTCGATGTCGGGATAGACGGATTCGAGCACGAAGGCGTCGGCCGTGATCGGCCCCTGTCCCAGGAGCGCCGCGGCTGCGCCGAGCGACTGCCCGATCACAGCGATCTTTCGACCCGGCACCTTTTCTCGCATATAGGAGAGCGCCGCGGCTGCGTCGGCGCTCTCTTCTTGACCAAAAGTGATTTTATTACCCGTGCTCTCGCCATGCGCGCGAAGGTCGATCGCGGCGACGGAATAGCCCGCCTCGTTCAAAAAGCGCATTCGGGCGATCATCGCGAGCCGATTCGCGCGCACGCCATGCAAGAGCAACACGCCGCCGCGTTCGGGCGCCCCCGCCATGAACCAACCCTGGACATTCACGCCGACGCTCGGGGTGAGCGCGAAGCGCGTCACGGGCAGATCGTCAGGCGCCATTACCGTCGCCGGCGCGGGGGCAGTCAGCGCATGGACGAGACCGACGAGCGCGATCGGAAAAAGCGCGAGCGCACCAAAGGCAGCATAAAGGAGTGGACGCAAAAATCTCACCTATCTGCTACCCTTTTATCGAACGCATAAACGGAGCGCTACTAATCCACCGGTATCTTAGCGCCTATTCGCCTTCGATCCAGGACAGTGAAATAGGAAACGCTTCGAATTATGGCGACCCTTGTCGCGGCGCTCCCACAGGACGCCACCGTCTATTCGTCGTCGCGGCGTTTTCGTCCGGCGCGCCATTCGACGAATTCGCTTCGATGTAACTCTAGCCAGGTCACGAGATCATACAGCTCGTCCAGCTCTACGAGCAATGCGTCGAATTCCGATTGACGGACTCCGCCGCACTTTCTGGGACCGGCAGTCCGTAGGAGCTGCTGGACGATGCGGATCGTCGCGGCGTGTGCGGTGAGAGAATGTCGCTTCTTTCCGCCGGGGTCGATCATGGGTTTCGCCTCAGCCATCCGAATGATGGTTCACCGATATAGTTTCTCTCCCAAATATACCACGCGAAATCTGTTCGTCCTCCGCGCGCTTTCAGGCCCGCGAGAATGACAGGCCCCGGCGGCATGGAAGGTCGCGGCGTGATGATCAGCACGCGCCGCGGAAATGTTCGCTGCAGCCATCGGGAGCGGCGGTCGCCGGAGATCCAGGAGAGTGGCAGGATCATCGCGACCTTGCGCTTCGCGATCTCGCGCGCGCGAATGACGAATTCCCTCGACTTTCGAAATGGCGGATTGCAACAGATGTTGTCCGGCGCCGGCCTTCCGGCTTCCTCGGATAGGAAGTCGACGGCGCGATCACAGAACATGGATCGAGAAACCAAGTCCTCGCCCCAGACGTCATTGTAGCCCGCGGCTCTCGCGGCTTCGATGATGCGTCCGAGCCCGCAGGCCGGATCGTAGATCGAACCTTCGAAGGTCTCCTCTTCGAAGAAGCGATGATCGACCCAGCTTTCCTCGACGTACCAATCCTGCGGATGCCGCACCCAGAGATGAGCGTTGAGCGCGCGATCGGGCACGGCGGGGATGATTTCAACTCGCTCGGGCCGATCGTGGCGCGCCCGGTAGGACTTGCGGCGCGCCGGCATGGTCAGGCCGTCTCGCTCGACCAAGATCGAGCACGGCCGTAGGGTCAAGTCGTTCATAGAATGTCTCCTTATACGAGGCCGCGATGAGAAATTCACGAACATTTCGACCAACCGCAGTGACGGCAGGTCAGGCAGCCGTCGTTCTTGATAAGGCCCGGTTGGCTGCATTTCGGGCAGACTGCGCCGAGGGCGCGCGCCGGCGGACGTTCGTCGGAAGCGTGCGCGACGATCGCTTCAGACGGAGCGAGAAAGCCGATATCGATCATGTGCCGCTCGATGATGGAGCCGAAGGCGGCGACGAGGGAGGGGACATAGCGCCCTTCGCTCCAATGCCCGCCGCGCGGGTCGAAGACCGCCTTCAACTCTTCCGCGACGAATGCGACGTCGCCGCCGCGGCGGAACACCGCGCTGATCATGCGCGTCAGAGCGACGACCCAGGCGTAATGTTCCATCGACTTCGAATTGAGGAACACTTCATAGGGCCGCCGCCTCCCCTCCTCTTCGATGTCGTTGATCGTCACATAGAACGCATGTTCGCTTTCCGGCCAGCGCAGCTTGTAGGTCGCGCCGGCGAGTCTCTCCTCGCGCGGCGTAATCACCGGATGCGGCTGCGCTGCGGGAACGGTAGCCGCCGGCGTGGTGGTCGACAGGATGGAGCCGGTGATCTCGTTCGGTCGATAGGTGGTGCAGCCCTTGCAGCCGGAGCGATAGGCGTCCACGTAGATCGTCTTGAAGTCCTCGAACGAGATATCGGCCGGGCAGTTCACCGTCTTCGAGATCGAAGCGTCGACGTGGTCCTGAACCGCGGCCTGCATGCGAATGTGATCGGCGGGCGTCAGGGTCTGCGCGGTGACGAAATAGTCCGGCAGTTCCGCGTCGGCGCCGAATTTTTCGCGGTAGAGGCGGACGGCGTAGTCTTCGACCTCCTGCTCGGCGAAGGAATTGTCGGGTTGGCGGGTCTTGCGCAGATAGGTGAGATCGAAGATCGGTTCGATTCCTGATGAGACATTTTCCGCGAACAGCGAAATCGTCCCCGTCGGCGCGATCGAGGTGAGCAAGGCGTTGCGAATGCCATGCTCGAAGATTCCGGCTTTGATGTCGTCGTCCAGATTGCGAACCGTCTCGCCGGCCAGATAGGCGTCCCGGTCGAAGAGCGGGAAGGCCCCCTTCTCCTTGGCGAGACCGATCGACGCGATATAGGCGTGTCGATTGAGCAAGCGATTCCAGCGGGCCGCCATGGCGGCGGCCTTCGGCGTCCCATAGGTCAGCCGGCACATGGCAAGAGCGTCGGCGACGCCGGTGACGCCGAGACCGATGCGCCGCTTGGCCAGCGCTTCCTCCCTCTGTTCGGGGAGCGCGAATTCCGACACGTCGATCGTATTGTCGAGCATGCGCACGGCGACGGTGGCGAGGTGTGCGAGACCGCCCTCGTCGAGGTGGGCGCGCTCCGTGAAGGGGTCGCGCACGAGCTTGGTGAGATTGTTCGAGCCGAGGAGACACGCGCCATAGGGCGGCAGCGGTTGCTCACCGCAAGGATTGGTCGCCGCGATCGTCTCGCAATAATAGAGATTGTTGCGGGCGTTGATGCGGTCGATGAAAATGACGCCGGGGTCGGCATAATCGTAATTGGCTCGCATGATCTGGTCCCAGAGGGCGCGAGCCCAGATCGTGCGGTACACCTCGCCGCCGAACACGAGTGGCCAATCTTTGTCTGCGTCGACCGCCGCCATGAAAGCGTCGGTGACGAGGACCGAGAGATTGAAATTGCGCAGACGGGTCTTGTCGGCCTTCGCGGCGACGAAGGCCTCGATGTCGGGATGATCGCAACGCATCGTCGCCATCATGGCGCCGCGCCGTGTGCCGGCCGACATGATCGTGCCGCACATGGAATTCCACACATCCATGAACGACAAGGGACCAGAGGCGTCGGCGCCTACCCCTTTGACGAGCGCGCCCTTCGGGCGGAGCGTCGAAAAGTCATAGCCGATGCCGCCGCCGTGCTGCATGGTGAGCGCCGCCTCGCGAAGATGCGAGAAGATGGCGTAGAGATCGTCCTCGATCGTTCCCATGACGAAGCAGTTGAAGAGGGTCACGCGGCGCGAGACCCCTGCCCCGGCGAGGATGCGGCCGCCTGGGAGGAATTTGAAATCCTCCAGAGCCGAATTGAAGGTTTCCTCCCATTGCGCGGGATCGGATTCGCCCATCGCGAGCGCACGCGCGACGCGCCGCCAGCTGTCTTCGACGGTGAGATCGATCGGCTCTCCGGCGGGCGCCTTCAGCCGATATTTTTCGTCCCAAATCTGTTGCGAGATCGCGGGCAGCGGCGCGCCTATCGGGCGCGAAGGGGGTGCAGATATCATATTCATGATTTGCTCCTCGAGCACTGAAAGGTTTTCTCCGATAAAACCCCGAAGGCCGCCTCACGCCCGTCGGGGCAAGGGCGCGCGGAACGCGCGGGAGCCTCGGCGACGGACCCTTGCGGCGATGAGCGGGCAGGCGGCACTCGTGTCTTCAATGATTTTCGGTTCGCGTTCCTTCTTCCGGCCTCTGCTCACGGCCGCCGCAAATGGCTCGGGAGCGTCCGCCAATCGACTGGCTGGCGTGGCGCCCCACGGCGCCGCTCTGCATCGCGCAAGCGTCCTCTGATGCTGTGCTCGTCGGGGATATCGTCGACGAAGAGCGACAGCGCTCCGAAGCCGCGCCGGAAAGCGCAGTAGGAAATGCTGACGCGGCGCATTCCGCGCGTCAGCGCGACATAGGCCAGCCGACGCTCCTCATCGGCGTCGCCGTAATCCGACGGAAACACCCCGGCTTCCCAGGCGGGAAGAAACACATGCGGAAACTCGAGGCCCTTCGCCTTGTGCAGCGTCATCAGGCGCACGCGGTCGGTTTCATCCTCGCCGGGGCGGCTGGTGGCGAGCGCCGCATGATCGAGGAGCTCACGCGCCGTGTGGAACTCGCCCGCGAGGGCGATCAGCTCCTGCAGGTTTTGGAGGCGATCCTCCGAGCTCTCGGCCTTGCTGTCGCGCAGCATTGCGCGATAGCCGCTCGTGTCGAGAAGCAGCGAGATCTGATCGGCGAGCGTGTGCGAGCGGTCCTCGCCGATCCGGCGCAGCTGGTCTGCGAACAGCAATCCGGCGGAGCGGCATTTGGCCGGCAGCTCGGCGGTGTCCAGGGCGCGCAGCAGCGAGACGTTGCGGAAGGAGGCCTCCGTCTCGACCGCTTGCATGGCCTTGGCGCCGAAGCCGCGGCGGGGCTCGTTGATCACGCGACGGAAGGCCTCGTCCGATTGACGATCGCCGGGCGTCGCCGCGAGACGCAGAAGCGCGAGCGCGTCCTTGACCTCGGCGCGCTGATAGAAGCCGACGTCGCCGACGATCACATGCGGAATGCGGGCGCGCATCAAGGCCTCTTCGAAGCCGCGCGACAGGAAGGAGCTGCGGTAGAGAATGGCGATCTCCTGCCACCCCGTTCCCTCGGCATGACGGGCGAGCATCTCCTCGACGACGCCGGCGGCCTCGGCCTGCGCATCGCGATAGGCGAGGATCTCGATTCTGTCGCCCGCCTCCTTTCGCGTGTAGAGCGTCTTGCCGAGACGTTTCTTGTCGCGAGCGATGACCGCATTGGCCGCGGCGAGTATGTGGCCGGTCGAACGGAAGTTCTCTTCGAGCCGCACCTGCACAGCGCTCGGGAAGTCTTTGTGAAAGCGCCGAATATACTCTATGTCAGAGCCTCGCCAGCCGTAAATGGCCTGATCATCGTCGCCGACGCAGAAGACGTGTCCATGCTCCGCCGCAAAAGACTTCAGCCAACTGTATTGGGCGAAATTGACGTCCTGATATTCGTCGGCGGCGAGCCAATCGAAGCGCGACGCCCAGCGCGCCCGATAGGCGTCGTCCTTGCGCATCGCGAGGGTCGGCCACAATAGCAAGTCGCCGAAATCCGCCGCGTTCGCCTCGCGCAAGGCGCGTTGATAATCGACGTAGACGCGCACGCCGACGCGCAGCGCATGGGGATCGATCGGTTCGCGAGAGCGATCGCTTTTGGCGATCTTAGCTTCGACCCAGGCAGCGGCGCCGGCCGGCGTGATCAGATTGTCTTTGAACTTCGCGATGCGGTTGCACATGATCTTCAACGGATCGCGTGCATTGGCGTCGCCGCTCTCCTCGCCATCGAGTCCTTGCGCCTTCATCACGCGTTTGACGAAGCGGCGGCTGTCGTCGGCGTCGACAATGTCGAAATTCGGCCGTAGCTCGGCGATCTCCGGCGCGTCGCGGAGCTGACGGGCGGCGAGCCCGTGATAGGTGCCGAGCCAGGAGAGAGCCGCCAGGCCGTCGAGCGCGGCGCGGATGCGAGAGGCCATCTCGGCGGCGGCCTTGTTGGTGAAGGTGACGGCGAGAATGCGCGAGGCCGGAATGCGGTCGACGGCGATGCGATGCACGACGGCCGCGGTGAGCGTCGAGGTTTTTCCGGTTCCGGCTCCCGCGAGGACGAGGATCGGTCCGAAATGCGCGGCGGCCTGCGCTTGGGCGGGCGTGAGCGACGCCGCCGTCTTGTCGAAAGCGTCGGCGGGCGGCTGCGGCTCCGAGGGCTCGTCGAAGCAAGGCTCGTATCGGTCCCACTCCTCGATGCCGGCGAGCGGATCGACGTCAGAGGATCTCGACATGGCAGTTCGCTCCATTGCAGCGGATGAGTTCTCCGCGTTGTGTGTCGATGGTCGTGAAGACGACGAAGTGATCGTCGAAGTAGAAGGCGCCTGTGTCGTTGCGTTCGCCGTCGACGACGACGCCCTCGACGATTTGCGAGCCGTCATCGGCTTCGACCTGAACGAGCGTGTCCAGGCCCCGTTTGCCGGTCGGGATGTGTCGGCAACGACGGCGCTTCGCCTCGGGCAGCTGAGAGAAGGCTTCGGCCAGTTGCGCGAGCGTGTCGTCGATCGTGATATCGTCGAGTGCGTCGGTGACGTCGATCGCGTCGCCGAGCTCACCGAGCCTTTGAAGGAAGAGTGCGCTGGCGAGCTTCGGCGGCCACGGCTCCCAGGGCGACATGCCGGGCGGCAGCGGCAAGGGGTCGTCGTCGAGCGGATCGAGCGTGATCTGCAGGCTCGATCTGATGTCGTCGCGGCTCCAGCCGACGACATGATAGGCTTCATTCGCAGCCGCCTGCCGGTCTGCGCGCTTATGGAGGGCGTAGCTCTCGTCGGTCCACGTCGGCAGGCCGTAACGTCGATCGACGGCTTGTTGCAGCCGCCGATCGAGCCGTGCGAAGCCCTCGCCCAGATGCGGTTTCAACGGCATGAGAACGTCGAATCCGACGAGCCCCTCGGTGGCGTCGTGAAGAAGCTCGCGCAGGGCCTCACGCGGCGTGAGCTTTCCTTCGCCTTCGCGCAGGGCCAGAACGGCGAGGCTGTGCTGGGCGACGCTGAGCGGCAGGTCCCATGCCGAATATCCGCCCCAGCGATAGGCGCGCGACAGCCCGATCGCCAGATCCTCGTCGGTCCAGGCGTCCGGCTTAGGATCGAGCAGGTCGAGCCGACCGCCCGATTTGAGCAGCATCCAGGCGCGATCTGATGTCATGGTTCCGTCCTTTCTCGTTGGTCGAGCATGTCGTTCCAGTCGCTGTCCTCGACGGGCGGCCTCAGCCGCTCGAAGGTGACGCCGGCGGCCGCGGCGATCAGCTGGTGGCGGGCCGCGTAGCGGTCGCCGGCGGGATTTGCGTCGGCCGCGCTGCAAAAACGCGAGCCCGGGATGGGAGCGAGGCGCGCGACGATCGCCTCGATCTCAGAGATCGTTTTCGGACCCATGCCCCCGCCGGTCGCCGCATACAGCGTGTCGGCGCGAATGTTTTCCAAGGCGGCGAGGCTGAGCGCGTCGATCGGCGCCTCGGCGAGGGCGAAGCGCGTCGGCGGCTCCGCGTGGCCGGGCAGGCGGAACAAGATCTTGTCACCGCCTCGTACCGAGCCTTTGAAGTCCGGCCCGCGGATTTCGATATGGGTGACGGTTCCGCGGTCGTCGTGATGCGCGAACCAGGCGCTTCCGTATGGCCCCTCTCGCACGATGTCGGCGGCGCGAGCCGACTCCAGGACGCTCGGAGGAAGGCGACGATCGTCGGTGAGATATCGCCAGACCGGCGAGCCGCGCCGAAGCCGGGGGCGCCGCGCCCATCTGATCGGGAGCGGGAGATCGGGGGAGCGTCCCCTTCGGATGTCGGCGGCCAAGAAACTCGGCTGTATCCCGGTGAACCGGCGGAGCACTTTGCGAACCTCGCCGAAATTCAGGCGGGGCTCGAGATGCTGCACGAGATCGAACACGTCGCCTTTCGCGTCGCTCTGCGGATCCCACCAGCCGCGGCCCTCGTGGTTGACGATCAGGATTTCTCCCCGCCCGCGCCGATATTTGAGGCAATGCTTCGTGCTCTCTCGGCGATCGAGCCGCCATGGCGGCGTCGAGCGCTCGAGCAGCGCGGCGCAATTCGTGCGCGCGCGCAAGATCTCGATCTCCTCGTCATGTCTCATGGTCTCTCGGCGCTCCCTTCGGGTTTCACGGGAAGAGCCGAAGACTTCGATTCCTCCTTTTCCTTTCCCAAAACGCCGTCGGCAGACCGCGAGGCGGCCGCGCCGCAAGGGCGCGCGGAACGCGCGGGAGCTCGGCGACGAACCCTTGTCGGCGTGGGTGGCGCTAGCGGTAGCCATGTTCCCTCTTCCTTTGCTCCGGATTCCCATTCGTGATTCACTTGTGCGCGAATGCGAAGCGGGCGGGCGTGGAGGGCCGGCATGGCGGCGATGGACGAGATCGCGATCCTGTTGCAGGGCCGCAATGCGGAGGCGAACCGCCACCGAGCCTGGCGCGTCGAAGCCGGGTGCGATCTGTTCGGAAAATGGATGGTGCGCGTATCTTTCGGCCGGATCGGCTGCCGGGGGCGGACATTCGCGCGCGAATTCGCGTCGGAGGACGAGGCGCGCGCTTATGTGCACGACGGCCTGCGCCGCCGGAAAGGCGCCATTCGCCGCTGCGGGGTCGAGTATCGCGTCATCGACGCGTCGCCGGCCGCGCTGCCTCTTCTGGCGACGCTCAAAATATCGAGCGCCCCGAAGAAATTCGAAGCGGCGGGGCCTCGCCGTGAAGCCTGAACGGCCATCCGATGCCGCCGCGTCGCGGGAAACGCTCGTCGGCTCGGTCGAACGGGTGACGTTTCACAATGAGGAGAATGGGTTCGCCGTCCTGAAGGTCAAAGCGCGCGGCAAGCGCGACCTCGTGCCGGTCGTCGGCCACGCCGCTTCGATCTCGGCCGGCGAATATATTCACGCCGTCGGCGTCTGGGTCACCGATCGCACTCATGGTGTTCAATTCAAAGCCGATTTTCTGAAGACGACGCCCCCGACGACGGCGAAAGGCATCGAAAAATATCTCGGCTCCGGCATGGTCCGAGGCATCGGTCCCAAGCTCGCCGCGAGAATTGTCGCCGCCTTCGGCGTCGCGACCTTCGAAACCATTGAAGCGACCCCGGAGAGGTTGCGGGAGGTGTCCGGGATCGGTTAGTTTCGCGCGACGCGGATCGTCGCCGGCTGGGCCGAGCAGAAGGCCGTCCGCGACATCATGGTGTTCCTGCACTCCCATAGCGTCGGGACGTCGCGCGCCGTGCGCATCTTCAAGACCTATGGGTTCGACGCCGTTCGGGTCATGACCGAAGACCCCTATCGGAGCGCTGGAGACGCCGGTCTCGTCGTCATAGATACCAACGGAAGAGGCGCATGAAAAATGCAAAACATGTGCGCCTCGCCTGCGAACGACAACAGAGCCGCGACAGTGACCTCGGGACGCAAAGCAAAGGGCGCCGGCCCGCAGGCCGAAGCGCGGGGCCTGGAGATTGTGCGTCTACACCAGACGCTGGAGGATTGGCGGGATTACCGACGTCTCGCCTACGCCGAGGAGTGGCCGGCGCTCGCCTCCGAAATCATCGACATCGAAATTCGCGCCCTGGAAACGGAAATCGCCCGCCAACTCCATGGATTATTTTAAAACTTAAATGATACGATTCCCTGCGTCTCGCAGAAAGTGAAGAAATTCTCCAATGGCGCGGCCCGAGGCCCGCCGTGTGTTCGGATTACGGAGGTCGAGACAAAGATTCAAACGAGCGAGTCTGCGTGACCGACGTCGGCACACGGGAAGTGACAACGACAATTCGCCACTCAGTCATTCCCGTCAACGGCCGCATTCTCCGGCAAGAAATGCGAACTCGACTCTTTCATCAGCGAAAGAGGCACCGTCCTCTCGAACCACCACGTCATCATCGAAAGCCGCCGGTGCGCCGGCAGATCGCGCCAGGGACTTCCTGTGCGCACGATCCACAACACCGCCTCCACGAAAAGTCGGTTATCCCTGCCGCTGCGGCCGGGATCGCTGGCCTTGCCGAGGCAAAGCGGCTCCATCTTCGCCCATTGGGCGCCCGTCAATACGAATCGATCCATCCAAAGCTTGAATCACGCCGAGCTAAAAATGGGAATCCTGAATCCCAACAGGCCCTAAACAGAACGTTCAGGCGAGCCAATTTTCCAGCTTTAAGCCCCGGATACCGCCAAACACATTCGGCCTGTCCGTGACGAGCTGGAGGCCCAGGCTAAACGCGTGGGCGGCAAGGAACAAGTCACTTTGTTCGAGGAATTTGCCCGCGCTTTGCAGTTCGTCACGAATACGGTCAAGGTGCTGTTCGGCTTCGAAGCCGAATGGCATAACTACAATACGAGACAGAACACCTTCTACGAGTTCTGCTTCTCGAGATGCACCAGAAATCGCAGCGCGTTGCCGTAGTTTAGCTGCGACAATCGCACTCACCGAAAGGCTGAACTCGCCAACATTCATAACGTGTTGAACAACCCTCCCACGCGGATAGCGTAGCATGTCAGTTATTATATTAGCATCCAACATATACTTCTCGCTTCTGCTACGCGAGTGGGACATCATGTCTGATGCGACATTAGCATCCGACAAATATCGCGTGTTAATCAACTAATTTCTCCAAGGCTAGATCTTTCTGTTGGTATCTAAACGTCGATTGTGCCAAAGGCTCGATCAACGCCAACCACTCTAAGAGCCCTGTTTTTCGAAGAGGCTCTACCACCAGCGTGTCTCCTCTTCGAGGCATGAGCGCATCACCGTAGGGCAAGTCGAGTTCGATCGGTATGTTGAAGGCTCGACTCCCGTCACTTTGGTGTAGGCGGGCATACTGCTTAGTTGACATTAAAGCCTCACTGTCAGCGTGATACGTACTTTATCTTATATCTCGATCGTAAGTTGTCGGCAACACCGCTTAAGGTCACGTTTCGGCAACGCTGGGCAACCGTGATTTAGCCCGGGAAATTCGTGGGAGGTTGGCGGGAGCGGCATCGAGACGTCATCCGCGGCCGAGCCCATTCGGGATTGCCCCGGCTTGCCAGGCAAGCCGCGAACCCTACTCCGCCATCAGAAGGCACCGCTGCTCAGGAAGCGCTCGCCTGCTCGGTCGAACGAACGACGTCCGCGATGTTGCCCGACTGCCTCGATGGACCTCGTTTGTATTACCTGCTCATATCGCCTTGCTGATCGAGCGTCGTAGTGCTAGGCTTAAGCATCTCACTTTCTTCGTATGAATCTCGTGAGATAGCCGTCCGCTGTGTTAGGGAGATTCCGAAATTCAGACCGGTATCGATGACCTGCGTGGATCGTGTGGGAAGGCGCGTATATTGGTGACCGGCGGCGCCGGTTTCATCGGCTCTGCACTCTCGCGCCGCATCATCAAGACGACGCCGCATGAGCTGCTCGTCTTCGACAAGCTCACTTACGCCGGCAATCTCGATTCGCTCGCGCCGATCGCCGGCGATCCGCGCTACGCGTTTCGCCGCGCCGACATATGCGACCGCGCCGCCGTCGCCGCCGCCTTCGAGGAGTTCCGGCCCGATGCGGTGATGCATCTCGCCGCCGAGAGCCATGTCGATCGCTCCATCGACGGGCCGGCGGCCTTCATCGAGACCAATGTCGTCGGCACATTCACTCTGCTGTCCGCCGCGCTCGACTATTGGCGCCGCCTCGATGCGGAGAAGGCCGCGAATTTTCGCTTCCTGCATGTCTCGACCGATGAAGTGTTCGGCGCGCTCGGGGCCGAAGGATTGTTTCGCGAGGACACGCCTTATTCGCCCAACTCGCCCTATTCGGCCTCCAAGGCGGGCTCCGACCATCTCGCCCGCGCCTGGCGCGAGACCTATGGCCTGCCGACCATAATCACCAATTGCTCCAATAATTACGGCCCCTATCATTTCCCAGAGAAGCTCATTCCGCTCGTCATTCTCAATGCGCTGGAGGAGAAGCCCCTGCCCGTCTATGGGCGCGGCGAGAATGTGCGCGACTGGCTCTATGTCGAGGATCACGCCGAGGCG
>NZ_WOVC01000045.1:0-19334 GCF_011378635.1 Methylosinus sp. RM1
GCTGAACCAATCGCTGGCAAAGCTTTGCGCCAAAGGCTTGCAATGCCTTGTCGCAACGAATTGCAAGCTGCTCTTCCATTCCAGCGGCAATGGGACGGAAACGGCGCTTACAGCAGTTCGCTCGCGCGCTGCGTGACGCTGCGATGGCGAGCATCAGAGCGAGATCGAGAGGCGCGGGTTTCGACCAGCCGACCATCTCCCGCTATTTCCTCGAATCGCATGTCGACGACGCTCTCTATCTGATCGGCCGAGACGGGCTCGACGCGCTCGAGAGCAATGTCCGCTTCGCGGTCGACGAAATGATACGAGAGGCATTGGAAAACGTGAGAATGCGGCGAACGGACAATTAGTCGATCGCGTTCTCGGTACGCCGGCTACGGCGTGCGCATTGCGCTTGCGCCATTAGGAGCCGACGTTTCCCGACTAGCAGCACGGTTGACGTCGATCACATTTCAAGGATTTTGTTCTGGGAGCATTGTCGTGGAAAGACGAATAACTCTCACTGACATAGACCGCCCTGGAGAGGCGCTCGAAGTCGACATCATCGCCGCCGACGAGACGTCTTTGATGCTGGCGGTGCCGAACACTTCCGTGCAATTTCGACTGTTCCGCCACAGCCGCAACGCTCCCTATCAAGGTTCGTTGGGCGGACGGAGCTTCTGCTTCGTTCCCCTTGCTGGCGAGGCCGGAAAAGGCCCGCGTGAAGCGACCAGCGAAATTCACGTCGCGCGATCCATCCGGCAACGCCAAACTTGATTGCAGTGCAATCATTGCCCATGTTGCTGACGACGCCATACTGGAGGCTGTCGTGGCAAGCATCACAATCCGCAATCTGGATGACGATTTGAAGCGCCGCTTACGCATGCGCGCGGCCGAACATGGCCGCTCCATGGAAGAAGAAGCGCGGGAAATCCTGCGTCGCGCGATCAGCGGCGTCGTCGCGCCGAAGAATCTCGGCCAAGCTATTCACGCCCGCTTCGCCGCTATCGGCGGCGTGGAGTTGGAGCTTCCCACGCGCGGCCCGATGCGCGAGCAAGCGTCCTTCTCATGAGTGACGCCGTCATCCCTTCGACACCTCCAGCCCCTCCAGCAGCGCGAGGAGGGCGTTGTCGAGGGGGGCTGGCCCTACCTTCTCCGGCAGAAGCAGCCCGTCGATTGTCAATAATGTGACGCCGTGCATCTGCGCCCAGCAAGCTGTTGCTTGGCCGCGAACGTCACGCTTGCGCAAAACTCCCATCGACTGGCCCCGTTCCAGCAACGCGATCACCACGCCGAAGGCGGCGAGCGCTCTCTCATGCAAATGCAAATCAACTGCTCGGCCGCCCTCGGTGCTGAACATCAGCCGGTAGAGCGCCGGGGTGGAGACGCCGAAACGAACATAGGCCTTGGCCATCGCGAAGAATTCTTCTCGCAAGGAGGTTGCCGGCTGCAGCTCAGCGGCCGCCAGCGCTTCGCGTAATCGGTCGAAGCCGAGCAATGCCATTTCAGCCAATAGCGAAGCCTTGTCAGGAAAATGCTTGTAGGGAGCCGCGTGACTGACGCCCGCGCGGCGCGCCACTTCCCTCAGGGTGAAGTGCCAGCCCTTCCCCTCGTGCAACATCTCCAGAGCGGTTTCGATGATCGTCCGCCTCAAGTCGCCATGGTGGTAGGGGCGTTTTGTTGCATCCGGCATCTTTCCCTCGAAGTTGACATCTAAAACATATGTTGACAGTGCCTACTTCGGCTCCTATGTCAACCATTCTGAAGTTGACAGCGTAAACATGGAGACGAGTCATGGAAGCCATTCCCGCGATCGACGCCGACGATCGACTCCGCCAAACTCTCGAGCTTCAGCGTGCCGCCTTTCTAAGGGACGGCCCACCTACGCTCCATCAGCGGCGAGCCGATCTGAAGAAGCTCAGGAGCGCCATCGTCGGACGCCGGCGCGAGATCGAAGAGGCCCTCAACGCCGATTTCGGCCATCGCTCCCGACATGAGACGGCGATCATGGAGATCATGCCGCTCATCATGGGAATCGATTATCTCCACCGGAATTTGCGCCGCTTCATGCGGCCCATGCGCCGACAGGTCGCGCTGCCCATGCGCTTCGGCAACGCCCGTGTCGAATATCAGCCGCTCGGCGTAGTTGGCGTCATGGCGCCTTGGAATTATCCTTTATCGCTCGCCCTGATGCCGCTCGCGACGGCGATTGCCGCAGGCAACCGAGCGATGATCAAACCATCGGAGTTCACGCCCGGAACGAGTGATCTGCTCGTGAGCCTGCTGGCCAAAATTTTCCCGCAGGATGTGGCCACGGTGGTGACCGGGGATGCATCCGTCGGCGCCGCCTTCTCCGCGCTGCCATTCGATCATCTGATCTTCACTGGCAGCTCGCCGGTCGGACGCGCGGTAATGAAGGCAGCCAGCGACAATCTCGTGCCGGTTACGCTGGAGCTCGGAGGCAAGTCGCCCGTGATCGTCGCGAAGGGACATTCGCTCGATCATGCGGCGGCGGGGATCGCCCATGGCAAGCTCGCCAATGGGGGGCAAACATGCATCGCGCCGGACTATGCGCTGGTGCATGAGGACGAAGTCGATGCTTTCGTCGCCGCCTACGACGAGGCCGTTGCGGTTCTTTATCCGGACGGACCGGCGAGCGGCGACTACACGTCCATCGTCAATGATCGCCATTACGCCCGTCTGACTGGATTGATCGACGATGCCCGCGCCAAGGGAGCCCGCATTCGAGAGGTCGGACAGAAGACGGAAGAGGCGGACCGTCGCTCCCGCACCTTGGCGCCGACCATCGTTCTCGACGCACGGGACGACATGCGAATCATGCAGGAGGAAATCTTTGGACCCGTCCTGCCGGTGCTGTCCTATCGCGACATCGATCAGGCGGTCGCCTTCGTCAATGCGCGGCCACGGCCGCTGGCGCTCTATTATTTCGGAAGCGACAGCGAGGACCAGCGCAAAGTTCTGAGCCGCACGACGTCCGGAAACGTCACAATCAATGGCACGCTCATGCATTATGTGCAGGACGATCTGCCCTTCGGCGGGGTCGGCGCGAGCGGCATGGGCGCCTATCATGGAATTGAAGGCTTCCGCGCCCTCAGCCACGCCAAGGGCATTTTCGAACAAGGCAAGTGGAACGCCAGCGGTCTGCTCCGCGCGCCTTTCGGGCGACTGGCGGACATGGTCGTCGAAACGATGCTTCGATAGAGGGCTTTGGAGTATCTCGAAGCAATTCAGGCGGCTGAACGCCGAAGACCATGAACGCGCCGACAATTCTCCGAAAATGAGCGCTACGCGACTACACTGGCGGGACGGCCGATTGCATCGGTTTGCCAGTGACGTGTCCTTCCATGGTTGCGCTCGCCGGCATGAGATGCCGAGCCGACTGAGGCTCTGGTCGACAATCACTCAATGCGCAGGACTGCGGCGCCCGCCTATCGTCAACTCCGCCGTCGATCGTTCACGCCGCGGGGTCGGGCGTTCCGCCCAATGCCCTGAACACGCGGACAGCGGCCCTCGCCGTGTCTGCGCGACTGCGAGCGAGCGCGCTTCTGGCGACCAACAATTGCCGATTGGCGTCGAGCGCGTCGGTGAGCGGTATTCCGCCGGCGCGGTAGGCGCTTTGCGCGAGAGTGACAGCTCGCTTCACAGCCGCAATCTCCGCCTCCAGCTCTTTCGTTTGCGCCTTGGCCTGCATGAAGGCGGTGAACGCGTTCTCGACGTCTTCGGCCGCGCCCAAGATCGATTGCCGATATCTGGCGAGCGCCTCGGCGCGCGCGCCTTCGGCCTGCGCCACCTCGGAGTCGATCTTGCCGAAATCGAACAACCGCCAACGCAAGCCCGCGACCGCTTGGGGCTGGAATGTGGCGGATCGGAAGAGATGCGAGACATTCATGCTTTCGAAGCCGAGCAGGCCGGAAATCGAAATTTTCGGATAGTAGCCGGAGATCGCTTCGCCGATCCGCGCATTGGACGATGCGAGTCGCCGTTCGGCGGCGATGACGTCCGGCCGACGGCGTAAGACGTCGATCGGCTTGTCGCCTCCGAAAATGCGAGAAACCGCTGGTATGTTCGCAGGCGCTCTCAGCTCCGCCGCATAGGTCCCGGGTTGCGCGCCCATGAGGACGTCGAGGCGATTGAGTTGCGCCTCCAGATCGACGCGCAACGGCGGAAGAGCGCTGCGCGCCTGATAGAGAAGCGCTTCGGCTTGCGCCGTTTCCCGCGCCGATGCGAGGCCGAGGGCGGAACGTCGGCGAATGAGGTCGAGCAGATGCGCGTCGGTTGCGATCTGCCCTTCCGTCGCAGCGATTCGTGCTTGATCTCCACGTATCTGAAAATAGGCGTCGGCGGCGTCGGCCGCCACCGAAATTCGCGTCCCGAGACGAGTCGCCTCGGCGGCTTCGGCCTCGGCGCTCGCCGCCTCGGCGCCGCGACGCAGGCCGCCGAAGACGTCGATTTCCCAGCTCGAGCTGATTCCGAGGTCGAATAAAGCCTGGTTCGGATCATAGCCGGGCAGGTTTCTTCCGATCGCGCCGACCGGACTTTCGAGCGACTGGCGGATTTTCACCGCCTGCGCGGTCGCATCCGTGGTCGGCAAAAGCTTGGCGCCGGCTTCCCGCGCGGCGGCGCGGGCCTGCTCGACGCGTGCGAGTGACGCAGCCAGATCGAGATTTTGGTCCAGGGCGCGCCGAATGATGCGTGTCAGCGTCGGATCGTCAAATCCTGTCCACCATCGATCCAGCGGCAGCGAGTCGTCCCGACGCGCCGGGAGGGCGCCGACGCTGTGAAAATCCGCGAGCGATATCGCCGGGGCCACATAATCGGGACCGACCGCGCACCCCGAAACGCTCGCCCCGAATAGTGTCGCCGCCAGAGCGAGCGCCTTGTGGCCTCGCGCGAGCGGAGGCTTCGGAGTGGAGGCGAATTTCATCGGCTGGGCCTCTTCTATCGGGCGAGGGGCGACACTGCGCTGTCGCGCGCGTGACCAACGCCCGCTTCGCTCCAGCTCAGCGGCTGAGAAATAGGTTACGAGTGACGATATTGTCAACTCGTAACTCGGCGCGTAAGATTGGAGAAGTTCGCGAACGGACGTCCTGTCGACCGTCGTGCGGCCGAGCACCGTGCGCGATCTCGCCGCTCAGTCGAAGGCCGGCAGGACCCGCCTTACAGGAGGCTCGAATGGACGCTGATCGCCAGCCTCTCATCCCGGCGCGAGCCGCGTTGGATTTGAGCGCACGATTTTGGCATATGGTGGCTCCATGACTGAAAAGAGCCACAAGAACCGTTCTTCCGATTCACCTCCGGGGCGCCGCGGGCCGGCGGAACATGAGCGGCGCGACCAGATCGTGAGCGCGGCGAGCGAGCATTTCCGCCGTTACGGCTACAACAAGACGACGGTGGCGGACCTCGCCAGAGCGATCGGCTTGTCGACCGCATATATCTACAAATTTTTCGACTCGAAGCAGGCGATCGGCGAAGCCGCTTGCGCCGAGTCTCTGGGCGGGATCATCGCCGCTTTGAAGAAAATCGTCGGTCAGAAGAAGTCCGCCGCAGAAAGGCTTCGCGCTATGTACCAGTGCCTCACGCGCGAAAGCGCGGCGCTTTTCTTCAATGAGCGAAAGCTCCACGAAATCGTGATCACGGCGTGCTCGGAAGCGTGGCGGCCGATCTCGGACTACGAGGACGCAATGCTGGGGCTCATTCGCGAGCTCGTCGCGGAAGGACGCGAGAAGGGCGAGTTCGAGCGCAAGACGCCCATCGAGGAAACATGTCGCGCCATCCTCCAGACGATGGAGCTATGCTGGAATCCGCGCCTTCTGGAGCGGCACTTCGATGACATCGAGGAGCGCGCGGCCGCTATGGCGAATCTGGTGTTGCGGAGCCTTGCCCCTTAGCTCGCGGTTTGTGATGAGTGACGAATTGACAATATCGTCACTTGTTTCTAATTTGGGTTTCGAGCTTGGCTTGGGACCCCGAACATGCCCGGATTGGAAAAATCGACTGTTGCTGCGGCCGCTGTTTTCGCCGCCGCGTTGAGCCTCGCAGCCTGCGGCAAGTCTGAACAAGACCCGAGAACTAAGCAGCAGCTCGTCCGAGTCGCGACCGTAGAGCGGGCCGGCGCGCCAGAGCGGGCCTTCACAGGCGTTGTCGCCGCGCGCGTGCAGAGCAATCTCGGCTTCCGAGTCGGAGGCAAGGTCATCGAGCGTCTGATCGACACGGGCCAGAAGGTGCGAGCTCGCCAGCCCGTCATGCGTATCGATTCTATCGATTATCAGCATGCGATCACCGTTCGAGCCGGCGATGTCACCGCTGCGAAGGCCCACTACACTCAGGCGGCGGCCGATGAAGCGCGCTTTCGTAAGCTCGTCGGTTCGGGCGCAGTGTCCAAATCGGCGTATGATCAGGCAAAAGCCGCAGCGGACGCGACGCGGGCGCAATTGGACGCGGCCGAAGCACAGTTGCAAGTCGCGAAAGACGAGCTCGAATATTCCGCTCTTCTGGCGGACGCCGACGGCGCCGTGGTCGAGACGCTCGCCGAGCCCGGCCAAGTCGTTTCCGCAGGCCAAATCGTCGTGAAGCTCGCGCATTCGGGGCCGCGCGAAGCGGCCGTCAATCTGCCTGAGACAATACGTCCATCGATCGGATCGACGGCGCGGGCCACTGTATACGGGAGCCAGATCGGCTCGGTCGCGCGTCTCAGGCAGCTTTCGGACGCCGCTGATCCGCAGACCCGGACCTTCGAAGCCCGCTACGTGCTGGAAGGCGCGGCGCAGCAAGCGCCGCTCGGCGCGACGGTCACAGTTTACTTGCCCACGAGCGATGCAGCTTCCGCGACCTCGGTTCCGCTCGGAGCGATGTTCGACAAGGGCGATGGGCCCGGCGTTTGGATTGTGAATGGCGACACGATTTCGTTCCGTTCGGTCGAGATCGGCCGACTCGGCGCGGATACGGCAATTCTCCGGAAGGGAGTCGTCGCCGGCGAGCATGTGGTGGCCCTCGGCGCCCATCTTCTGCACGAAGGCGAGCGCGTTCGCACCAATGGCGAGCGCGCGGAAGCAGAACAGGCTCGGAACGAGAAGGCGGCGAAATGAGCGGCTTCAATCTCTCCGCCCTGGCGGTCCGCGAACGAGCGATCACGCTCTTTCTTCTGATCGCAGTCACCCTGGCGGGCGTCTTCGCCTTCAGCCGGCTCGGCCGAGCGGAAGATCCGGCCTTCACGATCAAGTCGCTGATCGTAACCGCCGCCTGGCCGGGGGCGACCGCCGAGGAGATGCAGAATCTCGTCGCGGAGCCCCTCGAGAAGCGGCTGCAGGAACTGCGTTGGTATGATCGCGTCGAGACCTTCACGCGTCCGGGCTTGGCCTTCCTGACCCTGACGCTGCAGGACAAGACTCCGCCGTCGGTCGTTCAGGAGGAGTTCTATCAAGCGCGAAAGAAGCTGGGAGACGAGGCGCATAAGCTGCCTGCCGGCGCGCTCGGTCCATTCGTGAACGACGAATATTCCGATGTGAGTTTCGCGGTGTATGCCGTGAAAGCCCGCGGCATGCAGCCGCGCGAGCTCACGCGTGAGGCGGAAGCGTTGCGCCAACGGCTGTTGCATGTGGCCGGCGTCAAAAAGGTCGATATTCTCGGCGAGCGCCCGGAGCGAATTTTCGTCAACTTCTCGTATGAGCGGCTCTCGACGCTCGGGATCGCCCCGCGCGAAATCGTCGATGCGCTCCGGCGTCAGAACGCCGTTACCCCCGCTGGATCGATCGACGCCAACGGGCCGCAGGTCTTCATTCGCATCGACGGAGCTTTCGACAGCCTGCAAAAAATCGCCGACACGCCTCTGGTCAGCGGCGGCCGTGTGTTGAAGCTGTCCGACATCGCGGAGGTCACACGCGGCTACGAAGATCCGGCGACCTATCTGATCCGTCACAATGGCGAGCCGGCAATGGCGCTCAGCCTCGTCATGAAGGAAGGAGTGAACGGCCTCGAGCTCGGGAAAGCGCTGGATGCGGAGGAAGCCAAGATCGCGCAAGAATTGCCGGTCGGGCTCTCCTTCACGAAGGTCAGCGATCAGGCCGTCAATATCGCGGAGTCTGTCGACGAGTTCATGCTCAAATTCTTCGTCGCCCTCGGCGTGGTGCTCGTCGTGAGCCTGGTCAGTCTCGGTTGGCGCGTCGGCATCGTGGTCGCAGCCGCGGTTCCGCTCACTCTCGCGGCAGTTCTCGTCATCATGCTGGTCACGGATCGCGTGTTCGATCGCGTCACGCTCGGCGCCTTGATCATATCGCTCGGACTCCTCGTCGACGACGCGATCATCGCCATCGAGATCATGGTGGTGAAACTGGAAGAAGGCTTCGACCGCATCAAAGCGGCGGCTTATGCCTGGAGCAATACCGCCGCGCCGATGCTGTCGGGCACGCTCGTGACAATCATCGGGTTCACGCCTGTCGGCTTCGCTCGCTCTACGGCGGGGGAATATGCCGGCAATATTTTCTGGATCGTCGGTTTCGCGCTGATCACGTCTTGGATCGTCGCGGTGGTCTTCACCCCTTATTTGGGGGTGAAGCTGCTTCCCGACATCAAGCCGATCGAAGGCGGACACCATGCGATCTACGCGACGCCGAACTATCAAAAGCTTCGACGCTTCATAACGTCGGCGGTCGACCAGAAATTCAAAATCGCGGGGATCGTGCTCGGACTATTCGTCCTCGCGGGCGCAGGAATGGGCGTCGTCAAGCAACAATTCTTCCCGACCTCGGATCGACCGGAAGTTCTGGCCGAAGTCCAGATGCCGGAAGGCTCGAGCATCGAGACGACCAGCGCCGCGGCCGCTAAGCTGGAGAATTGGCTGAAGCAGCAGCCCGAAACGAAAATGGTCACGACCTATATCGGTCAGGGGGCTCCGCGTTTCTTTTTCTCCTATAGTCCCGAGCTCCCCGACCCGTCCTTCGCGAAGCTCGTCGTCTTGACGCCGGATGCGGAGGCCCGCGACCGCCTCAAAGTTCGTTTTCGAGAGCGTGTCGCCGAAGGGCTGGCGCCCGAGGCCCGCATTCGCGTGGCGCAACTGGTGTTCGGCCCCTACACGCATTTTCCAGTCTCGTTTCGCGTCATGGGGCCGGACACGACCGAGGTGCGCGCCATCGCCGATGAGGTGCTAGCGGTGATGCGAGCCAATCCGAATACGCGCCAAGTCAATCAGGACTGGGGCGAGCGGGCTCCGACAGTTCACTTTGTCCTGGATCAGGATCGTCTCCAGCTGATCGGCCTCACCTCGATCGATGTGGCGGAGCAGCTGCAGTTTCTGCTCACCGGCGTCACCGCCACTCAGGTGCGCGAGGATATTCGTATAGTCGACGTGGCGGGACGCAGCGCCGGACCGGAACGTCTCGATCCGGTCAAGCTTGGCGACCTCACCCTGACCGGCAAGAGCGGGAATTCGATTCCGCTTAGCCAGATCGGCCACGTCGAGATTCGTCCGGAAGAGCCCGTTCTGAGGCGGCGTGATCGGACGCCGACGATCACGGTTCAATGTGACATCGACGAGGCGCTGCAGCCGCCGCAGGTCTCGGCGGAAATCCAGACGGCGCTGGCGCCGATCATCGCGCGCCTTCCCGATCAATATCGGATCGAAATGGGCGGCAACGCCGAGGAATCGAACAAGGCCAATTCGGCTTTGGCTCCGATCTTCCCGATCATGATTCTCTTCACGCTGTTCGTCATCGTCCTTCAAGTTCGATCCCTGCCGGCGATGGGAATGGTGTTTTTGACAGCCCCTCTGGGATTGCTCGGCACGGTTCCGATCCTGCTGCTGTTCGGGCAGCCCTTCGGCTTCAATGCAATCCTGGGACTGATCGGCCTCTCCGGCATTCTGATGCGCAACACCTTAATTCTGATCGGTCAGATTCAGACCAATGAGGCCGAGGGCTTGGACACCTATCACGCGGTTATCGAGGCGACTGTCCAACGCGCGCGCCCTGTGATCTTGACGGCGCTTGCCGCCGTCCTCGCTTTCATTCCGCTGACCCATTCGGTGTTCTGGGGCTCCATGGCCTACACGCTGATCGGAGGGACGGCTGTCGGCACTGTCCTGATCCTGCTCTTCCTCCCGGCGCTCTACGCGATCTGGTTCAAAGTGACGCCTGCAGGCGCAAGTCCAATGACTGAACATGACGGCCTCGGCCTCTCGTCCAGCCGCCATACATCTCGTGACGTGAGTTTGGAGGTCGGTTCGAAACCGTAGCACCAAAGCGGCGTCAGCGTAATGAGCCGCTCGATGGAAGGAACCCGCTCAGCCAACCGATCGACAAGGAGGCATGACAATGGAAATCGCTGGAAAGCTTGCGCTTGTGACTGGCGCATCAAGTGGAATCGGCGCCGCCACCGCGCGCGCTCTTGCCGGTAAAGGAGCGCGCGTCATCCTGGTCGCGCGTTCAGGCGACAAATTGGCGCAACTGGCGCAAGAGATCGAAACGGCGGGAGGCAGCGCGGTCGCCGTCGAGTGTGATCTCTCGAGCTCCGATGAAATATCTCGCATGGGCGCGCAAGTGCTCGAAAAAGTCGGAACGCCCGATATCATCATCAATAACGCCGGCTCCGGCCGCTGGCTCCCGACTGTTGAAACGACTCCACAGGAAGCTCGACAGATGATCGAGCTCCCTTATCTCGCCGCGTTCGACGTAACGAGATTCTTCCTTCCTGGACTGCTGGCGGCGCGTAGCGGCCATATCGTCAATGTGACCTCTCCGGCGTCTTATATGGTGTGGCCGAATGCAGCCGCTTACATTGCCGCCCGCCAAGCATTGAAGGGCTTTTCGGATGCCCTGCGCACGGAAGTCGAAGCGAAAGGCGTTTTCGTCAGCCTCGTCGTGCTCGGAGTCGTGGAGAGCAGCTATTGGGAGCATAACCCCGGAAGCAGAGAACATGCTTCCAAGGCCATTCCGCCGTTGACGACGGACCAGGCCGCCGATGCGATCATCAAGGCGATCGAGAGACGGAAGCGACGTTTGGTTTCACCGGCGATCTTCCGAGCGATCTTTCTATTGCGGGCGCTGTTTTCGTGAAGCGCCGCCGGGAATGCCTGCGTCAGCGTAACGATCGATAGGCCGCGAACACTGCCGATCGTCTGGGCCACGGGCCGGATCCGTGAAGTTGCAGGGAATCAGGTCCGTCAACACGGAGACACACTATGAAAACGCGTGAGATCGTCATCTGTAGCCCGGTCCGGACGGCAATCGGAGCCTTCGGGGGTGCACTCAAGGAAGTCTCGGCGACAACACTCGGCTCGACGGTCGTCGCGGAGACGCTGCGTCGGTCGGGTCTCGACCCGACCCGAGTCGACGGCGTCGTGATGGGCAATGTCATCCAGGCCGGCAACCGCATGAACCCGGCTCGGCAGGCCGCGATCGGCGGCGGGCTGCCGGTGAGCGTTCCCGCAATGACCGTAAACCGTGTCTGTGGGTCTGGCGCCCAAGCCATCGCTACGGCCGCCACGGAAATCGTCGCAGGTGAGATCGACGTTGCGATCGCGGGCGGACTGGAGAGCATGGACCGCGCGCCGTACCTTCTCGGCAACGGCCGTTGGGGCTACCGGATGGGGGCCGCCGAGATCTTCGACAGCGCCGTGACCGACGGCCTCGAGGATGCATTCTCCGGCAAACATTCTGGCTGGCACACCGAAGACCTCGTCGCCCGCGCGGGACTGACGCGCGAACAGCAGGACGCGTTCGCCGTCCGCTCTCAGCAGGCGTTCTCCCACGCGCGCGAAGCCGGTCTCTTTACGGACGAGATCGTGCCGATCGAGGCGCCCGGTCGGAAGGGAAGCGTGCGGTGCGCTGTCGACGAAGCCCCACGTCCAGACACCACGATCGAGACACTCGCAAAGCTTCGGCCAGCGTTCAGAGACGGTGGGACCATCACGGCCGGCAATGCGCCGGGTCTGAACAGCGGCGCCGCGGCCATGGTCGTCGCCGAACGCGGATTCGCCGAGGCGAACAGGATAGCGCCCATGGGCCGGCTCGTGGCCTCGGCTGTGGCTGCGGTCGAGCCAGGCCTATTCGGCATCGGTCCTGTGCCCGCCGTCCGAAAGGCGCTGGACCGTGCGGGTTGGAAGCTGGGTGACGTGGAGCGTTTCGAGATCAACGAAGCATTCGCCGCCGTGCCTCTCGCTGTGGCCGCCGAACTTGCGATACCTCTGGACCTCGTGAACGTGGAGGGAGGCGCGATCGCGCACGGCCATCCAATCGGGGCGACCGGCGCAATCCTCGTTACGCGCCTTCTCTATTCGATGCGGCGGGACGGACTCAGGCGTGGTGTCGTCACGCTCTGCATTGGCGGCGGGCAAGGCATCGCCCTTGCCCTAGAAGCGCAATGACGGTGTCGACGGTGACTGAAGGGGTGGTTGGCGCCTTCGCGTTCTCCCTCCCAAGGGAGAACGCTGGTGGTCTGCCCATGCGTGATGCGTCGTTGATGCTCGACATCTCGGCGCCGCCGGCGTTTCGGCCGCGCACGCGCACTGGCTTGGACTGCGACTTCAGAGGCGCATCGAGACGCGCTCCCGCGCCGCTCGCCTGCGTCATCCCGCAGCGTCGAATGACCCCAGCCTTGGCAAGCCTGGATGGCTCCGGGGCCGAAACTGGTGACAATGTGGCGACTTGAACGCCCGCGTCGAGTTATTGCCCGTCCACACAGAAGAAATAGCGCCGCGAACATCAGCCCGCCTTTGCGATCGCTCATCCGCCCTTCGGTCAGCATCATGACGAGCGGCTTGCCCGCGCCATCGCAGACGACAGGGAGCTTGGAGTTCAGCCCGCCCTTCGTGCGGCCAATACAGAGGAGAGCGCCACGAATCCGAAGGCGACGTCGGGATCGGAGACCGCCCTGTCAATGAATGGATCGCATGGGCACAGACGAAAGCCGATGCACTCCATCCCTTTCACGACGGCCTCGCCGGCGTCTTCGACTCGATCAGCCACTGACGCCATTTTCGGCAAACCCTCGCCGCTGGCTCTTACCGACAACCGCACATCGGCCGATCCAGAAGCTCGGCAGGCATCCCCCTTGCTGGCGCCTTGCTACGATTTTTTCTACTTCTAACAAGTAGCTGTTTTGACACCACAAAATAGGCTTGTAATTCGCGACTGAAAATCGCAGTGTCGGTGGTTCGATTCCGCCCCTGGGCACCATCCCCCTAATCTCCCGGCATCTCAGGACGTCTCAACCGGCGTCATATTGCATTGATATGATTGTTGTTTTTTAGATTTTGACGCCTTCCGCCGTCTCAATCGGCATCTTCGGATATCACCCGATCTCATGAATTTGTTGGCCTTGATGTTGGCCTCGCCCTGGTATCTGCTGGCCCGAGGCCAACAGCCGGGAGGCGTCAATGCCCCTGACAGATACAGCGTGCCGCGCCGCCAAGGGCCGGGAGTCGGAATACAAGCTCTCCGATGGCGGCGGGCTCTACCTCCTTGTGAAGCCAAGCGGCGCGCGGCTCTGGAACCAGGCATACAGGTTCAGCGGTAAGCAGAAGAAGCTCTCCCACGGCGCCTATCCCTCCGTTCCCCTCGTCGAGGCGCGGCGGCTGCGCGACGAAGCCAAGAAGCTGTTGGCCTCGGGAGTCGATCCTGGGGCCAACAAGAAGGCTGCGAAGCTGACGGCTGTGATCTCGGCGACGAACACCTTCGGGGGCGTTGCCGAGGAATATCTGCAACGGATCGAGGATGAAGGCGCCGCCGCGTCCACCATCACGAAGAACCGATGGCTGCTTGTCGATCTCGCCGGCCCAGACCTCGGCGCCCGACCAATCGCGGATATCACCCCGGCGGAAATCCTTGCGTTGCTGCAACGGATCGAACGCAGTGGGCGCCGGGAGACGGCGCGGCGGCTGCGAAGCGTGATCGGCACCGTCTTCCGGCTCGCTGTCTCCACGCTGCGGGCCGAGGACGATCCGACTCTCCTGCTGCGCGGCGCCCTGATGGCGCCGAAGGTGCAGCATCGGGCCGCAATCACCGACGAGAAGCATCTCGGCGCGCTTCTGGTGGCCATAGACGCCTATGACGGCTGGCCAACGCTCCGGTGCGCTCTTCAGTTCACCGCGCTGACGTTTGCCCGCCCCGGCGAGGTCCGCGGCGCCACATGGGCGGAAATCGACGCGGAGGAGGCAATCTGGCGCATCGACGGAGCCCGCACCAAGGTTCGTCGGCCGCATGACGTGCCCCTCTCCCGACAGGCGCTCGATGTGCTGCGCGAGGTGAAAGAGGTCGCCCGGAGCACGCTCGTGTTCCCTTCTATTCGCTCCAATGCCCGCCCCCCGTCGGAGAACGCCATGAACGCCGCGCTGCGGCGCATGGGCTTTACACAGGATGAGATGACCGCGCACGGCTTTCGGGCCGCTGCAAGCTCGATATTGAACGAACGGGGCTTCCGACCCGACGTGATTGAGGCCGCGCTCGGGCATCAGGATCAGAACGAAATCCGGCGCGCCTACAACCGGGCGAGTTATTGGCAAGAGCGGATCGAGCTGATGCAGGCATGGTCAGACTGCATTGATAAATTGAAACGAAGCCCCTGACGAAAGACTTCGCTCTTGCACTGAATCCAGGGGCGCGGTCGCGTCACCGACCGTCATCGACCTCCGCCACCGGCCGCCACGCAAGGGGGTTGGCGACCCAGCGGTCGATTTCGGATTCATGCCAGCCCGCGCCGTTGGCGCTGATTTTGATCTGTGCCGGGAAGGTGCCCTCGGCGATCTTTCGGTAAATAGTGGACCGCGAGAGGCCTGTCCGAGCGAGGACGGTTCTCAGGCGGATGATACGGTCTGGTTGGCGCACGGCTGCCTTGCCTTCTGCTGGCTTTGTTTGACTGCTCCCGAGCCAGACAGGACAAGGATTCATCGCTGTGCAAGAGGGTTTTGCGCGCCGTCGCAGCGGGGCGCGCCGGCGGCGGAAAATAGGCGGGGTCAAAACCCGATGTTCCGGCCTCTGCCAAGGTCGATGCCGTGGCTGAAGGCGAGTTCCAATCCGAGTCGGCGGCCCGATTCGACCCCGATTCCGAGGTCTCGCTTGCGGCCGGCGAGGATCGACTCGAGCTGCGGATCGCGTTCGAGGCTCATCGCCATGTCGCCCATCGCCGATCGCGTGGCCTTGTAGCCGGACATGTCCGCCGCCTGATACTGGCGCTGGCTGGTCTGGCCGAGCTCCCGCCAGCGTTCCACGAAGCGATCGGCGCGGCGCTGCGGATCGGTGCGCAGTTCGGTTTCGAGTTGTAGGGCGCGGATGGCGCGGGCGGTGCGCCCCGTGGCCGCTTCCGAGGCGAGTTCCGGGTTCTTCTTGTAGGCGGCTTCGGCATCGTGCGAGCCATAGGGCCGCACCTCCTCGAAGATCTTGCGGGCCTCCTGCAATTCCTTCACCTGCTCCGGGTTGGCCTTGCCGCCTCTCTCCTGCATCTCGAAGATCGCATCCACGGCGCGTGCATGGCGGATGAGCGCCTTGGTGCGGGCGCGGCGCAGCGCCGCTTCCGGGTCTTCCGCCACTTTCCTTTCCGGCCCCTGTCCGCCGGCGGCGGGCAGGCGCAGGCCATCGAACATGCCGCGCACCTTCTCGGGCACGACCTTGCGCACGATCTCGGCCACGCGGGCGCGGAAAGTGATCCCGCGCCGTTCGGCATAGTCGCGCGCCGGCTCGAGCCGCTCGTAATCAGACGCCATATCCTTCGCCCGGTCGCGCGACAGGGTGCGGGCAAGCCGGTCTTGGCTGGCGAAGTCGTCATGGCCATAATGCAGCTCCATGCGGTCGCGGTGGCGCGACAGCGCGACATAGGCGCCGTGGGCGTCCACACCCGGCGTGGCCAGGACATGGGTGCGGTCCACGGTCATGCCCTGCGCCTTGTGGATGGTTGCGGCATAGCCGTGGTCGATGCGGTCGTAATCCTTCAGGTCAAAACGAACGGAACGACCGTCGTCGGTGCGCACGCTCATGCTCTGCGTGCTGACCTCTTCGATGGCGCCGAGCGTGCCGTTCTTGACGCCGAGGCCGCGTTCGTTCTGAAGGAACATGACGCGATCTCCGCGAGCGAAGCTTCGCTCACCGCGTTCGACCACCAGGCGCACCTCGTCGCCGAGATTTCCGGCGTCCCGCATCCTGCCGCGCGCGGCCTCGTTCAAAGCGCGCACTTCGGCATTGGTGTGGGTGAGGATGATGCGGCTGCGGCCCGGCGACGCCTGCCGGTCGCGATCCCAGCGGTCGATCAGATCGTCGCGCGCCTGTTCCCGTGTCGCAGCCGCATGGACCATGCCATGCTTGTTATAGGCGTGGAGCGCATCGCCGGTTCGGCCGGTCGCCAGATCGCGCGTTGCGTCGCGCTGCCAGTCCTCCCGCTGGCGGCGCACCTCGCCGATCTCCGCCCCACCGTGACGTTGGTGGATAGACCGGAACGCCGCGCCAGCTTCGATGGATTGCAATTGTTGCGGATCGCCGACCAGCACCACCTTGGCGCCGGCCTCGGCGGCATGGGACAGCACGCGCTCCAACTGGCGCGTGCCGACCATGCCCGCCTCGTCGATCACCAGAACATCGCGCGCGGTGAGCACATCGCGGCCCTGTCCCCAACCGTGTTCCAGGCTGGCGATGGTGCGCGACCAGATGCCCGAACCGCTTTCGAGATTCTCGGCGGCGATGCCGGACAGCGCCACGCCTCGAACCTCATAGCCCGCCGCTTCCCAAGCTTCGCGCGCCACACCCAACATCGCGCTCTTCCCCGTTCCGGCATAACCAACGACGACGCCGAGATCGCGCCCGTCGGTGACGTGCGCCAGCGCGTCGGCCTGCTCTCCCGAAAGGGTGAGACCGCGCGCTTCCGCGCGCGCCAGCGCCGCTTCACGGTCCCTTTCACCGACCTCGTGGCGTTCCTTCGCAGCCATGAGGTCGGCGGCGCGGTGCAGGCGCTGCTCGGTCTCGATCATCTGGCGTGTGGTGAAACGACCCTCGCCCCGTCCATCCCTGCCCAATTGGACGAGATCGGGCGCCTCCCGCATCGCGCCCATCACCGCATTGAACTGGTCGCTCCCGTCGCTGTGCCGATGGGCGAACATCGCCATGTCGCGCCGTGTGAAGGTCGATTGCTGATGCGTGATGGCGTCGAGCGCCAGGGCGGGATCGGCGATGATGCGCTCGCCATTGCCGTGTGCGATCTCGCGATGCATTTCCACGCGGTCGGCAACCTCGAGGCCTTCGCCTGCGATGCGATGTGCGGGCGCGCCGATCTGGCTTTGGGGCTCCAGCACGATGCCCTGCGCTTCCAGGCTGCGATGGTCGATGCGCGCGTCGACGTCGAGTTCGGCAAGTCGCTCGTTGGCAAGCTCTGCCCAACGCTCCCGCCAGCGTTCGAGCATCTCGGTGCGGTTCCACTCCCGCACCTTCGGACCGAAGCCATTCTCGTCCACCGAGCGCATGGTCAGCATGACATGCGCGTGGGGCTTCGGCATTCCGTCCTCGGCCATATCCCAATGCACATTGAGGTCGGCGATCATGCCCCGGTCTACGAATTCGGACCGCACGAAGTCGCGGGCGAGTTCGATGCCCTGGCGCTCCGTCATCTCACGAGGAAGGGCGAATTCGACTTCGCGGGCGAGCTGCGCATCCTTCCTGATTTCGAGCGCCTCGACATCGTTCCAAAGTTGTTCGCGGTCCTTCCACGGCTCCGGCGCATTCTCCGGCAGCAGCACCTCGGAATGGACGACGCCGCGCTTGGCCGAGAAATCATGACTGCGTCCACGTCGGTCGTCGCGCAGCCGCGAGGCCGAGCGGTACGCGGCGGACGCCACTGCGCTGGAGCCGGCCTTGCGGCCGACGACCTTGACGTGAAGATGATAGATCGCCATCGCGATCCGAACATCATCACAGCGAAGCGCACGTCGGAACGACGTATAAGCGCGCCCTCCCTCGAAAAATTCTCGGGAGGGACCACGCCGTCCCCAACTGTCCCGGCAACCTTACAGCATTTTGGCAGGCGCTCGACTATCATCGCTCCATCAACAGTTCGTGGAGGACATGATGCGCAAACCACGGGACTTCGACGCAGAATTGAAGTCGCTCGAACACAAGGCGCGAGACCTCAGAAACCGCAAGGTTCAACAGCTCGGCGAGCTGGTCATTTCGACTGGGGCCGACGCGCTCAGCGCCGACGAATTGGCGGGCGCGCTGATCGTGCTGGCCGAAACCAAGGATGCCGGAAAGAGGGAGGCATGGGCGAAACGCGGAGCCGCGTACTTTCGGGGCCGGTCGCGACGAACTGCATCGGCGCCTGGCCGCGACACTGGCGGCGCTTCGGCGCAACAGAGTGGCGCGCAACCGTCATCAGACGGCACAGGCGCGGCATGACATGCGCGCCTGGCAGGTCGAGCGCCGCAAGCGCACGCGACATCTGATCGAACTCGGCGGCCTCGTCGTCAAGGCCGGCATCGTGGAGCTGACCGGCGATGACCGTGTCGCCATTTACGGCGCGCTCATCTGGATGGCCAATAAGCTCCAGAGCGAGGACGGCGAACATGCACGAGCGCTGTGGATCGCGAAGGGGAAGCAGGCGTTCGAAATTGAACGGAAGGAACGGAAGAAAGAGACCACCTCCGAGGAAACGCCGCACGACGAGGCGTGACCGATGGCGGGCTGCGCGGAGACATCAATGTCGCAGCGCGGCACGCCATCGCTTTACCTATGCGCACGCTTTCGAAGCCCTGCTCGCCGAGACCGGAGAGAAGGCGGCATGCAAAGCCATGGTCGGCCTGCTCGCCATCGCGCATGACGCCGCAAGCTCGTCTGGAGCGCACTAGCCGCCACCGCCGACAAGGAAGGCTGGCCGACCACGCGCTTCGTCGCCGCGCTCGCCGAACAGGAACTCGCCGATAGAGGTCAGCGCTGCTTCGCCCGACATCTCGCCGAGGCGCGCCTGTTGTCCGGAAAGGCGCTCGACTTCTTCGACTTCGACACGGTGCCGATGATCTTGAAAGCGCAAGTCCAGCCGCTCGCCATCGGCGACACCTGGCTTGAGAAGGGAGCAAATCTGCGGTTTCTTGGTTCGTCCAGGGTCGGAAAGTCGCACCTGGCGGCGCGCTCATCGAAAACGGCTGGTGCGTCTCTTCGCCAGAACGACGGACCTCGTCCAGAAACTGCAAGTCGCGCGGCGCGATCTCGCCCTCGAAGCGCGATCGACAAGCTCGACAAATATCATCTACCTTCGCGGCTTCGCTAGCATTACAGTTGCTTTTTCAGATGGGCTCGCCTTGCTTCGGCTTGGTGCGCTCGTCGCCATAACGACCATGTGATGACGAACTCGGGGCGAATGCGTTTTCGTGCGAG
>NZ_WOVC01000046.1:0-17867 GCF_011378635.1 Methylosinus sp. RM1
CCTCGCACGAAAACGCATTCGCCCCGAGTTCGTCATCACATGGTCGTTATGGCGACGAGCGCACCAAGCCGAAGCAAGGCGAGCCCATCTGAAAAAGCAACTGTAATGCTAAAGTGCCTCGAAGCGTGATAATGAGGTCATTATGGCGTGCCTTGCCCCGCGACAAAGATGCGAATTTGCTCGACGAAATAAAGAGAAGGCTCCCGAGATCGAGTTTATCATCAACAATGTTTTTCGTGCTCAGGAATGGAATCCCGCTCGTCAATATGTCGTCCCCGCTAGGGTAATTGCTTGAGCGATCCCCGTTTTCAAATACTGAGATGCTTCCCAAATCGCTGATGGATGAGGAGGCGGAGGAAATCCGGGGTGTTCCGAAAAGTTCGACAAAGAGACCGGTTGATAGCTTGGCGAGTTTAGCGATGGCCTCCCGGCGCTGGCGCCGCAGGTCGTTGGCCTGATCGAGGATCGCCGCGATCCGCCGCTGCTCGTCGAGGGGCGGGAGCGAGACTTCCAAGCCTTCGATATCCGCTCGATTGATCTGTTTGAATGTGGCGCCACGTCCAAGCGCCGCGAGATTGCCGGCGTTGGCGTGGAGAATCCACCACGCGAAGGAAGGATCGATTTTCTCACGATTTGGTCGAATACCCGCAACGCCGCGCCCCAAGCAGTATTCCCGATCAGACCAATTCAAATCTCCGATCGTCGCGCGAACACACAAAATGATGTCCCCTACCCGGGACAATTTTGCGGGGGCCGTCGTGTGGCGTTTCGGCTTCGGAGAAAATTCCCCGAAATCGCTTGCGCCTGCGATGAGGGGTGCTCCGTCCCCTTCTGCATTATAGGTTTCGCCGCTCGGCGCTTGACCCATAATGATTTCGCAAAGATCCCCGAGCGCCGCTGTCCTCACCCCACCATCTCCTCGAGCCGCTTCATCCCCTCCGCGATCTCCGCCTCGAGCCGCCGCAGATCGGCGAGGATCGCCGCCAGGCTCTCGTGCTCCACCTCCTCATGCTCCACCTCGCGATAGCGATTGAGCGAGAGGTCATAGCCCGCCGCCGCAATATCCGCCTTGGGCACGCAAGAGCTCTGCGCCGTGCGCGGGCGTTCGCGCTCGGCGGCGCCCCGCTCCTCGAAGCGCATCAGCACGTCGGAGGCGCCGCCGTCGCCATTGAGCGAGCGGATGAAGGGAAACACATGCTCGTCGACGATGCGGAACATTTCCGGCCCGGCGAAATTCTTGAAGCGGGACCAGCGCAGATTTTCGTAGGGCTCGCCGCGGGCGTCCGCGCCCTCCGGGAAGATGCGCCGCTCGAGCGGGCGGCGAAGCGTCGTCGCCTTGCGCTCCTCGAGCTCCTGCATCTCGTCGAGGCGCTTGATGAAGATGAGAAAAGTGATCTGTTCGATGACCTGAAGCGGATTGGCGAGGCCGCCGGACCAGAAATCATTCCAGACGCCATCGATCTTGCCGCGTAATTCGCCTGTCAGCATATCTCCCCCCGAAAGCGGCGGCAGAGTAACCGGCCGCCCCGCGCCGAGCAATCGGCTCTCCTCGCGCGCGCGGTTGCCCATGTATCCCGGGCAAAAGCATCCCGGGCAAAACCGTCGCCGGTCTGCGCTCCTCGCGCCCGAGCGTCACATCGGGGAGATTTCTCTGGCGGCGACGGCGTAAAGGACATTCGTCTCGATCGAAGTCGCGCCGCTCGCGCGCAGAAGAGACAGATTTGTCTCTCGGACCCGCGAAAAAGTTTGGGGATCGAGCTGCGCGAGCGTCCCGCGATAGCCGCTGCCCATAGCGATCGCCCACCAATCGTCCGGCGACTGGAGGGGGTGACGTCCTGCTTCCGCCACTATGTCGGCGCCGCTCACGCCAGCCTCGGCCAGCATTTCGCGCAGGCCCGTCGGTTGGGAAATGCGGTCCCAGGGGTTGAAGCCCCGGTAGAGATCGGGGCGCTCCTGCCGTATCGCGCTCCAGAAGGCGCCGTTCGCGGGCTCGAACAGGTTTGGGCCCCAGGTGGTGATGGCGAGCCGGCCGCCCGGACGCACCATGCGCCACAGCTCCCGGATCGCCGCGGTCATATCGGGCACGAAAAAGACGCCGAACACGCAAATCACCGCATCGAATGCGTCGTCCGGATAGCCGAGGGCGAGCATGTCGGCGACGCGGAACTCGATCGTGTCGAGGCCTTTGCTCTGCGCTTTCGACGCGGCCAATGCGATCAAGCGTTCAGCGAGATCGACGGCGATCACTCTGCCCTTCGGCCCGACGCGCTCGGCGGCCGGCAAGGCCGAGCCGCCGCTGCCGCAGCAGACGTCGAGCACGCATTCGCCGGGAGAAAGACTCAGGCGATCGACGGTCTCTCGTCCGAAGCGATGCCAGAACGAGCTGACGGGGTGGTCGAAATAGTCGGCGGCGGCATTGTAGGCGGCGGCGGCTTTCGCCTTTGCTGCTTCTAATTCGTTCATCCGATTTCCCCGATCTCGCTATTCGCCGCTCACGCGCGCGAGGACGCGCCGGCGTTCTCGTACCATGTCCGCGACCGGCGGACGATATGGACGACGGAGAGCATGACGGGCACCTCGACCAACACGCCGACGACGGTCGCGAGCGCCGCGCCCGATTGGAAACCGAACAAAGCGATCGCCGTCGCGACGGCGAGCTCGAAGAAATTGCTGGCCCCGATCAGCGCCGAGGGCCCAGCGACGCACCATTCGACGCCGAGGCGGCGATTGAGGAGATAGGCGAGGCCGGCGTTGAAATAGACCTGGATCAGGATCGGCGTCGCCAGGAGCGCGATGACCAGCGGCTGTCGCATGATCTCCTCGCCTTGCAGGCCGAACAGAATGACGAGCGTGAGCAGCAGCGCCGCCAGCGAGAGTGGGCCGAGCACACGCAGCGTCGCAGCCAGCGCCGCCGCGCCGCCCTTCGCCAGCAATGCGCGCCGCCAGAGCTGCGATGCGACGACCGGCGCGACGATATAGAGGCCGACCGACAGAAGCAGCGTGCCCCAAGGCACGGTGATGGACGACAGGCCGAGCAGCAGAGCGACGAGCGGCGCAAAGGCGACGATCATGATCGTGTCGTTGAGCGCGACTTGCGACAGAGTGAAATGCGGTTCGCCGTCGACGAGATTGGACCACACGAACACCATCGCCGTGCAGGGCGCCGCCGCCAGCAGAATGAGGCCGGCGATATAGGCGTCGATCTGATCGGCCGGCAGAAAGGGCCGGAACAGATGCGCGATGAACAGCCAGCCGAGCAGAGCCATGGAAAACGGCTTCACTAGCCAATTGATCCCCACGGTCACAGCGATGCCGCGCCAATGCTCGCGCACCTGCGCCAGCGCGGCGAGGTCGATCTTCAGCAGCATGGGGATGATCATCAGCCACACCAGCGCCGCGACCGGGAGATTCACTTGCGCGACCGTCGCCTCTCCAATGGCGTGGAAAACGAAGGGCGCCGCCTGGCCGAGCGCGATGCCGACGATGATGCAGAGCGCGACCCACAGGGTCAGATAGCGCTCGAAAACGCCCATGGCGGGCGCGGCGGATGCTTTGCTTCGATCCGGCTCCATGGCGGCCGGAGTTGCGCGCAGTTCCATCGGTTTTCCTTTCGGTGAAATATCAGGCGGCTTCGACGGCGCGGCCCGCCAATTCCAGAAGGCGAGAAACGCCGACCGGCTCTTCCTTCAGCAGCGGGACGATCGCATAGCGCCGCGCATGAGTGGCGGCGACGGCGTCGATCTCGCGTATCTCATTGCGCGCGCGCTGACGGAGCAGCGGCGAATGCGGGCGCGCGGCGGCCACGCTATTGTTGATGATCCACGCCCAAGGCTCGATTCCGGCGCGCCGCAAATCGGCCTGAAGGCCGGCCGCCTCCAGAACGGGCGTCGTCTCGGCGAGCGTCGCCAGCAGAACTTTGGTCTGCTTGGGATTCTGCAATTGCATCATCGGCGTCGTGTAATGCGCGCCTTTGGCGTCCAATTGGCGCGCGACCTCGCGATGATAGGCGCCGGTCGCGTCCAGCAGCAGAAGGGTATGGCCGGTCGGCGCCGTGTCCATCACCACGAAACTCTCGCCCGCCTCGCGGATAATGCGCGAGAAGGCCTGAAACACGGCGATCTCCTCGGTGCAGGGCGAGCGCAAATCTTCTTCCAGCAGCGCGCGGCCGGCGGCGTCCAGCTCGGCGCCCTTGGCGGCCAATATCTCGCGACGATAGCGTTCCGTTTCCGCATGCGGATCGATACGGCTCACTTTCAAATGCTCCAATGATCCATGGAGCGTTTCCGCAAGATGCGCAGCCGGGTCGGATGTGGTGAGATGCACGGGCAGGCCGCGGCGGGCGAGCTCCACGGCGATAGCCGCCGCCAGAGTCGTCTTGCCGACGCCGCCCTTGCCCATCAGCATCACGAGACCGTGACCGTCCGCCGCTATTGCGTCGACCAGCTCCGACAGGCTCGGCGCGTCGAGCGCGATCGGCTCGTCCTCGCTCGCGTTCGCCGGCGACGGCGTCGCGCCGAGCAATTGCCGCAAGGCGTCCAGGCCGACGAGATTGAACGGCCTGAGCGCGACGCGATCACAGGGCAAAGCGGCGAGCTCGGCGGGCAGCGCGCGCAACGCCGCCTGCTCGCGCTCATAGATGGCGGCGGCGAGCGAATCCTGCTTCGCCTCCTCTTCCGGCAGCAAGCCGTTGATGACGAGATATTGCTGCGCGATGCCGATCGCCGCCAGCTCTTTATGCGTGCGGGCGATTTCGTTCAGCGCCGATCGCTGCGCGCGGGCGACCAGCACGAGGCGCGTGCGCCCGGCGTCGGCCAGCGCCTCGACGGCGCGGCCATATTGCGCGCGCTGCTTGTCCAGCCCCGCCAGCGGCCCGAGGCAAGAGGCGTCGCCCTTGCCGGATTCGAGAAAGCCGCTCCATGCGCCCGGCAATTGCAGCAAACGGATCGTATGTCCCGTCGGCGCTGTGTCGAAAACGATGTGATCGTAATTCGCGGTGAGCGCGGAATCGACCAGCAGCGCGGTGAATTCATCGAAGGCGGCGATCTCCGTCGTGCAGGCGCCCGATAGCTGCTCCTCGATCCCCTTCACCACAGCGTCCGGAAGCAGGCCGCGCACCGGGCCGACGATACGGTCGCGATAGGCCTGCGCAGCGGCCTGCGGGTCGATCTCCAGCGCCGACAGGCCCGATGCGCCGGGAATGTCGGTCATCCGATTGCCGATGATCGTTCCGAACACTTGCGCCACATTGGACGCCGGATCGGTGCTGACCAGCAGCACGCGCCGCCCGGCCTCGGCGAGCGCGATCGCCGTCGCGCAGGCGATCGATGTTTTGCCGACCCCGCCCTTGCCGGTGAAGAACAGGAAACGCGGCGGCTGCTCGAGGAATTTCATCTGGGGGCCTTCAGCAACTGCCGCCGCCGCAGCATCCGCTCGGCTTCGGCTCCGTCGCGGTCTCGACAAGGCCGGCCCAGCGGGCAAGCTCGCTGCGGCTCGGATAGCGCCCGGCGAGAGCGACCTCGCCCGCAACCAGCACCAGAGGCAGCGCCTCCTGCCCAGAACGCTCCAGAAAGGCTTTGACGATCGCATTCTCGGCGAAGGCGAGCGGCTGCTGCGCCAGATTGAATCGCTCGATGCGAGCGCCGTTCTGCTTCGCCCAATCGACATCGGCGGCAAAGCTCACCAGCGCCTGATCGACCTCGGTTCCGCACACGCCCGTGCTGCAGCAGAGCGCCGGGTCATAGATTTCGATTGCCGTCATATCCGTCTCCCTCGATTGTTATGCCGTCGCCACGCGCCGGCCGGCGGAATCGACGATGAGCTCGCCGTCCTCCTTGTAAAAGGCGCCGCGCTGCGGCAGCGGCAGAATGTCCAGAACCGCCTCCGACGGACGGCACAGCTTCACGCCCATGGAGGTGACGACGATCGGCCGATTGATGAGGATCGGATGCGCCATCATCGCGTCGAGCAATTGCTCGTCGGTCAGCGTCGGATCGCCGAGGCCGAGCTCGTGATAGGGCGTCCCTTTTTCCCGCAGCAGCGCCCGTGTCGGTATCCCCATTCGCGCGATGAGCTGCTCGAGCAGCGCGCGCGTCGGCGGCGTCTTCAAATATTCGATCACATGCGGCTCTATCCCGGCGTTGCGGATGAGGCCGAGCGTGTTGCGCGAGGTTCCGCAATCGGGATTGTGATAGATGATCACATCGGGCGCACTCATGCGGGCTCCTTCGCGCCGCAGCACGGCGCCTTTGCGGGAAGGTCCGGCTTCGGCGGACAGCATTCGCCTTGCGGCGTCGTCGGCGCGCAGCGGGCGTTCGCTTCGTCCTTCAGCGCGTCCAGCGCCGGATCGCCGCCATAGACCGGGCTTTCGCCCGTCGTGAGGAAGGTCTCCCACATCAGCCCTTGCGGATCGGCGATCCAGGATTTTTCCGACTTCGCATAGCAGCAGGTGGTCGCGCCCTCTTCATAGACGCGCCCGCCGGCCTGCTTCAGGCGACCATAAACGTCGTGCAGCTCGTCCGTGGTTTCGACCTGAATGCCGAGATGCTCCAATCCGAGGCTCGACCCGCCTCGCGCCGAAATAGCGAAATTCACGCGCGGATCGTCGAGCATCCATTTGGCGTAATCGGGCTTCTCGATTGTCGGCGCGGCGCCGAACAGCGCGCTGTAGAAATGGATGGATCGGGGCAGGTCATCGACGGACACATGCAGATGCAGGCGCTTCATGGAACCCTCTCGGTCTGGCAGGTCGTATCGGCTTCCGTGACGCAGCAAGCGGCGGCGTCGCCCTTGCAGCAATTCTCCGTCAGATAGGCGAGCAGCGCATTCATGACGGGATAGGCGGCCGAATAGATCAGCGAGCGGCCGTCCCGACGGAACGTCACGAGATCGGCGTGCTTGAGCTGATTGAGGTGGAAAGACAGCGTCGTCGCAGGAAGCCCGAGCCGCTCGCTGATTTTTCCGGCGGGAAGCCCCTTGGGGCCCGCTTGCATCAGCAGCCGGAAAATATCGAGGCGGGACTCGTGAGCGAGCGCGACGAGGGCCGCGATGGCGTTGTTCTTTTCCATAGTTCAAATATGTTTGAATTATAGAGATTGTCAAGGCGGGCGAGCGAGGGCGTGCGGAGAATTTCCATTCGGGCGCCGATTTACTCGTGGCGCCAGACTTTCACCGACGACGCTACGAGAATCAGGGAGAGAGCCGGAATCAAGAGCTGATCCGACACGATCCCGAGGAGACGCCCGCCTATGAAGGTTCCCGCGATCGAGCCCGACGCCATGATGAGGACGAACGCCTTGTTGCGCGTCACGACGCCAAAGGCGCTGTCGCGGCTGTAACGAGTGAAGCCGACGATCATGGTCGGCAGACTCACGGCGAGCGAGAGGCTGCCGGCGAGCTTTATGTCGGCGCTGAAGAGCAGCACCAGCGTCGGAATCAGCAGCTCGCCTCCCGCGACTCCCATGAGTGAGGCGACGATCCCGATGCCGAAGCCCGCGATCACGCCGGCGACGATCAGCAACGCTCCCGAGAGGTGCGCGGACGCCGTCGTCGCGCCATGGCCGAAGACCAGCGCTCCGGCGATCAGCGCCAGAAGCACGGCGAGGATTCGATACAGGTTGCGAGAGCTCAGCTTCGTCGCCCATCCTGCTCCGAGCCACGCGCCCACCAAGCTGCCTGCCAGCAAATTGAGAATGATCGGCCAATTGGAGGCGACAGCGGCAAAGGGGACGGATGCGGCGCGAAACGGCAGAGCGGTGGCGACGACGATGAGGCTCATCGCCTTGTTGAGGATGACCGCCTCGAGAGCGCGAAATCGAAACGGCCCGATGAGCAGCGGCAGTCGAAATTCGGCGCCGCCGAGACCTATCAGTCCGCCGAGCGCGCCGATCGCTGCGCCGCCGACAAAAGCGAAAACCTGCCTGGGTTTTGTCATGAGCCGATCGGTTCCCCCGCTCGTGCCCACAGTGGAGGGCGATGCGGACTCTGACGGAACGGGCATATCGAACCTCCGATGGGTTTCGGATCGCGACGCACGATGCGATACCCGAAACGACACGAAATAAGACGAAATCGAAGATAGTGGTTAGCTAGCCTCGAAAACGCGGCTTCAAATGCAATGGAAAAGCATCAATGTAAACATGAAGGGATTGAAACCAGGTGACTCTGCATCAGAAATGCGCGAAAGAATACGAAATGCAACCAATATGGATATAGGCCGTGTCGCCGGACAAACGTCGCGCCCTGACCGCCGAGGACGTCGCCGAGATGCTGCATGTCAGCAAGAGCGGCGTGTATGGCCTGATCAAGAACGGCGACATCGGCCATTACAAGGTCGGTCGAAAGTTCCGATTCACCGAAGCTCATGTGCGGGAATATGTCGAACGGTCCGGCACGACCGCACGCGCCGCGACGCGCAATGGGCCGTCGGCGCTCGACGAGGATCGCTATTTCGATTTGTCGCCCGAACGCCGAAGCGCGAATGGCTTCGTCATCTGCGGCCAGGATCTGATACTCGACATTCTATCGAACTTCATGCGCATGCATGGCGTCATGGCGTTGCGGGCCTACATCGGCAGCTATGACAGCCTCGTTTCCCTCTACCTGAACAAGGTCAGCGCCGCCACGGCGCATCTTTGGGACAGTTCGACCGACGACTACAACGCGCCCTATGTCCGAGCGCTCGTGCCGGGCGTCCGCTGCCTGATCGTGAATGTCACCTACCGTATGCAAGGTTTTTACGTCGCCAAGGGCAATCCGAAAGGCATTCGCTCGTGGCGCGATCTCGCGCGAGACGACATCACGATGATCAATCGCGAGAAGGGCGCCGGCTCACGCGTGCTGCTCGACGAAAACCTCGGCCTACTGGGACTCTACGGCAGCAAAATCAAGGGTTACGACAATGAGAACCAGTCGCATCTCACCGTGGCGAGCGCGGTGGGGAGAGGCGACGCGGATATCGCTGTCGGCAACGAGAAAATTGCCCGACAGGTCGAGAATGTCGATTTCATTCCGCTCAAGAAGGAGCGCTACGACATCGTCGTCAAGAAGGAGCAGCTCGAGACCCACGAGATAGCGACAATGTTGAAAATTCTGCGATCCGATAGATTCAGGAACGAATTCGAGAACATCGGCGGATATGACATCCGCGATATCGGAAAGATCGTCGCCGAAACGTGAGCCGGGCGCTCGAAATTCTATCGTATATTCGCTCTCATGGCGGTCGCTGAGATGTCCACGAAACCCGAGGAAAGCGGACCCAGATATGACAACAATTGACGGCTAAAGGCGCTTTGCGGAATTTTCTACCACCCGCCACCGCTCACGCAGCATTATTCACCGCCAGTTCCGTCGCCCCTTCCATCATCGCAATATCGGCGAGACGGCTCTTCAGCGCCGCCCGGTCCAGCGACTCGAAGGGCAGATTGACGAAGGCCGTCAGCCGCGCGCCGAGACGCCGATAGGCTTCCATGAAGGCGGCGCGTTTCTGCGCGTCGTCGCCCTTCGCCATCGCCGGATCGGCGACGCCCCAATGCGCCAGCAGCGCATTGCGCGGCCAGGGGCCGCAGGGCTGCTCGCAAATGTCGTCACAGAGGGTGATGACGAAATCCATGCGCGGCGCGTCGGGCTTGGTGAATTCCTTCCAGCTCTTGGAGCGAAACGCGCGCGTGTCGTAGCCGAGCGAAGACAGCAGTTCCACGCCGACCGGATCGGGCCGCTCGGCGGGCCTGCTGCCGGCCGAAAAAGCGCGGAAGCGGTCGCCGCCCTCGCGGTTCAGAACCGCCTCCGCCAGAATGGAGCGCGCGGCGTTGCCGGAACAGAGAAACAGGACATTGCGGACCCGCTTGCTCGCCGATTTCGGACGCTTCTGCGGAAAGGCGGGGGCCGCGAGAGTGAGATCATCGAGCGATGCGCCGAGATCGGTCAGCATCGTCGTGAGCACATGGCCCAATTTGCTGGAATTGGCGGCGTAGATCACCGAACGCCCCTCGCGTCGTCCGAGGACGAGTCCGGCGCGTTCGAGATGGGCGATATGGGTCGAGAGCGTATTGTGCGGCACGGCCAGAAGGCGGGCGATGTCGCCCGCAGGCAGTCCATAGGGAAGATAGCGCAGCAGCAGACGATAGGCCTCGAGGCGCGTCGTCTGCGCCAAGGCCTCGAAAATGCCGACGATCTCGGCTGCGGCGATCCGATCTTCCGTCATTTGTCCCTCGCCTCCTTGGACCGTCAGCGGCCCTTTGGCGAGAATAGTCGAATTCTCGACGCGTCACTACCTGTCGACAAGCGGTCCTGGAGCGGATCGCATCGAGCGCCTGCCGGAGGCGGATCCGCGGCGACCGTCGCGGCTGCGGCTTCCTCGGCCAGCTCGCGCGCCGCCTCACGGCAGGCGCGCCAGAGCTGCGAGGCTTCGCGGAAGGCTTCCTCATGCTCGAGGCTCATCCCGCGCCACTGCTGCAGCTCGACGAGATGGGCGCGGGTCGCTTCGCCCGAATGCATGCGGACGACCCATGAAAGAGCCTCGCACAGCAGCGGGTCCAAATCGGGAGTCGGATCGTCCGGTTCCATCAGATCGCAAGTCCGGCGTTTCGAGCATGACCCGAGCCGTCCGCCTCCGAGCGCGACGCGCTCAGGCGGCGTCGACAGGCTTCGCCTTGCCGATCTCCTCGAGCCGCCTCTGCAAGGAGAGCTTGTCGAGGCCCTTCATCGGAAGGGAGGCGAAGATCGAGATGCGGTTGTTGAGCATACGGAACGCATCGGCGAAGGCCAGATGCTTCTCGATCTCGGTCCCTTCGACAGCGGCAGGGTCGGGCAAACCCCAATGCGCCGTCATCGGCTGGCCCGGCCAATAGGGGCACTCTTCCTTCGCGGCGTCGTCGCAGACGGTGAAGACGAAATCGAGCGGCGGAGCGCCGGGCTCGGCAAATTCGCTCCAGCTTTTGGAGCGATAGCCATCCGCTTTGAAGCCGGACTTCTCCAACACCGCCACCGTATACGGATTGACCTCGCCTTTTGGCCGGGAGCCCGCGCTATAGGCTTTGAATCGACCGGCGCCCACGCGATCGAGGATCGCCTCGGCGATGATCGAGCGCGCGGAATTGCCGGTGCAGAGAAAAAGCACATTATAGACCCTGTCTTCCATCATTGGCGTCCCTCTGGGTGATATTCCGTTATGTCTGGACCTATCGACATATTAATATAGCGCTCGTCGCTTCTTCTGCAAAGCAGAGATCGAGCTACGACGCCGATTTTTGACGCCGCGCCCCCGCCCTCGCGTCGAGCGCGCCTCCTTGCCGCTCAGCGAAAGGGTAGCTGCACAAAAGGATTGCGGCTCGCCCTCGCCGGCGCCGCAGCTGCGGCGCCGGCCGATTGCCCCGGCATGGCGTTCACGCGCGACCAGATTTCGGATGTGGCCCATGCGGCGCGATATCGACAGCCACAGCCGCGACATTCGCGCGAAATTCGGCGCTCTCGCCTGCGACAATGCGATCGATACGGCGCGTGGCGTCGACTTCCGCATCGGTCGAGGGGGGCGCGTGATCGATCGAGCGCCGAATATGGAAGTCCCGCGCAGATTGCCGTAGTTGCGCGGACTGCCCGGCAGCTCGGCGCTGGCGATGGCGAGCTGCGTCGCGATGAGCGTCAGCGGATCGTAGGAGCTCGCGCCCTCCACGGTTCGCACATCGTCATGCGTGTAATCGGCGATGACGCTCCAATTATCGTCTATGCGGCCTCTGAGATCGAATTCGAATCCCAGGCTGCGCGCCGTCATGCGAGAAAAGATCACGGTCGGCGAAACGTCGTTCCGCAGGGCCTATTTGCGGGCGGTCGTCGAGGTCGACGACCAAGTCATCCGCATTCACGGCTCGAAAACCAGCCTCGAACAGGCCGTCGTCTCCGGCGGAGAACAAATCGGCAATGGCGTTCGCGGTTTTATACGCAAATGGCGCTCCCTAGGGGACTCGAACCCCTGTTTTCGCCGTGAGAGGGCGACGTCCTGGGCCACTAGACGAAGGGAGCGGACGAGGGCGTCTATAGACTGCTCCGGTCGGTCGAGCAAGAGGTTATCCGAACGCGATTATCCGAACGCCGTCGTATCGACGCCGCCCCGCCGAAGGCCGGCGGGGCGGCGGGCCGCTTCAGCCTTCGTAATAATCCTTCACCAGACGGTCCAGCAGCCGCACGCCCCAGCCGGACGCCCAGCTCTGGTTGATGTCCGAAGCCGGCGAGCCCATGCCCGTGCCGGCGATGTCGAGATGCGCCCAGGGCGTCTTGTCGACGAATCGCTCCAGAAATTGCGCCGCCGTGATCGAGCCGGCGTGACGGCCGCCCGTGTTCTTCATATCGGCGAATTTCGAATCGACCAGCTTGTCATAGGCCGGGCCCATCGGCAGGCGCCAGAGCTTCTCGCCGGTCGCCTTGCCGGCCTCGAGGATGCGGCCCGCCAGCTCGTCATTATTGGAGAAGAGGCCGGCGTGCTCCTGCCCCAGCGCCACCAGAATGGCGCCGGTCAGCGTCGCCAGATCGATGATGAAGGCCGGCTTGTATGTCTCCTTCACATGCCAGAGCGCGTCGGCGAGCACGAGCCGGCCTTCCGCGTCGGTGTTGATGATCTCGATCGTCTGGCCGGAGAGCGAGGTGACGATGTCGCCCGGCCGCTGCGCCTCGCCCGAAGGCATGTTCTCGACGAGGCCGAGCACGCCGATCACATTGGCCTTGGCCTTGCGCATCGCCAGCGCGTGCAGAAGGCCGGTCACGGCGGCGGCGCCGGCCATGTCGCCCTTCATATCCTCCATGCTGGCCGCCGGCTTTATGGAGATGCCGCCGGTGTCGAAGCAGACGCCCTTGCCGACGAAGGCGATGGGCTGCGCGCCGGGGGCGCCGCCGTTCCAGCGCAGAATCACGACGCGGCTCGGATGGACCGAGCCCTGGCCGACGCCGAGAAGCGCGCGGAAGCCGAGCGATTCCAGCGCCGGAACGTCGAGAATCTCCACCTCCACGCCGAGCGCCGCGAGCTTGGCGGCGCGGCGGGCGAACTCCTCGGGATAGAGGACATTGGCGGGTTCGTTGACGAGATCGCGGGCGATGACGACGCCCTCCGCGAGGCCGAGCGACTGCCCGACCGCGCCGCGCGCGGCGTCGGGGTCGGCGACCGCCAGAGCGATGTCGCTCGCGCCCTCGCGCTCGGAATCGTCTTTCTTCTTCTTGGTGCGGTAGAGGTCGAATTTATAGGCGCGCAGCTCGGCGCCGAGCGCGAATTGGCCGGCCGCGGCGGCGGGATCGGCCGGCGCCTCGGGCGGATCGAAGACGACGAGCGCAGTCTGGCCCTGGCCGAGCTTGGCCGCCGTCTGGCCGCCGAGGCCGAGGAAATCGTCGAAAATCTCCGCCTTGTCGGAGCCTTCTCCCTCCGCGGCGGAGCCGACGCCGATGACGAGCAGACGGCCGACCGACGGTAGCCCCTGGGGCGCATAGAGATCGAGCGAAGTTCCGCGTTTGCCGGTGAATTTCGCGGCGGCGGCGGCGCGGGTCACTTGCGGGAGCGCCTCTTTGAGAATCGTCTCCGATTCGGAGCCGAAACGGAGCTTGGCGCCGGCGAAGGCGATGAGGACGAGAGGTCTGCCGCCGGCCTCTGGAGACGCCGCGAGACGCCGCTCCGCCTCGCCGAAAGACACGGTCTCGATTTTCACATAGGCGGACATTTTTGAACCTCTCATAGGGAAAACAGGCGTTTGCCGCGGTTACGCGGCAGTGTTGACGCACTATCGTCCCGACGCCGCCGAGGGTCAACGCTCGTCGCGCCGGACAGGAGCGGGAACGGCGCTCCGCCGGCGCGGCAATGTCGTTCTCTTGTGGACGGCGCGGGCTTTGCTTCTTATGTGTCGCAGCCTCGGGCGGCGCGCGCCGCCCGAGGAAGAAAGGTCGCATCCTTGAGCCGATCCATCGCCGCCCGGCCGGAGGCCGGCGCGCCCGCATTTTCCGTGCTGGGCGCGATCAGCTTCTGCCATTTCCTGAACGATATGATGCAGTCGCTGCTGCCCGCGGTCTATCCGCTGCTGAAAGGCGGGTTCGATCTCGATTTCGGGCAGATCGGCCTGCTGAGCTTCACCTATCAGGTCACCGCATCTCTGCTGCAGCCGCTGGTCGGCCTCTACACCGACCGCCGCCCGCAAGCCTATTCGCTGGTCGTCGGCATGGGCTCGACCTTGTGCGGGCTGCTGGCGCTCGCCTTCGCGCCCAGCTATCCGGCGCTGCTGGCGGCGGCGATGCTGCTCGGGATCGGCTCCTCAATCTTCCATCCCGAATCTTCGCGCATCGCCCGCATCGCCTCGGGAGGCGCGCATGGCCTCGCCCAATCGCTGTTCCAGGTCGGCGGCAATTTCGGCTCGTCGCTCGGACCGCTGCTCGCCGCCTTCTTCATTTTGCCGCGCGGGCAGGCCAGCCTCGCCTGGTTCGCGCTCGTCGCGCTCGGCGGCATGGGCGTGGTGATGGCGCTCGGCCATTGGTTCCGCAGCAATGGCCATGCGCGGGCGCCGTCCCGCATCGCTCCGCCTGTGGACACGGGCCTTTCCCTCGGCCAGCGGCGCCGCGCGCTCGCGGTGCTCGTCGCGCTGATGTTCTCGAAATTCGTCTATCTGGCCGCGCTCGGCAATTATTATGTCTTCTATCTGATGAGCCGCTTCGGCTCGACGCAGGAGGATGCGCAAATCTATTTGTTCGTTTTCCTCGCCACTTCCGCCGGCGGCACGGTCATCGGCGGCGCGCTCGGCGATCGGCTCGGCCGCAAGCGCGTGATCTGGGCGTCGATCCTCGGCGTGCTGCCCTTCACGCTCGCTCTGCCCTATGTCGGCCTTCCGGCGACGATCGGCCTCAGCGCGATCATCGGCTTCATGCTGTCCTCGGCCTTTCCGGCGATCCTCGTCTATGCGCAGGAGTTGACCCCCAATCGCATCGGCGCGGTCTCCGGCCTGTTCTTCGGCTTCGCCTTCGGCATGAGCGGCGTCGGCGCGGCGGCGCTGGGCGAATTGGCCGATCGGACGAGCATAGAATTCGTCTACCTTCTCTGCTCCTTCCTGCCGCTGATCGGATTGCTCGCCGTCTTCCTGCCCTCGGGCGACGCGGCGTCTCGCCGATCCTAGCGAAACGATTCTAGAGTGGTTTTCGAGTGGGAATCGGTTCGCGTGAAGAAAACCGACCGAACAAGGATATTCAGAGTCATTCCGGTCGCGGCGGCGATCGTCGACCGACCGTTTCGAACGGCGCGCGACGAATCTCGTCGGCGAGGTCGGCGAGATCGATGAATTCATCGGCCTGACGCCGCAAATCTTCCGCGATGATCGGCGGCCGCGTTCGGATCGTCGAAGCGACGGATACGCGCACGCCTTTGCGCTGGACCGCCTCAATGAGCGGTCGGAAAGCGCCATTGCCGGAAACCAATGTCATCGCCTCGACATGCTCCGCCATCGCCAGAGCGGCGACCGCGAGATCGACGTCTATGCTGCCTATGTTTCTGCGGCGACCGAAGCCGTCGACCGATTGCGCGACCGGCTTGGCGACGACGACATATCCATTATAGGCGAGCCAATCGGTCAGCCGGCTCGCGCTCCCGTCGGATTGCGCCTCTGTCGACGCCGCATAATAGAAGACCTTCGCCGCAGGCGAACCGCCGCGCAACAGGCGCAGCAGACGCGCATAGTCGAGATCGATGCCGAGACATCCGACGGCGAAATGCAGATTGGCGCCGTCGATGAATATCGCGCTTCGATCGCAAGATCGCATTTTCTCTCTCATATTCGCAAAGCGCGTCGGGCGCCGCCGGCCACTCGAACGGCGGCGTCAAAACAGCTCGAAGATCAGAATTCCGAGCATCGCCACGAAACCCACGAGATCGACGATGACGAGTCCATTGCCCAAGAATCGGAGAATTTCGGCGGCCGTTTCGATATGCGGCTGGATCATCATGATCACGGACAGATTCATGGAGGCTCCTCTCGTGGCGCAGTCTCATACGGCGCGAAGCTGGTCGGTCATGGCGGCGGAGCCCGGCTCGGAAATTGCGCCGGGCATTCGCGCTGGATAGGCGTCGGTCCATATGAGATCGAAGAGCGCCTGCGCGGAATCGTCCCAAGTGATGTGAGACGCTCGGACGCTCGTCGACGCCTCGCGCGACAGACGCAGAATCTCGCCGGCGAGAGCGACCGGGTCGAGAAGATCGAAATAACGGACATCGGCGCCGCCGATCTCGTGAAACACGGGAATGTCGGAGGCGATGACCGGAAGGCCGCGGCGGCCGGCTTCGACGAGCGGAAGGCCGAATCCTTCGACCGTCGACGGAAAGATCAATCCGCGCGCGCGCTCGTAGCAGAGGCGCAGATCCGCGTCGCTCGCATCCTTCAGCCAGAAGAGACGGCGGCCGAATTCGGGATGATTTGTGATCTCTCGCTGCAGAGCCTCGCTCTGCCAGCCCGCGTGGCCGACGATCACATAGCGCGCGTCGACGACATTGGCGCGCCAGAGAATATCGAAAGCCTCCAGCGCAATCGGATAGGCTTTGCGCGGCTCGAGCGTGCCGACGCTCAAAAAGATCGGCGTCGCGCCCGCCATTATGTCGCTCGCCTCGGCCGAGACGCGCGCGTCGGTCTGCTCGTCGAAATCGGCGCCGAGCCGCCACCAGCCGATGCGCAAATCGGGCTTTGTCCGGCTGCCTTCGCGCGTGACATAGGAAACGAGATCGTCGGCGGCGCTTCGCGAGACGCATAGGATTCGATCGCTCTTCAAGACGACGGCTTCGAACCAATGCTCGAATCTTTCGGTCATCGGCGCCGAGACGCTGAGCGGCTGCGTCAGAGGAATGAGATCATGGACCAAGGTGACGAGCTGTCCGCCGGCGGCCGTCAATCTCTCGATGATTGGAACATATTCGTCGGTCGCCAGCCAGCTCGCGTCGAAAATCAGCAATTTGTCGCCCTTGCGAAACTCGATCGGCGGATGCGGCTTCTGCGCTGCGAAATAAGGCGCGAGCCTGCCGTTTTCGATCACCACCGGCAATGAGCCGTCGCTGCGGAGCGATCGTTTGGCGATCTCGCGAACGACGCGTTGAATTCCCTGGTTGCCGCCATATCGATAGGTCGGCGTCACATCGATGAAGAGACGCGGCGTCGCGGCGCCGAGAATGGCGCGAGTGGGATCCTCGCCGCGCAGCGACGGCGGCAGCGGCGGACGCGGCGGATGCGGGATGCGCGCGCGCGTGCCGTCGTGCAGATGCGCGAAACCCAAGAGACGCGCCGTGGTCCAATAGAATTCCTTGATCTTCAGATAGCAATGCGCCGTCACCGGATCGATGGCGCCGGCGACGCGCTGTCGGTGCAGCTCGAGATGCTCTTTTTGAATTTGCGTCGCCAGATAGAGCGCTATTCTCGTCGCGTCGTCCTGCGGCGGCTCGACGCCGACGGCGGGCGCAAAAGATCGTCCATCGTTCAGAAGATCCGGCGTCGTATGCATGTTCATGGCTCGAGAAGTCCCGAATGCTCTGGAGCGCGACGCTCAATCGCGCATCCTCTTTGCGATCGCGGCGAGCCGTTCGGCGGTCGACAGCGCGCGATCCCCGCCCCATCGCTAGGCGTGGGAAATTATCCCACGTAGTGTGCGAACAAAAACTCCTGCTGTCAAGTCCACGTGGGATTGTGTCCCACGCAGGGGCGGGCTAGAGTGCTTTCGAGCGAAGTGGGAACCGGTTCGCGTGAAGAAAACACGACAGAACAAGGAGACCGAGAGTCGTTCCGGTTCGATCTGAACCCGAAAGACACACCGGTCGATCAAGTCCGACACCCAGGACAAATGGCTCACCCACGCCGCGCGTCTGCAGCAGCCCAACGCCC
>NZ_WOVC01000086.1:0-2962 GCF_011378635.1 Methylosinus sp. RM1
CTCGCACGAAAACGCATTCGCCCCGAGTTCGTCATCACATGGTCGTTATGGCGACGAGCGCACCAAGCCGAAGCAAGGCGAGCCCATCTGAAAAAGCAACTGTAATGTTAGCGGATCGGAGGCGTGATGCGGCGGCGAGCGCACAATGGCCAGGAGGTTATCGATCGCAAGAGCTATCCGGCGCGGCGAACGTCCGCGAAATTCAGGGAAAGCGGACCCTCCGGTCGTCCGCGTCGAATGGCCGCTCCTGGCGCGAGTTCCCCGTTCCCGACTGCGAAGGGGGAATTGTGACCCATGATGGTCATTCGCTGAAGCCAAGGTCTTAGCTGAAAACGCTCGACTTTCTTACCTATCTTTTGTACTCGGATAGTGGCTCAAACGGAAACACCACCAAAATTTGAGGGCGCGCTACGTGTATAAAAAATTCTTGATTTTTGCAGACGGCGCACTGCCACGGCGAAGCCCTTGAACAGCTTCGAGCCATCCTTCATGCCGCTTCAACCTCCTGGTCTTGAGTAGCGGTCGAGCATTCCGCACGACCAACGCAATAGGAAGCAGATGTCGATTAAATATCAGGTTTTTATCAGCTCTACGTTTCAAGACCTCGAACACGAGCGTCGAACGGTAATCGAACAAATTCTGAATCTCGGCCACATCCCCGTAGGAATGGAATTATTCCAAGCGGGAGATCAGAGTCAGTGGGTTTACATTCAAGAAAGAATAAAGGAGTGCGACTATTACATTGTAATAGTTAGCGAACGTTATGGTTCCGAGGGAAGCGAAGGCAAGAGCTATACGCAGATGGAGTATGAATTTGCTGTAGCCCAGAATGTGCCGGTAGCGGCCTTTCTTCTCCACAACGACGCTCGAAAAACTTTGCCAAGAGAACGCGTTGAATTCGAAAAGCGTGAGAAGGTAGAGGCTTTTCGTAGGCTTTGCGAAACGCGGATGGCAAAATACTGGAAAAATGCTGATGATCTTGGTTCTCGCGTTCTCACGGCGTTGTCGGAAATGATGCACAGGACGCCGAGAGTAGGTTGGGTGCGGGCGGACTCAGTCGCAACTGCGGCGGCCCTAAATGAAATAGCTAAGTTGTCTGAAGAACGGCGTTCCCTACAAGAAGAGATCGATCAGCTAAAACTGGAGCAGAGTGGCTTAATAGTCCCTTCTGATATGGCTTACAGGTTAGAAAAAATGTCACAAAGTAAGGTTAGCGATTTCATTAAAGATTACAGCAATACTAATATGTCGATAATAGACTTATTTATTTATGTTAATAGCGAACTTTCGTTGGCATTTCCTTGGCGAAGAGCGTGTATTACTATTTGTGGGATGCTTTGCACTAATGATCAAGCAGGTGCAGAACGTATTATAAAAGAGTTCGTTGCGCAGAATTTGCTTGATGCGAGCCATAACGGCAAATCAACTATAGTGCAATTATCTGATTACGGAAAAACATTTGCTATGCATGCACGCCGACAGCAAGCGCCGTCAGATACGCCAGTCATATATCAGATGACACGCCGATATGGCGCCAGGCGAACGTCCACTCCTGGCGCATCCTCGCCATAGGCGCCCGCGAACTTGCGGGCTGCCGGCTACTCGCAGGGATCGCCAACGAAAAACCGCAGTGACCAAATACCAAGCGCGGCCGGCGCTGGTCTGCCCCGTACCTGCGGGTTAGACAATCTCAAGCCGCACTGTGATTCGGTTTGCCCTGCGGGCGACGCCGTGTGTTTTCGAGGGAACGGCGGAAAGCCGGATGGGATTTTGGACGCAGCTGTTTCCAGGAGCACGGTGACGCGTGACGACCTCGCGCATGCCATTTACGCGCGCATCCCCGGCCTCTCCCGCGCGGACGCAAAAGCCCTGCTCGATTGCGCGCTCGAGGAAATGCTGTCCGCCCTGACCAGCGGAGAAGACGTAAGTCTTCGCGCCTTCGGCACTTTTCGCATCCGCTCCAAAAACGCTCGTCCGGGCCGCAATCCGAGAACCGGAGCTGCGGCTCTCGTCTCGTCGCGTCGTATCGTCGTGTTCAAAGCGGCTCCACATCTCAAATCTGCAGTGGCGGCGTCGGGAGCATCCCCGGTCGCCGGCGACTCTCCGTAGAGCGGTCGCCGGCGCCGCGCGGTGTGAGCGCCCATGACCGCTGATGTCGCGAACCGCGCGCCGCCAGCGCCCGACGCCAGCTCGAATCTTTCGGCGGCGATCGTTTTCATTCGCGCGGACTCCGACGACCCTTCGTGCTCGTAGCGGAGGCGCAATCATGTCCAACGAATTGAAAGAAGGGCTCGCTCGCGTCGAGCAGGAAGCCCACCAGATCGTCGAAGCGGTCGGCCTTCAGAACGAGCAGATCCGCATCACCATCGCCCGCCTCGACGAGATCATCGTCCTGCTCACGCCCAAGGACGACGCCGGCGAGCCGACACTGAGCGATTTGCTCGCCCATCTGATCGCGCAGAACCGCGAGCAGCTCATCCTCTCGCGGAAGACCTTCGAACTCCTCGCCGACATGCAGCAAAGCCTCCCGGACAAAATCGTCGAGGCGCTGGAAAAGCGCTTTTCTTCCCTCGCGAAGGCCTGAGCGATGATCACTTTCCGCAAGTTCGCCGCGGCGTCCGACGGCAAGCTCGTCCGCATGTATTTCACGGAAGCGAGGCTCGGCCCGCAGCCCGAGCAGGCGACCGAGGCCCTCGGCCAGCAGCAGCTGGAGCCGGGCTCGCGCCTCACCAGCTACTTCACCGGCCGCGACGCCGGACCGGCGTGGCGATCGGACATGCCGCTCTCTGTCGCCCGCGCGCTGGGCATCAATTCTCACCACGCGCCCAAGGACGAGGAGCTCGACCGGCTCTTCGAGGGCAAGCGCGCCGACACGGGAGAGGACTGGTCGAAGCACAAACGAGAAATCAGCGGCTACGACTTCACCTTCTCGCCCCACAAATCCGTGACGCTCGCGGCGGAA